>JACOEJ010000030.1:0-32803 GCA_024998645.1 Nitrospira sp.
CGTATTCCGATGGACAAAGCCAATTCTCCTGAAGACGTCAAGAAGGTCCTGCAGCAAGCGTCCTTGGCTACCCGGGTCGGGTCAGATCCTGAGAAAGACCCCTGCGGTGCCAGCGCCATTCTTCGCACCAAGCGATTTCGGCTCGAAGCCTTCGGGCGTCAGGAAGCGGCGGAATCCAAGAAGCAGAAGAAAGAGATCCGCATGCCGGACGAGTTCATCAAGAAAGTCGTCGACATGCCGAACATGGAAGTGGAAGTGCAGCTCTGCGGGGACGACGAATACTTTGCCGAAGGAGCGCAGGTTGCGTTTCAACAAGGGAACAAGAATATCAAGTCCATCGATGTGAGCCCTGCTGAAAAGGGCCGCAAGAACGATGGTCAGGGTCCCGCTTTCCGATCGCGATTCACTGCGCGTTTCGCCTACGATAGCTTCGATCCGAACGGTAAGACGAAAGTCATCGTGTTCTTCCCGGACGGGAAGACCAGCGAATTCGACGCGGACTTTTCCAAAGTCCGGTAAGGCCCTGTCTAACAGAGATTGGCTGTCACTTCACGCGTAGTGGTTCCTTTTCTCGCTTGGACACGTTGTCGGGCATAGGATTCCGGCTACGGTCTGCGTTCGCCCGCCTGTGTCTCCCCTTCTCTCTTTGACCTTCATGTCTGTGGTCGCGGAACATCTCAGGCATTCGTGGCGAAAGACATCGCTACCTGTCGGATGCTAATCAGTGTGATACATCTGATTTCAGACGAGGAAAAGGAATGGGCTGATGTCGAGAATCATTGCGCACATCGACATGGACGCGTTCTATGCTGCGATTGAGGAGCGGGATACGCCTGCGTTTCGAGGGCTTCCTCTGGTGGTGGGGGCTGATCCGGCGCAGGGGCAGGGGCGCGGGGTTGTCTCGACCGCGAATTACAAGGCGCGCGCGTACGGGATTCATTCGGCCACGCCGATTTCCACAGCCTGGCGTCTTTCGGAAGAGGCTCGTCGAAAGGGACAGTCCCCGGTCACGTTCGTATCCGTCGATATGCGCAAGTACGCTGGCGTATCTGCAGCGGTGATGGCCATTGCCCGCCGGGCCATTCCTGTGCTTGAGCAGGCGAGCATCGATGAGGCCTACGGGGATGTATCCAGCGCCGGGTCCTTCGAAGCCGCGACTGAGTTGTGCCGGTCGATCAAGGCGGCGATTCTCTCCGAAGAACGATTAACGGCTTCGGTCGGGATCGGGCCCAATAAATTGATCGCTAAGATTGCGTCCGGCATGCACAAGCCGGACGGGTTTACGGTCGTCACTGAAGCAGAGGCGGAAGCGTTCCTCGCGCCGTTATCGGTACGGGCGATCCCGGGAATCGGGCCGAAGACGGAAGCGATGCTTGCCGCGCAGCATATTTGTCTTGTTGAAGAACTGAAACAGCTGAGCCCGGTCGATATGGAGGCGCGGTTCGGCAAACGGGGACTTGAATGGTATGCCAAGATTCGCGCACAGGATGACTCGCCTGTGGAGGAGCATTGGGAGCCGAAGTCGATCAGTGAACAAGAGACCTTTGATGAAGATACGTTGGATTCACAGGTTCTGGTGGAGCGGCTGTCGCAGTTGGGTGACGGGGTGTTTGCGCGACTGGCGCAGGAGGGATTCGATGCCTGCAGGACGGTCGCGATTACCGTGCGGTTTGCGGATTTCACCACGGTCACCAGGGCTCATACCTTTCCTGATCCGGTGCGTGACGGGTCGGCTGTGCGGCGCGAGTTGCTCAAGCTGCTGCTCCCGTTCCTCGACCGGCGGGAGAACCCGCGACGTCAACGGATCCGGCTCTTAGGCGTGCGGGTGGAAAAGCTGCAGTGAGTGAGCGGCGGGGACGGGGTGTGGCGGGTGACGAAGGAGCGGGTGGGGCTAGGACGGTTGTTCAGCAAATCTGATGGTGTAGAGATAGTGATACAATCCTTTGCGCTCCAGGAGCTGTGCGTGGGTACCTTCTTCAACGACTCGTCCCTTATCCAGGACGAGGATGCGGTCTGCACGCTGAATCGTGGAGAGTCGATGAGCGACGACAAATGTTGTCCGTCCTTCCATCAGCCGTTCAAGTGCTTCCTGGACCAGCCGCTCTGATTCGGTGTCGAGCGACGAGGTTGCTTCGTCGAGCAGCAGGACGCGAGGGTTTTTGAGAATCGCCCGGGCAATGGCGATACGCTGCCGCTGGCCGCCTGACAGGTTGATTCCCTTCTCTCCCACCACGGTCAGGTATTTGTCAGGAAAGGCCGAGATAAATTCGTGCGCATGCGCCGCCTTGCTCGCTTCCTGCACGGCTGCCTCGCTCGCCTCGGGGTTCCCATAGCGAATATTGTCAAGAATAGTCCCGCCAAACAGGATGGTTTCTTGGGGGACAAGCGCGACCTGCCGGTACCAACTATCTACCGTGACCTGTTTCAGATCGTGCCCATCCACGGTGATGCGACCTTCGACGGGATCGTAGAAGCGATGGAGCAGATTGATGACGGTTGTTTTGCCTGCTCCCGTCGGTCCGACAAAGGCGACGAGTTCGCCCGGTTGGGCTTCGAATGATAAGTGAGACAGCACCGGGGTGCGTGGGTCATAACTGAAGCTGACCTGCTCCACCCGCACGTGGCCTCTTACGGCGGAGAGGACGTGTGCATTCGGGGCGTCTCGAATATCCGCTTCTGCATCGAGGATTTCAAAGACGCGCTGGGTGGCGCCCTGAGCCTCTTTGATTTGCGCGAAGACGCGGGCCGCCGAACTGAAGGGCCCGATCAGGATTCCTGCGAATAGGACAAAGGCGAAGAGATCGCCCGGTGTGACGGTGCCTTCAATCACTTGAGTGCCACCGTACCACAGCACGGCAGCGGCGGCAGAAAATGTCAGCAGGCTGATGACGGGGACGAATAGGGCCATGATGCTGGCCCGCCTGAGTGAGAGCGATAAGCCATGCTGGACCGCGGTCAAGAAACGGCCTTCTTCCCGCTTTGTTTGCACGAACGACTTCACAATGCGTATGCCGGAAATGACCTCTTCAAGAAGGGTGCTGAGCGCCGCGGTTTGATCCTGGATTGAGGTTGAAAGGAGTTTCAGCTTGCGTCCAAAAAACTTGGCGACGAGTACCAGCAGTGGGAGGAGGAGCAGGATGAGGAGGCAGAGTCGCCAGTTCATGGCCAGCAAGAAGCCGATGCCGCCTATGAACGTCACTAACTGCTTGGCCGTGTCGATGGGTGTCTCGGTGACGATGGACTGAATCACGGTGACATCGTTCATCAGCCGGGACAGTAATTCCCCCGTTCGCCTCCTGGCAAAAAAGCTGACCGCGAGACTTTGTAAATGCGCAAAGAGATGGGTGCGGAAATCGGCGACGACCCGCTGGGAGATCCACGCGGTGAGGTAGCTATGCCCCATCGAGCAGAGGCCTTGCAGGAGAACCAGGCCGATGAATAACCCGATCAATTCCGTCATGCGGTCACGATCGTGTTGGACGGTAATGACGTCCCAGAGCGTGCCGGCCAGGCGCAGCAAGGCGAGGTTGATCGCGGCCACTCCCATCACGAGGAGTCCCGCCACGATCATGCGCGGAAGATATGGGCGTACAATTGGAAGAAATCGTCTAAAGGGTGACATGAGTGTGGGGGTATCGATGTGAGGGTATAATCCCATCCCCCTGTGTTATTCCCGTATGGGTATCCGGGTCGATGGGATGCAATCGAGAATGGCTGCAGGACAAGACGCTAGAGCTGTGCGATGGACTCGATCAGGTTTTTATTGAGGGCTACATAGTCAGAACGATCTGTATCGTTAATGACCACGTCCGTCAGGCTGATAAAGAGTCGCACTTCCTCGTTGATCGCGTCCGAGACGCGATGACGCATTGGCGGAACGAGAAAGTCCCCCACGTAGGTGCAGTTCACCGTACGGACGCGGATGCGAACCTTCTTGCCTTCCGGCACAATGTCCTCCTCCCGGTGAACGGGGTGAGCTAGCTCTTACGACGTAAGAATTTTTGGCGTCTGCGCAACTTCTTGTACTTGTGCTTGCGCATTTTTTTTCGACGCTTTTTTAACACGCTCGACATGCAATGAATCTCCAAAGACGGGGGAGTCTAAAGACTTTTTGGTCAAAAAGCAAGCCAGTCAGTGACTGGCCGTGAATGATTGTGATGAGGCTGTTCCCCGCCGGTTCGACTGCGGCGCCGCGCCTTGACCGATCCCTAGGACGTTCCTATACTGCAAGCCTATGGATACGAATCTTCTGACATCTCAGTTTCGTCTGTGCGTGCTCCGTTGGTGCGGAGTGGCAGTACTACTTACAGCCGTGGCCTGTTCGGCGAAGATGGTTCAGTATCCTGAGGATCATGAGCGTTTTACCCATATCGATCGGGCGGTGGAAGCGCTACGGGAGGCGTATCAGCATCGAGACCGTTCTGCTTTTCAGGACGTGATGTTGCCTGCGGAGTCGTTGGAGCAAATCCAAGCAGAGGCCGCGCAGGACTTCGAATTGTTTCAATCCATTCAGCTGGACTTCAAAACCGAGCGCATCATGATCGACGGGGAGAATATTGACGTGTACGTGCATTGGCAGGGGGTCTGGAAGAAAAATCCGGAGGATGCCGGTATTCGCCAGCGTGGTCATGCGCGCTTGCAGTGGGTGGGTATGCAATCGATTCTTCTCCGTGGTGTGCAGGGTGATTTGCCGTTTGGGATGAAAGTGCGCCAGGCTTTGTCCGACCTTCCCGCAGTGCCGCAGAAACCGCTACCCCAATGAAACCGTCGGCAGCTCGGTCGCAGAAAACCTCCTCTATCCCTAAAGCCGACTTTCTGGTCATCGGGAGCGGCGTGGCTGGGTTGCGCGCGGCACTGGAGTTGAGCCGTGAAGGCCGTGTCATCATGCTGACGAAGGGGCATCCACTGCAGAGTAATTCGATCTATGCGCAAGGGGGCGTGGCGGTGGCTCTCAGTGAAGAGGACGATGTCGCGATTCACCGGACCGATACATTGAAGGCCGGCCACGGGCTGTGTCGCCCCGAGGCGGTTCGGGTGTTGGTGGAGGAAGGGCCGGCGCGGATTCAGGAATTGATCCGGTGGGGCGCCAAATTCGACAAGACTGATGGAAAGTTTGCCTTTGCCCGAGAAGCGGCGCATAGCCGGAGTCGCATTTTGCGCGCGCGCGGAGATGCCACGGGCAACGAAATGGTGCGCGCACTGATGGCGCAGGTCGCGCGGCAGAAGCGCATCCAACGGCTCGACTATCACTTCACGGTTGATCTGGTAGTGGAGGAGGGGCGTTGTTGCGGAGCGGTCGTGCTCGATGAATCATCGTCGAAGCAGTTCATTATTCCTGCGAAAGCAGTCGTGTTATCGACGGGCGGCGCGGGGCAGATTTACGCCCGAACGACGAACCCTCCCAATGCCACCGGCGATGGTATGGCGATGGCGTTTCGGGCAGGAGCCATGCTGCAGGATATGGAGTTCGTCCAGTTTCATCCGACCTCGCTCTATCTCCCTTCCAGTCCGCCGTTTCTCCTGTCCGAAGCCATGCGCGGAGAAGGCGGGCAGTTGCGTAATAATAAGGGCGAGTTGTTTATGCAGCGATACCATCCGCTCGGGGCCCTTGCTCCTCGGGATATTGTATCGCGGGCGATCTGGGCTGAGATGGCGGCGACGCGTGCCCGGCATGTGTATCTCGACGTCACACATCTGGGAGCCGAATTCATTAAGCGCCGATTCCCGACGATCTATGCGACCTGTCTGCGGTCCGATATTGATATCACGGAAGAGTGGATTCCTGTTTCGCCCAGTGCCCACTACATGATGGGCGGGGTGTGGACCGACGTAAATGGGGCCACCACATTGCCGGGGTTGTTCGCGGCCGGCGAGGTGGCCTGTAGTGGTGTGCACGGAGCCAATCGCCTGGCGAGCAATTCGCTATTGGAAGGACTGGTCTTTGGTATGCGGGCAGGTGTCACTGCAATCGCGTTTGCTCAAGGGCACGAGTTTCCTGAGCTGTCTTCCCGCACAGAGACGCCTCAGCCCGCAGGAGAGGCGACTCTTGAAGATGTGGAGAAGCTCAGGAGTTCGCTCCGCCGGACGATGTGGGGGCAGGTCGGGGTGATCCGGTCGCGTGAATCGCTCATTCGCGCCACGGCTCAATTATCCCGCTGGACACAGCTCGTTGCCAGGTTCTCTACGACTAGGGCTGAGCTGGAAGTGAAGAACATGGTGCAGGTCGCGCATTGTGTCGCGGAAGCCGCATTATGGCGTGAGAACAGTGTCGGGGCGCATTTTCGCTCAGATTGCCCCGAGGCGAAACGGCCAGGCTGGAAGCAGCACAGTCAGTTGCGGATCGCCAGCGATACTACTGAGCCGAGGCCGGCAAAGAAGCGGGGAGTGGTTGTGGCGCTGCAGATTCGGCAGCCGCGATCACGTGCCCGGTCATCGCGCCGTCCTTAATCAGAAACGTCCGGTAATAGCGAATGACTTTCCGGACGTATTGGCGAGTTTCGTCGATCGGTGGGAGTCCGCGATAGCGATCCACGGTATGTTCCCCGGCATTGTAGGCTGCAAGGGCCAACGGAAGGTTCCCCCGAAATCGATCCAGCAGCTGACGCAGGTATTTCGTTCCTCCCCCGATATTATCTTCAGGATCATAGAGGTCCCGCACTTCGAGGCGAACGGCTGTTTGTGGCATCAGTTGCATCAGGCCAATGGCGCCGGCTCGTGACACCGCCATCGGGTCGAAGCCTGATTCCGCTTTAATAACCGCCCGGATGAGGGCGGGGTGTAATTGGTGTCGCCGGGAATACCGGCTGATCATCGGTTCGAGCTCCCGCTCCGACAGAACGGGATGGAGTCTGTTGGGCTGTTGTGTGGTGATTCGCCGGTAGCGTAGGTCGGTCGGTACATTGGTCAGCGAGATGGTCCCGTTGGCATCAATGTACTGGTAGATCTCAGCGTGCGCTACAGGAAGTCCTGAAAGAAGCCAGTGAGCTCCCAAGAGGGCCGTTCCGAGAAGTAGTTGAGGGGTTTTCAATTGATCGCTCCTACGCACTCTTGTTGTGTTCGGCATGGTCAAACGATAGCAGCCTGCACCTGGGTGTCAAGGATATGCACGTCTTACGCCCTCTACTGTTGTGAGAGTATCGCAATGAAAGCAATGGTTTGGTTGGAAGGGGTTAGTCGAGAGGTTCTAAATAACGACTTCGATTGTCGACAAAATGACGGTGCAATTGGCGGGTCATGGGGCCTGGGGTGCCCTGTCCAATAGATTGATGGTTGACTGAGGCGACCGGCATAACCTCCATACTGGTGTTGCTCAGGAAGCATTCGTCGGCATGCAGCAGTTCTTCCGGGGTGAATCGTCCTTCCTGCACGGAGATCTTCAGTTCCTCCGCCATCTGCAACAGAATTGATCTCGTAATGCCATCCAGGAGACCGCATTCTACAGATGGTGTGTACAGCCGGCCTTGCGCGGCGAAGAACACATTGCTCACTGTACATTCTGTGAGGTGCCCTTCCCAATTCAGAAAGAGCGCGTCGAAGACCTGCGCGGCAATCGCTTCGCGTTTTGCCAGAATATTGTTCAGAAAGTTGGTGGCTTTGATTTGCGGAGAAAGCGCGCTTGGCAGATTGCGTCTCGTGCGGGCAACGATGAGTGCCACGCCGCGCTGGTACAACTCGGCAGCGGGCGGATGGAGCGGTTTGGCCATGATGACGACGGTGGGCGTCGGGCAGAGGGCCGGATCGAGGCCGATCTCTCCCGCTCCGCGAGATACGGTAATTCGGAGGTAGGCGTCGGTTTGCTCATTTCCCAGTTGATTGCGGTCCATCGCTTCGTGCAGGAGGCGCGGCCACTCGCTCAGTGGGATGGGGATCGTCAGTCCGATGGCGTCGGCAGAACGCTGCAAGCGCGACAGATGGTGGTCACGCATGAAAATCCGGTTCCCGTAGGAGCGGATCGTTTCATAGACGCCGTCCCCATAGAGAAAGCCGTGATCGAAGACGGAGATCTTCGCATCCTGTTCGGTGACGAATCGATCGTTGAGAAAAATCCACATAGTGCATGCTACGACAAGGCGCTCAGGAAAGCCTGCGCCTTGTGCATTGTCTCTTCATATTCCTTGGCCGGATCAGAATCCGCCACAATCCCGGCACCGACCTGGAGAGAGCCCTGTCCTTCGTGAAGCACCAGTGTGCGGATAATAATGTTAAAGTCGAGGTCCCCGCTCCAGCTTAGATAGCCCATCGATCCGGTATAGAGGCCTCGCCGCACCGGTTCCAATTCGTCGATGATTTCCATGCAGCGAATCTTGGGCACACCGGTAATCGTGCCACCGGGGAAGACAGCCCGCAATAAATCGAATCCGGTCACCTCGGTCCGCAGTTGTCCGGAGATATGTGACACCAGATGGCTGACGTGGGAATATTGCTCAATCGACATGAATTCATCGACCAGGACTGAACCGAATTCGCACACGCGCCCCAGGTCGTTTCGCTCGAGGTCGACGAGCATCAGATGTTCGGCTCGCTCCTTTTCGTTGCCCAGGAGTTCTTCCCGCAGGCGACGATCGTCGGAATCATCCCGGCCTCGGCGCCGAGTCCCTGCAATCGGTCGAGTATCGGCTGATCGGCCGTTCAGCCGAACCAAACGTTCCGGCGAGGTGCTGATGAGGCGGGTGTTCCCGATACGCAACAGGCCGGAGAACGGAGAAGGGTTCATACTGCGCAAGCGTGCATAGGTTTGGAGTTCCGTTGCGAGCCCAGCCTGTGTAGTGAAACTGTCGCTTGTGACCGAGAAGCGATGAGAGAGATTGGCCTGATACAGATCACCTGCGGCGATAAATTCCTGACAGCGCCGGACGCGGTCCATATAGGAGTCCCGGGATTGCTGTGGCTGAAAGCTGACAGAGGCTAATAAATCAGCCGACGGTAGTTGGGGTAGGGGCGTGGACAATTGCGCCTCTAAAGCCGCGAGTCTGTCGCAACCCTCCCGATAGAGCTTCTCTCGAGGCTCCCCGAGGAATCGTTCGAGCGGGGGGCAGAACATCAAGTGCCATTCGTCGGATGAGTGATCGAATGCGACAGCAAGATCGTAAAAGGCGAACTCCAAGTCTGGGAAATGAAGATCGTCGTCGGCGTGGTTCGGCAATGATTCGAATTGGCGCACCAAGTCATAGCTCAGATACCCCACAGCTCCTCCGAAAAACGGCGGGATTCCGGGAGGACGCAGGATAGTGGATTGTTGCATCAGGCGGGCAAGCGTTGAGAACGGTGCCTGGCCCGTTTGCGTGTGTCCATCGGCTGAACGGAGAGCCCAGTCGTGACGCGTTCCCGAAAAAATTTGGTAGGGATCGGTCGCGAAAAAGGAGTACTGGCCAGTAGTCGCTGGTCCTTTGCCGCTTTCAAAAAGAAACGAGGGCCGCCGGTCTGAGGCCACGCGGGTATACAGTTCGAATGGGCTGAGCGGCCAGTCTCGTCGGCTCACGCACAAGGGCTGCGGAGCCCCGTGAAGAAAGGGTGTAGGGGATGGTCGTGCCGTTGTCATGAATTCAAAAAGTCCGACCTGTTTCAGTGGAGCCATACTATACCGTAGCGCTTCGGGGAGAGACAGGGCCCCTAACGGCTTGACATTTCAATGAGGATTCTGCTTGAATTGCGCGCTCGCAATCGGTTGAGTTCTCATTCAGATTCATGTCTGAGTACTGACCGGCGAGTGAACGAATGCCCCCTTCTCAAGATCCGTTTTATGCGGGGCTCGGCCAGGCGGTTCGGATTGGAACCGACCTGCTAGCCTCGTTGATTGTCGGGGGCGGTTTAGGCTGGGTGTTAGATACCTACCTCCTTGATTCCACTCCCTGGGGAATGGTGGTGGGGTTAGTGCTCGGAGTGATCGCCGGGATACGGAACGCATACCGGTCGGCCATGCGGTGGCCAGGTTCACCGCCTGATACAGAAAGCAAGGAATAGCTGTGGAAGAAAGTCCGCTTCATCCGTTTGAATTGCATAACTACATCCCGCTCTCGCTTGGTGGACTCGATATCTCCATCAATAAGGCTGTCATCATCATGTGGGTGGTGGTCGCCTTGGTCGCGTACCTGATGCTCAGGGCAGGGGCGTCTCGCCAGCTGGTGCCGGGCAAATTGCAGAGCCTGGCGGAGATGCTGGTGGATTTCATTCGTGGCATCATTCTAGACACGATGGGCAAAGACGGAATGCGGTTTTTCCCGCTTGTCGCAACGTTGTTTCTGTTTATTCTGTTCTGCAACCTGATCGGGCTGATTCCCGGTTCCTATACCGTCACGAGTCAGATTGTCGTCACGGCTGTGTTCGCCTGTGTGGTGTACGGGTTGAGTCTGGTCATGGGGTTTCTGCTGCACGGGGCCAAGTTTTTGGGGATTCTCGTGCCGCCCGGGACGCCGGGTTGGCTCTTGCCTCTGATGATTCCCATCGAGTTGATCAGTCAGTTGGCGAGACCGATTTCGTTGGCCGTTCGATTGTTTGCGAATATGACGGCCGGACACGTCATTCTCGGGGTGCTCTTCGGTTTGGCGATCAGCGGCGGGGTGCTCATCGGCTGGTTGCCGTTTGCTTTTACGATTGCCATGAACGGGTTGGAAGTCGGTATTGCGTTTATTCAAGCCTATATTTTTACCGTGTTGACATGCGTCTATTTGGGAGACGCATTCCATCTGCACGGCCATGATGACCACGCGCATTGATCGCGTGTCAGCCAGACAAGGGAGGAGTAGGACACAATGGATTCAGCAGCAGCAGCATTGTTGGGTATGGGATTGGCGGCGGCGGGGTTTGCCGGTGCCGGTGTCGGAATCGGGTACATCTTCGGCAAGATGATTGAAGCTGTGGCTCGCCAGCCTGAAGCGGAAGCCCGCGTCGGCAAGTACATGTGGATCGGGTTCGCGCTCGTGGAAGCCATCGCGCTGTACGGGCTCGTCATTGCATTCATCATCATGGGTCTTCGCAAGTAAGGACGGGGTAGGCCGAGCCTGCAGTGGTGCACTTTGGCGCTCAGCCTCAACTTGTTGGGAGTGAATAATGCCGCAGTTTGAATCGAGTTTTTTCTCCTCGCTGATTTTCTGGGAGGTTCTGTCCTTCGGGATTCTGTTCTTCGTGCTCTATAAGTTTGCCTTTCCCGGCATCCTGGGCGTTCTCGAAGAGCGGGAGAAGAAGATCAAGGATAGCCTCGACCAGGCTGAACGTCACCGTGCAGAGTCTGAGCGGGCGTTGAAGACCTATGAGGCGAAGCTCAGTGCAGCGGCGAAGGAAGCCGAAGCCATTCTGGCAGCAGCTCAGGAGCGGGCGCAGCGACTGCTTGATGAAAACGAGCAGCGGATGAGCACGGAGGCGGAGCGCATCAAGGGCGAGGCCACGCGCGAAATCGACCATGAGCGCCGGAAGGCCATACAGGACATTCGCAACCAGACCACGGAGCTGGCGTTGATGGTGGCGGAAAAGGTGGTGCAGCGCAGCCTTACAGATGCGGATCACCGGAAGTTTGCCGACGAAGCGCTTAGCGCCCTCTCGAAGTCACACTCCTAATCAATCGTTCATTGCTCTACTTGGCCGGGCGCGGTGGGTCTATGCTCACCCCGCCCGGCCGATACCCATCTAAGTCAATCGTCACAAACCGAAAGCCGAGTTTCTTCACGCGACGGCTGATCCTCGTCCCTCGTTCACCTTCGATTATTCGAGCCAGTTCATCCTGGCCGACTTCGATTCTGGCGATCTCGCCGTGATCGCGCACGCGGCAGTGCCGGAATCCTTCTGCCAGTAACACTTCTTCGGCTTGTTCCACCCGGCTGAGTTTTTCCCTCGTAATCGTGATGCCTCTGGGAATGCGCGAGGACAGGCATGCAGCCGCGGGCTTATCCCAGTTCGACAGGCCGAGGTCTTTTGCGAGCGAACGGATTTCAGCTTTCGATAGATTGGCTTCGACCAGCGGGCTGCGGACCCCCCATTCACGTGCGGCTTTGATGCCGGGACGATCATCGCCCAGGTCGTCGAGATTGGTTCCATCCACGATGACGGCAGTCGCGCGCGTTTCTCTCAACTTGCCCAGCAATTGGTAGAGGTCGGTTTTGCAGTGAAAACAGCGATTGGCATCGTTTTCGGTGAAGGCGGGGATCATCAGTTGATCGGTCTGGACCAGTTCATGACGCACCCCGATTTCTTTTGCGACGCGGGTTGCTGAATCCAATTCGACTGCGGGGAAGGTCGGTGAAATCGCCGTCACACCCACGGCGCGGTCCAGCAATTGGTCATAGGCAACTTTCAAGACGACCGTGCTGTCGATGCCGCCCGAATAAGCGACCAGGACGGAATCCATTGCCGCGAAGATCTCGCGTAAGTGAAGAAGCTTGTGTTCGAGCGAGAGAGGCTGCATAGCGGCCCAGTGCCGGGAGATGTATTACTGGCGGACCTTGGCTTTGGCCACGTTGCCAACCACGACGAGCGCATAGTGCTGCGGGTCGAGGTACTGTTTGGCCACGCGCTGGACGTCGTCTTTCGTGACGCGCTCAATCCATTTCGGGTACTGGCTGAAATATTCGAATCCCAACCCATAATACTCAACCTGCGCCAGTACCTGCGCCAGCTTGGCGGTTGAGTCGAGGCGGAGGGGGAAGCTCCCCATCAGGAACGACTTTGCTTCCGATAGTTCCTGGTCACTGACCGGGCTGTCGCGGATTCCTTTGATCTCTGTCAGCACGCCGGTGATAGCCTGATTGGTGGCTTCGGTCCTGGTTTGGAGATTCACCCAAAACGAGCCAGGCAGCATTCGCGCGTCATAGTGACTCATGATTCCATAGGCAAGCCCCTGCTTGTCGCGAATCGAGTCCATGAGCCGTGACGAAAATCCACCAGCGCCGAGAATGTGGTTCATGACGGTGACGGCATAGTAGTCCGGATTATTCCGGCTGATCCCCCCGTGGCCGAGGATGATGGTGGATTGGGTCAGATCCTTCTCAATGAGCTGGACGGATTTCTTCTCCACCGCTGCCGGTTTCTTTGTCGTGCGTGTTTGCGGAGTGCCCTTTTTCCATGAGCCGAAATGGCTCTGCACAAGAGCTGTAACTTGTTCGACGGAAAGATCCCCGACGATGGTCAGAATCACCTGATTGGGAAGATATTCCTTCGCATAGAAGCTCTGTACGTCCGCCAACGTAATCTTGCCTACCGTCTCTTCGGTGCCTTGTACCGGCCACCGATAGGGATGGTTGTGAAAGACCATCTGGTTGAAGGCTTTCATGGCCACGTGGCCGGGGTCGTCGCTGTCGCTGGCGATTTCACCTTGGATCTGTGAGCGCACCCGCTCGAATTCATGCTTGGGGAACGCCGGATGCATCAGGACGTCCGCCAGCAAGGTGAAGCCCAGGTCGACGTCTTTTTTTAGTACCCGCGCTGAGGCGGTCGTAAAGTCTTCTCCCGCTTTTGCTTCCAGGGAACCGCCGATAAAATCGATTTGCTCCGCCAATTGCTTCGACGACCGGCTGGTGGTCCCTTCATCCAAGAGGCTCGCGACGAGGTTGGCCACGCCGGCTTTGTCGGGGGGATCGTAGGCTGACCCGGTCTTGACCAGGGCGTGAATCTCCACGATCGGGAGAAAGTGCTGCTCCAGGACCAGGACGGTCATACCGTTGGGCGTGGTGAATTTGGTCGGAGTGATATCGGCTGCGTGTAAGGTCGTAGTGAGAGAAACGACGGCCGTAATGAAAAGCAGCGCGCCGGTGCTACGCCATCGGTTCATCCGAGTGAATCGCCCTTTTGCTGTGGTGGTGGCTATCATAGTCAGATTTTTCCGGCATGGGCGGCGGACGAATTGGGGCATCGTGATCAGGGCTTTCCGGCATGTGCGGCGGTTGGTTGGGGCTCTGCCGCTTTGGGCGGTTGAGGAATCAGAATGCCGACGGTCCGGTTATCCGGATTCAGATATTGCTTCGCCACTCGCTGAATGTCTTTGGTTGTCACCGCGCGGATGCGCTCCAGAAATTGATCGACCCGCCGCCAGCCGGCACCGATGGATTCCGATTGCCCCAACAACATCGCATGGCGGAAGTTCGAATCCTGCTCAAATACGTGAGAAGCTTCCACCTGGTTTTTGGCCCGCTGCAATTCCAGTTCAGTCGGTGGCTCATTTTGGAGTCGGGTGATTTCTCGATACAGTGCGTCCTCGACTGCGTCCACTTTGGCTCCCGGATTCACCAAAGCATAGAAGTAGAACAGGCTGGGGTCGGTCTGCATCAGGCTATACTCGGCCCCGACGGCCAGCGAATTCTTTTGATCGTAGACGAGACTCTGATAGAGGCGCGAACTTTTCCCATGCGATAGGATCGACTCCAGAATATCGAGGGCATATGAATCGTCGCTGGAATAATTCGGCACGCGGAATCCCAGCATGACAAAGGGGACTTGCGCCTCACGTTTTAAGAGAAAGCGCCGCTCGCCGCGCTGCTCCGGCTCGACCGCCAGCGTGGCCTTCGGACTCGGACCCTTGGGAATCGGTTCGAAGAGGTGTTTGATGGTCGGGAGCAAGGAGTCGGCCTTGATATCGCCCACCACGATCAACGTGGCATTGTTCGGTGAATAGTAGGTGTCGTAGTGGCGCTGCAAATCGTCCAGCGACATGGCATCCAAGTCGGCAAACCAACCGATAACGGGCCAGTGGTAGGGGTGGCTGAGGTAGGCCTGAGCGAAGAGAGCCTCCACGAGCGCCCCTTGGGGATCATCTTCCGTGCGCAACCGGCGTTCTTCTTTGACGACTTCCCGCTCGGTTTGGAATTCGCTGTTGTCGAGTATCAGCCCCTGCATGCGATCGGCTTCCATTTCCAAGGCGAGTTCGACGCGATCGGCTGCGAGGTTCTCAAAATAGGCGGTAAAATCCTGGCTGGTAAAGGCGTTATCGACGCCGCCGTTTTTCCGGATGATCCGGGAGAAGGAGCCTTTCGGGTACTTGGCCGTGCCTTTGAACATCATGTGTTCAAGCATATGGGACAGCCCGGCCCGGCCCATCACTTCATTGCGTGAGCCCACTTTGTACCAGACCTGCACGGTCGCGACCGGGGCCTTCGGGACTTCAACAAGCAGGACCTTCATCCCGTTGGACAAGAGATATTCGTGTGGCTCAGCGGCGAAGCTCGTTCCTGCCCACAGGCAGAGAGCGAGTACGGTGGAGAGGACTGATCGATGACGGTGGTGTTGTGACTTCATAGTTGGGTGAGTCGCACGAGGCATGCTAACAACGGGATTCGATTTGTGTCAAGGCAACGGACGCCTGGTTGACCGGAACATTGCCCAATTGGCCGCAGGCTCCCAGCACGTCACGCCCCCGGCTTTTACGAATGAATGCGTCGATGCCGGCGCGGGTCAATATCGCCTGGAACGTGAAAACGCGATCATCGGCCGGCCGCCTGAAGGCATTCCCTGGAAACTCATTGAACGGAATCAAGTTCACTTTACACCGGATTCCTGTGAGCAGCTTCACGAGGCGACGGGCATCGTCATCGCTGTCGTTCACGCCGGCAAGCAAGACGTATTCAAACGTCAGCCGTCGCATGGGAGGGAGCGGATATCGGCGGCAGGCGGCCATGAGGGTCTTGAGTGAAGCGAGCTGACTGGCTGCGGGCATCAACTGTTGCCGCTGTTCCTCTGTCGTGCCGTTCAAAGAAATCGCCAGATTCACACCGAGCGCCGCCACGTCTTTCAACCGGGTGGCAAGTCCCGCAGTCGAGACCGTAATACGGCGCGGCGACCAGCCCAGTCCCCACGATTTGTTTGTCAGGCAGCGGATTGCGGCGGACAGCGCCTCACTATTCGCCAGCGGCTCGCCCATGCCCATGAAGACGAGGTTGGTGAGGCGTTCTTCGCCGTTGAGCTGATCCTGGGCCGTGAGTACCTGATCGATGATCTCATGTGCTTTGAGATTACGCTTCAGCCCCATCGTGCCGGTCAGGCAGAAGCCGCAGTCCAGCATACAGCCGACCTGTGTCGAGACGCAGAGTGTCAGCCGGTCTTCATCGGGAATCAGGACCGTTTCAATGCGCAGGCCATCATCTAGTGTCAGCAATAATTTGCGCGTACCATCGGATGATTGGAGGACCGTGCAGTTCTGCGTGCGTTGAATGGTTGCGATGGTTGCCAGCTTCTCGCGATCGATTTGTGAGAGATCGGTCATCTGCGCGATGGTGCGAGCCCGGCGTTGATAGAGCCACCGCAATATCTGTCCGGTTCGATAACCGGGCCAGCCGAACCCACGAACAAGTGTGGCCATCTGGGTCTCGGTCAGACTCAGTAAGTTTGTTTGCGGGCGCGAAGGTTCAGGCATGGACATATCTACGTTCATTAATGAGGGCAGGGTATCACAGGGTGGGGACAATCGGCAGCATCCGTTCTGCCGAAAGCCTGGAATCAAGCTCTATCCCTCCTACCCCTGCGGTCTATAATGTGTTACTACATTTGGCTATGAAGGCTGTATCTCGCTCATTGTCCGTTTCAGTTGTGGTCCTTGCTCTGTCAGGACCATTCCCTGACTGGGTACTGGCCTCGCAGGTGAGCAATGGTGACGCGTCCGCTGCCGGTTCCTGCGAATCTGTCGAAGAGTGTTTTGCTGCGGCGGCGCAGCCCAAAGAACGATTAGGCAATCAACTCACCAAAGATCAAGTTTCGGCACTCAAGTTGGAGCGATTGCGATTAGTGACGGAGCGATTCCCCGGTTCGGTCTGGGCCAAGCGCGCGGGGGTGTTGTCCGGGGTGTTGTTGGTTGAACGGAATCCTGCGGCGGCCATGCCGTTTTTGCGGGCGGGCCAACGTGACCTTCCCGTGCTCGACGATTACCTGCGTCTCTGGATGGGCGAGGCGATGCTGCACCTGGGCGATGCGAAAGAGGCTGCCGGACTGTTCGAGAGTGTGGTCCAGGCGGTGCCGGATTCTAATTTGAGCAGCCTCGTCGCGCTCCGTGCCGGAGAAGCCTGGTATCAAGCGGCGAGTTGCCCAGAGGCGCTGGGCTGGCTGGCGAAGGCGGTGACGAACACCGATAAAGACAAAGATCCTCTTGTGGCGAAAGCGTGGCTGCGCATGGCGGCTTGTTATCTTCGGGCCGGTCAAGTTGCCGAAGGACGGACGACGCTCAAGCAACTGTGGGTCCGGTTTGCCTATGCGCCGGAAGCGAAAGAAGCAGAGGCGCTGTTGCTGACAAATCTTGGCGGGGAACCGTGGGCTGCATCGTCGGAGGATCATTTCAATCGGGCGCAGTCGTTTCTCGGCCAGGCGTTGCATGCGGAGGCGATTGAGGAGCTGAAAAAGTTTTTGACGATGGAGCCGGGCTCGCCGCATCGCGGGAGTGCGAAGCTCAAGCTCGGAGTCGCGCAGGTGCGGCTGAAGCAATACGATCAGGCCCGCGAGACGTTTCGGGTGCTGATGACCGAGCATGTCGCGGAATCCGATGAAGCCACGGTCTGGCTGGCGCGAGTCTACCTGCGGCAGGCAACGGGGGCGAAGCTGCTGGAGCTGAGCCGGTCGTTGGATAAGCTGTCGTTGTCGGCGGAGCAGAAGGGGCAGATCAACATCTTTGCCGGGATCTGGCTGGAAGATCAAAAGCAGTTTAATGAAGCGATCGCCAAATATCGGTTAGTGACGAAGGCAGGGGAGCCGGCAACCCAGCGGGCAGAGGCGTCCTGGCGTGTGGGATGGGCTCTCTACCGCATGGCTCGGTACAAAGAGGCCATCGAAGTTTGGCAACATATCGTCGATCAGCGCGACAGCGATTATGAACCGCAAGCGCTCTATTGGATTGCCCGTTCCCTGACGCAGACCCAGAATGGCCGGGCGCGCGATGTCTATGCGCAACTGTGCCGGCAGTATCCCTTCACCTACTACTGCCAGCTGGCCAGGGAGCAGGCGCCTGATGCGGTGCTTGAAATTGGAGGCCAGACCGCGCTTTCGACGGTGGCGGAGTCGCCGACTACGGAAGTGGTCGCGCCTTCGTTGATGAAATTTGCAGAAGTGGAGCAGCAGCCGGCCTATCGTCGGGCATTGGAGCTGAAGATGTTGGGGCTCGAAGCCGATGCGGCGCGTGAACTGGCGGCTCTCACCGATCAATATACCCGTGATCCGGATGTCTTGATGACGCTCTCGATGCGATTGAATGAGGTTGGGGCGTATAACCACGCGCTGCGTTTAGCCCGTGCCCGGTTTCGCGAAAAGTTGGAGCGCACCGGTGGAACGGTGGCTCCTGGCCTCTGGAGCGTGGCCTATCCCACCGGTTTGATCCCGACGATCAAGACGCAGGGATTGAATGGCGTGAATCCCTATTTGGTCGCGGCCATTATCCGGGAAGAGAGTCAATACGATGTGCGAGCGGTGTCGCGGGTCGGCGCAATCGGATTGATGCAGGTCATGCCGGCTACGGCGAATCAGGTCGCGCAGCGGCATCATTTCCCCGCGGTAACCCGGGAAGATCTCTTTGATCAGGAGACAAATGTGCGGATCGGGGCTCGGTATGTCGAACAATTATTGGCCCAGTTCTCCGGGAATGTAGTTCACACGATTGCCGCCTACAATGCGGGGCCGATTGTCGTTGGCAGTTGGGCGGACCAGCATCGCGGGCGCAGCCAGGATGAATTTGTTGAGCTGATTCCGTTTCAGGAGACGCGGCAGTATGTGAAGCGGGTCTTGCGGAGCTTTAAAGAATATCTTCGGTTGGCTGGCAGCGCTGGACCGGTTTCTTGACAAGATGTAGTGAAGTTTTTATAGTGCCCCACAATCTATTGGGTTTATTGGGAGATTTGAGCATGGCGTTGGATCGTCTCGATGCACTGGAAGGCCGGATTCGTGAGCTGGTGAAACTTGTTCAGGAATTCAAGAAAAAGAATGCGTTGTTGGAGGATGAGCTGAAGGCGACGCGCCAGCGCCTCTCCTCACAAGACGACATGAATCGGCAGTGGGAACAGGAGCGGGTGGACATCAAGGCGCGTATTGAGCGGGTGATGGGTGAGATCGATTTGTTGGAATGTTTGGACGATTCCAAGGAGGTGGCTCTTGACTAAGACCATTGATGTGGAAATTTATGGCCAGCGGTATTCTATTCGTGGTGAGGCGGATGATGTGTATATTCGCCGGCTTGCGAGTTTCGTGGATGAGCACATGCGGACGTTAGCTGAGGGGATGAAGACCGCGACGCCCTCCAAGCTGGCTGTCTTGACGGCTATCAATCTGGCCCATCAATTCTTCGAGTCGGAAAAGAAGCGGACCCAAGGCGAGGCCGATGTCGATCGCCGGATGGAGACGCTGATGGAATCCATCGAGGAGCAGATGCCGATCTCGTTCTTCAGGTGAGTTTCACCTTGCATTCGGAAAAGGCCTTTGTTATCGTGGGTCTAGTGTCTTTACGTTATGCGTGTGTCGAGTGGTGAGGAATCGGTTTCCAGGAACGTCATCCAGAACAGAATGTGTGATCGAGATAGTCGAATGATCAACGCACAAGAGAACAGCGGTGTATCTGTGTATGCAATCCTTGTACGGTGGATGCTCACATTGTGGGTGATCCCCGTTCGGCGGTTCGTGTGGGCGATCGTAGATCGGTGTGTGGACATGGCCGTGAATGTGTCGCACGCTGTCGGTCGTGAGTTGCACGTTCAGCCTGTGCTTGCAGTGATCCCTCGTCGGCAGAGCATGCGGGTAGGAGTTCGAGTGTCTCGGCCGGATGGGAGTGGATACAGATACACAGGTGGTAGATCTTCTGGTTCCCGTGTGCGGTCGCGTTTGGGATGACAGTGTTCCCGGTTTGAGCCTTCCTCGTTTTCTCTCCACCCTCGCATAGCGCTGCATTGCTAACAGATTGCAGAGAATAGGCGATCTGGCCTGTTTTCTCCATGAAGGGGGTGCTCCCATTTCTACCTCACTTGTTGCCTACATACTCTGTGGACTCATCGGGGCTCTGATCGGTGCCGGACTGCTTGAAGTGGTTCGTCGTCAACTCGCCACAGCTAAACGAACGGAAGCGGAAGATCAGGCGAAGCAAATTACCCAAAATGCTCAGCGCGAAGCCGAAACGCTCATCAAGGAAGCCAAACTCGAGTCGAAGGATCTGATCTTCCAAGCCAAGACGGATTTGGAAAAAGAGCAGAAGGTCCGGCTTGCTGAGCTGGCGGTGACGGACAAACGGCTCGTTCAACGGGAAGAGAATCTGGATCGGAAGCTCGGGGCGATCGAGAAGCGAGAAGCGGACGTGCAGAAAAGAGATCAGGAGTTTGCGCGGCGTGAAGAAGGACTCGCCAAGAAAGAAGCGGCCTGCGCCAAGGTTGAGCGCGAGCATCGCGAGGCGCTCGAGCGGGTGGCCGGGATGACGGGCGATGAGGCCAAGAAACAATTGATGGTCGAAATGGAAAGTCAGGCCCGTCTCGATGCGGCCGGGTTTGCCAAGCGGACGTTGGAAGAGGCGCGTGAAAACTCCGAACGGGAAGCGCGGGAAATTATTACCAGCTCGATTCAGCGCGTCGTGCGCGACTACGTGGCGGAATCCACGATCTCCGTGGTCCAGATTCCCAATGACGCGATGAAGGGCCGGATCATTGGCCGGGAAGGGCGGAACATTCGGGCGATTGAAGCGGCGACCGGGATCGATCTGATTATCGATGAAACGCCGGAAGCGGTGATCATCTCAGGATTCGATCCGTTGCGGCGCGAAATCGCCAAGGTGTCGCTTGAACGGCTGATGCACGATGGGCGGATTCACCCAACACGGATCGAAGAGATTGTGGAAAAGGTGAAGGTTGATATTGATAAGTTGATGTATGAGGAAGCCGAGAAGATTATTTTCGAACTGGGCCTTTCCGATTTCCATCCGGAACTGATCAAAGTGTTGGGACGGTTGAAGTACCGGACGAGCTATGGTCAGAACAATCTGTATCATGCTCGCGAGGCCGCCTATATTTGCGGAATCATGGCGTCGGAGCTGGGGCTCGATGTCAAGCTGGCGCGTCGCGGGGCGTTGCTCCATGACATCGGCAAGGCGGTCAGTCACGAAGAGGAAGGTCCGCACGCGATGCTCGGCGCTGAGATCGCCAAGAAATACGGCGAGTCCGCGAAGATCGTCAACGCGATCGCGGGTCATCATGAGCAGGTGGAGCCGATCTGTCCGGAGAGCGTGTTGGTCGCGGCTGCCGAAGCGTTGTCTGCTGCGCGGCCTGGCGCACGACGCGAGGCGTTGGAGTCGTACGTGAAACGGTTGGAGAAGCTGGAGGCGCTCGCCACAGCATACAAGGGTGTGCAAAAGGCGTATGCGATTCAAGCGGGACGGGAGATTCGCGTGATTGTGCGCCAGGAAGATATTACCGACACGGAGTCGTTCCAGTTGTCACGGGACTTGGCGAAGAAGATTGAGCAGGAGTTGACCTATCCCGGACAGATCCGGGTGACCGTGATTCGCGAAAGCCGGTATGTGGAGTATGCGAAGTGAAAATTCTGTATATCGGCGACATCATGGGAGAGCCGGGGCGCCGAGCCGTGGGTCGTATGGTGCCGCGCGTGGTTTCTCAGCGGCAGGTGGATGTCGTCATCGGGAACGGAGAGAATGTGGCCGGTGGATTCGGGATTACGCCGGAACTGGCGGAAGAACTCTTCGAGATGGGCTTGTCCGTCATCACGACCGGGAATCATGCCTGGGACAAGAAGGAAATTCTCGACTATTTCCCGCGTGAGCCGCGATTGTTGCGTCCTGCGAATTATCCGGCCGGGGTGCCGGGCAATGGCAGTTATGTCGTCGAAACTCCCGGCGGGGAAAAGCTGGCAGTGCTTCAGCTGATGGGGCGAGCCTATATGCCGACGCTCGACTGTCCGTTCCAAGTGGCCAAGCGGGAGGTGGCGAAGCTGAAGCGGGAAACGGCGGCGGTACTCGTCGACATGCATGCCGAGGCGACGTCGGAAAAGATGGCGATGGGACATTATCTCGATGGTGATGTCGTCGCGGTGGTGGGGACGCACACGCATGTGCAAACGGCCGATGAGCAGATCTTGCCGAAAGGTACGGCCTATCTGACGGATATCGGTATGACCGGTCCGCTGCATGGTGTCATTGGAGTCAAAAAAGAACTCGCGATTGAAAAGTTTCTCACCGGGATGCCGAAACGATTTGAAGTTGCTTCCGGGCCCACGGTTTTTTGCGCAGTGCTGATCGAGGTTGATGCGCAACTCGGAAAGGCGATTACGATCGAACGGATCCGGGTCATCGACTAAGGGAGATCTCACCACGGGATTCAGAATACCTACGTCGCTCTCCTCTCCAGCCTCTTCGGTCAGGCAGGTTCATACTGTCTCGGAATTGACCAGTCTCGTGCGGTCCACGCTTGAATCCAGTTTCACCGAGGTGTGGCTGGAAGGCGAAGTGTCGAACCTCCGTGCTCCTGCCTCCGGTCATCTCTATTGCACGCTCAAAGACGAGTTGAGCCAGATTCGCGCTGTCCTCTTCAGGACGACCGCGACGCGGCTGCGATTCGCGCTTGAGGATGGGCTCCATGTCGTTGCCCGTGGACGAGTGACCGTGTATGAGCCGCGCGGGGAATATCAGATCATTGTGGACTATGTCGAGCCTAAGGGGCGTGGGGCTCTGCAGCTGGCCTTTGAGCAACTGAGAACTCGGCTTGCAGAAGAGGGGTTGTTTGACGAGGACCGCAAGCGGCCGCTTCCTGAACTGCCACGGACAGTCGGTCTGGTGACGTCGCTGAGCGGCGCCGTGATTCGCGATATGTTGACGGTGCTGCATCGCCGTTGCCCCACGCTGCATATCATCATTGTTCCCGTCCAGGTGCAAGGTGAGGGTTCGGCCGAACAGATTGCGGCAGCCATCCGGATGCTCAGCGAGTCTGGCTTGGTGGAGGTGATGATTGTCGGGCGTGGGGGTGGTTCACTTGAGGATCTCTGGAGTTTCAATGAAGAGGTTGTGGTGCGGGCGATTGCCGCGTCGCGAGTTCCGGTCGTCTCTGCTGTCGGGCATGAAACGGATATTACGCTGGCAGACTTTGCGGCAGATCTTCGTGCGCCGACACCATCGGCTGCTGCAGAAGCGGTGGCGCCGGTCTTGGCTCAGATTGTAAGCCGGTTGGCTGAATTGTCGGCTCGGCTTCAGCAAGTGGTTGGCCGACGGATGGAGGAAGAGCGTCAGCGGTTGCGATTGGCGACCCATCAAATTGCCGCGGTGCGTGTTCGAGTGCAGGAAGAGATCCAGCGGGTTGATGCGACGGTATACGAGATGTCGGCGGCGGTTCGTCTGGTGCTGCAGGTCGGGCAGGACAGAATAGTTCGTGTTCACCAGGGATTGATGGCGGGGAGCCCTCATGCCCGTGTGCGTCATGGACTGGCCGTTGTTCCACAACTGGCGGCACGGCTCTATCAGGGCACTCGTGGGATCGTCGAGGCTCGCACGCAACGGGTCCAATCGTGCGCCGCTCGCTTGCATGCACTGAGTCCTTTGGCGACATTGGGGCGAGGCTATAGCGTACTCCAGCACGCGCGTACCGGTGAGGTGGTTCGGGGCGTGGATGATGTGAACGTTGGGGAGGAGCTTCAGGCGAAGTTGATCGATGGGCGATTGCTGTGCATCGTGAAAGCAGGAGTGCCGGATTCTCTGATTTAAAATCGGCTGAGGAGCCGCTATACTTTATCAATCCTGGATCATGAGGAGTCGACTGTGGCGGCAGTGAAGTTTGAACAAGCGATGGCTCGGTTGGAAGCGATTGTGGGGCAATTGGAAAATGGCGATCTTTCGCTGGATGAATCGCTCAAGATCTTTGAAGAAGGAATACGCCTCTCGAAAAACTGTCTGAAAGTGCTGGAAGAAGCTGAACGGAAAGTGGAAGTGCTGGTTCAGGATACAAACGGCAAAAAACAGTTACGAGCATTTTCTCTCGACGATGATGCTGATGAGGCTTCTCTTGAGCCATAGGCGTTCCGCATCTGTCCGGATGGTTCTCACATAGTCCGCTTACGTATTCAACCATGGTGAATCAAGCACGCCCGGGGAAAGATCGGCTCGACCGAGTGCTGGTCGCGCGAGGTCTTGCCCAAAGCCGGGATGTGGCTGTCCGGATGATCCTTGCCGGAGAAGTTCGGCTCGATGGCGCTCTTTCCGATAAGCCTGCGAAGTTGGTTCCGCTTGATTCGGCGATTGACGTAGTTTCTCATGGGACTCGGTTTGTGAGCCGGGGAGGGGAGAAACTTATTGGCGCACTTGAGGCTTGTGCCATTGATCCGCAGGGAGCCGTCTGCCTTGATGTGGGATGTTCTACGGGCGGATTCACCGATTGTCTGCTGCAGCGCGGCGCAGCGCGGGTGTATGCCGTGGATGTTGGGTATGGCCAATTTGATTGGCGTCTTCGCCAGGATCCCCGGGTCATTTTGCATGAGCGGACGAATATTCGTTATGTGGATCGAACGCTTATTCCTGAGCCGGTCTCTCTCGTGGTAATCGACGTGTCGTTTATTTCCCTCACGATGGTGCTGCCTCCCGTCATGCAGTTCCTGCGGCCTGGTGCCGTCGTAATCGCGTTGGTGAAGCCGCAATTCGAAGTGGGGAAGGGGCAGGTTGGCCGGGGGGGAATTGTTCGAGATGAGGCCCAGCGGCAGGCCGTGCTGCAACGTATTGTGGCCTGTGCTGAGGGGCTTGGCCTAACTCAGAAGGCGACTCTTGATTCTCCGATCCGCGGGAAAAAGGGGAACCTCGAGTTTCTTAGTATTTTCGAGTCTAATGGAAATGGTTATGCTAAGAAGGAGTCAGATTTGAAGGGCGGTGTGTGAAGAGTTGGAGGATTGCATGAAAGTCTTAGTGACAGGTGGTGCCGGATTCATTGGTTCGCACGTGGTCGATCGTCTGGTAGAGGAAGGGCACGACGTTGTCGTCGTGGACAATCTTTCCACGGGAAAGCGAAAGAATGTGAATCGTGCTGCGAATCTTTATAAATTAGACATCCAGAGCTCACGGTTGGAGCGGGTCTTTCGAAATGAGCGGCCCAATGTTGTCATCCATTTGGCTGCGCAGGTGAGCGTGAGAAACTCCGTTGCCGACCCTGTATTTGATGCTCAAGTAAATATCCTCGGTACGATGAATGTGGTGCATCAGGCGGTTCAGCATGGAGCGAGGAAGGTGGTGTTTTCCTCTTCAGGCGGGGCTATTTACGGCGAGCAAGATATGTTTCCTGCTCCGGAGAGCCATCCAACGAATCCGCTCTCGCCATACGGAATCAGCAAATTGTGCGGAGAGCATTACCTGTCATACTTTCAGCGTACCAGCGGTATTCAAACGGTCAGTCTGCGGTACGCCAACGTATACGGGCCAAGGCAGGATCCGGAAGGCGAGGCGGGAGTTGTGGCCATCTTTATTCAAAAAATGTTGAACAATGAGCAGCCTATCATCAATGGGAACGGGCGTCAGACGAGAGATTTTGTGTTTGTGGATGACGTAGCCGAGGCGAATCTTGCCGCAATGGGCCAGGAGACTCAGGGGGTTTATAACGTCGGTACAGGCGTCGAGACATCCATCAATGAGCTGTTCAGGCTGCTGGCAAATTTGACGGGTGCTACATCAAAAGAAGTGCATGGACCCGCTAAGAAGGGGGAGCAGCTAAGGAGCATTGTCGACCCTGCTAAAATTCGACAAGCGCTTGGTTGGGAGATGAAGGTTGATCTGCCTGATGGGCTGAAGCGTACCGTAGCATTTTTTAGAGAGAAGATGAGCTAGCGGGAAGCGTCAAATAATCCGCTTCCCGCATGGAAATGGGAACTTCGGCGAGCCTGTCCTGGGTTTCTTCTAGTAGCGCGGAACTGCGTTATCTACCTGAATAGACCAGGCATCTATTCCACCTACTAGGTTTTTTACGTTAGCAAATCCCTGTTGAACCAAGAAGCCTGTTGCATCGGCACTTCGCATGCCGTGATGGCAATAGGCGATGATCTCCGTGTTTTTATCCAGTTTTGCCAGGGCCTGAGGCAGTGTGCCCAATGGAATGAGTACTGACCCTTCCAGCTTTGCCAAGGCATGCTCCCATGGCTCCCTCACATCCAGGAGTACGAGTTTATCGCCCTTATCGAGTCTAGTCTTCAGTTCCTTCACCCCAATGGAATAACTCATCAAAATCCTCCTCATGAACTATAGGTTGCATCATAAGGGACTCTAGAAATGGCTGTCAAATTCAGGAGCTACTGAGTCCAATCAATCAGAAGGGACTATGGATTATCGGATTAGCCAAGTGTCGGTTGAGGGGAAATGCGACAAATTTTTGACATCTTCGTCAAGAATCTGGACAACTTGCTTCAGTTATTACACTCTATCAATGTGTGGTGCGGAAATGAGCAGCCAGATAGATCATAATGCATTGATTTTACTGGAAACATGAATGTTGTGGCGATGATCATGAGGGTATAGAAGTTGCGTCCTTTAGAGTCAGACTGTATCAATCAACCAGCCGTAACGGTTCAAGTTTGAATAGTTGATGGTTTGGTTATGACTCAGGTTGCCTTTCTTGAGGCTAAATATGCCGCTTACTAAGAGTGAGATAATCATTGTTTTTGTGACGGTTCCTGGACTGAGGGAAGGAAGTTTGATATCGAAAGCAATTTTGACTTCTCGTTTGGCCGCCTGTGTGAATGTCATTCCTGGGATTCAGTCAATGTACCTGTGGAAGGGCAAGATAGTTCAGGAGAAAGAGGCCATGCTGGTCCTGAAGACCACAAGATCCCGGTACCGGAAGCTCGAGCAGAAGATAAAGCAGCTGCATCCCTATGAAGTGCCGGAGGTAATTGCCATTCCGCTGATTTGTGGATCATCACAATATATAGAGTGGGTGACGAAAGAAGTGGCCAATAAGTAGTGGCATGGGGGACGGGAACGAGCTCTGGTTTCATTACTATCAAAAGGGTTGACCCTTCATAAAGAGACGGGTAGACTACGACGCTATCCAGCTAAGTAAGGGTCTCCCAAGATTGAGGGAGTGAATATCATGGGGCAAACGCAAAACCAGGAAAGCAGTGACGCCTACACGGTTGTAATTTTCCGTGGTTCTACGGCAAAGCCCCTCCGCTTTAGCTTCCCAAGGAAATTCGTTCGTAAGCTATTGATAGTTGGATGTATTGTTATCATTGCCGATCTTCTTGTTGTTTCTCACTATGTCATCAGGACTGGGGAAGTCTGGGAGCTTTCCGCATTCCGCTCGGAGGCTATGAGCGCTCGCGAACAGACCGCGGCATTCTCTTCTGCAGTTGATGACCTGAAAAAAAGAATCGGGGCAATGAAAGAGGTAAATCAACGACTCCGGGTCATGTTGGGTATTGAAGTTCCAAAGTCTGGTGATATGGCCAATGGTCGAGGTGGAGAAGAAACTCCTTTGCCTGAAGGAAGTCTGATTTCTGGTTCAATTAATGGAAATGGATCAGGTGAGGCCGCATCGTCATCCAGCACTAATGGAGCCATTTCTGTTGTCGGAGTTGGCTCAACAGCAGCACACGTTGTAGGGGAAAAAGACACCGAAGCCGCAGTTGCCTCCGTTAAAGAGGGGCTTGAGTGGCTGTCCAAGGAAGCGACCAGCCAGGAGCAGATTCTTGGCGAATTGTCTCAGGCTGCGGAGCAACGGTCATCGCGATGGGCTGCTACTCCATCAATTTGGCCGGTAAAGGGCTGGGTGACTTCAGGTTTTGGGCCCCGTGTTTCTCCCTTCACGGAGAAGCCAGCGTGGCATGATGGGTTGGATATCGGAGCTGCGGCTAACGCCCCAGTGCAGGCTCCAGCGCAAGGAAGAGTCACATCAGTCGGCTTTGATCCGAAGCTCGGGAATTTAGTGCGACTCGATCATGGATTTGGGATTGAGACGGTTTATGGTCACTTGGCAAAGTCCCTCGTAAAGGAGGGCCAGAGGGTGAAGCGTGGTGATGTGGTGGGGTTGGTAGGGAGCACTGGTTTGGCAACAGGCCCCCATCTTCACTACATGGTTAAGGTCAACGGCCAGGCGCTTGACCCCAACAAGTATATTCTTGAATAGGCCTTTCCCGACTCTATAGGTTGTCTTCTATGACGGGCTCGAGGGAAACCTCGAGCCCGTCTTTTTTCCTGTTTCCTTCCTCTAGTCTCATAGTAGAGGCGTGGTGTACGTTACGCAGTATATCCTTCATTCTCATCGTATTCTGACAGGGTTATTGTGACTGATCTCCAAATTGCCCGATCCGTTCGACCTAGACCCATTCTCGATATTGCTGAGCAGCTTGGTCTTCAAGCCGACGAAATCGCGACATTCGGCTTAAACAAGGCAAAAATCTCATTACGGGTATTGAATCGTCTCAAGGCTCGACCGTTAGGGCGGTATATCTTGGTAACAGCGATTAACCCAACTCCTCTTGGCGAAGGAAAGACTACGACATCGATTGGACTGGCGATGGGACTTTCCCGGTTAGGCAAGCGCGCGGCCGTGACGCTCAGGCAGCCATCCCTCGGTCCGGTATTTGGAATCAAGGGTGGCGGCACAGGAGGCGGGCGTGCTCAGGTGCTTCCCATGGAGGAGATCAATCTACATTTTACCGGCGATGCCCACGCGGTTGCTGCGAGCCACAATCTCCTTTCCGCCTTCCTGGATAATCATCTCTTTCATGGCAATGAACGCGGCTTGGATATAGAGCGAATTACCTGGCCCAGAACGTTGGGAGTCAGCGACCGTGCGCTCCGCCAGGTTATGGTAGGGGAAGAGACTCAGCGACATAGCGGCCAATTTGTGATCACCGAAGCTTCAGAAATCATGGCCATCCTTGCCTTGGCATCGAGTCAGGCAGACCTCCGCCAACGGCTTGGCCGGACCATGGTGGGATTGAAGCAATCCGGGGCCGTGGGGACCGCCGAAGAGCTGGGCTGTGCGGGGGCGATGGCGGTCTTATTGAAAGATGCCTTACTGCCTAACCTGGTGCAGACGTTAGAGGGAACCCCGGCTTTTGTGCATACCGGGCCATTTGGCAATATCGCTCACGGCAATTGCTCCATTCTGTCCGATGCCGTGGCGCTCCGGTGTGCGGATTACGTCGTTACGGAAGCTGGGTTCGGGAGTGATCTGGGCGCCGAGAAATTTTTCAACATCAAGTGCCGAGTGTCAGGATTCAAGCCGGCGGCGGCTGTCGTGGTGGCGACCTTACGAGCCCTGAAGCTGCATGGTGGTGGAGGAGTTGCCAAAGTCGGTGCGCCTTTGCCCCCTGGATTGACTGGTCCCAATATGCCCGCACTGGAGAAGGGCTTTGCAAATCTGGAGCAACATATTGCCAACGCGCGAGCCCATGGCATTCCAGTCGTTGTCGCGGTGAACGCGTTCAAAGACGATGTTCATGCCGAATTGGAGTGGGTGCGGAACCGGTCTCGTGAGGTTGGCGCGATCGATGCGGCTGTCTCGACTCATTGGGCCGATGGAGGGCGAGGCGCAGAACTACTGGCCGATGCCGTGATTCGTGCTGTGGAACAGCCCGCGAACTTTACTCATCTCTACGATGTGAACTGGCCAATCAGAAAGAAGATCGAAACGATTGCAACGAAGATGTACGGGGCAGCCGGAGTCACTTTTGAGGCGGCGGCGGATCGTCAGATTGACGCAGCCGAGTCTCTAGGATTTGGGGGGCTCCCTGTTTGTATGGCGAAGACGCCGTTGTCTTTGTCGCATGATCCGTCGCTTAAGGGGAGACCCGCTGGATTTACGGTTCCGATCAAGGAATTGCGTATTCTCGCGGGGGCCGGATTTGTGACGGCAGTTTGTTCAGGGATTCAGTTGATGCCCGGCTTACCGAAGAAACCGGCCGGCGAACGGATTGACCTGGATCCGGTGAGCGGAGAAATTGTCGGGCTTTCGTAGCGGGAGCTAGCGCTGTTTCAGATAGCGGAAGAATTCTGAATCCGGACTCATCACCAGTGTTGACCTGTCTTTAAACGTTTTCTTATAGGCTTCCATCGAACGGGTAAACTCGAAGAACTTCGGGTCCTGCCGATAGGCATCGGCGTACACTTTGAAAGCCTTCGCATCTCCGGCTCCCCGTAACTCCTCAGACTCCTTATACGCCTGGGCCAGAATGATCTCTCGATCTTTTTCCGCTTCAGACCGAATCTTTTGCGCTTCTTCTGCGCCTTCCGCACGGTATTGCTTCGCCTGCCGTTCCCGCTCAGCTTGCATACGGGCGAACACAGCCTTCTCATTCTGCTCAGGAAGGTCGGCGCGTTTGATTCGCACATCCTGAATTTCGATCCCATAGGCGGAGGCCTTCTCATTCGATCGTTGAGTCACGATCTTCATGAGGTCGTGGCGGCCGGTGGCGACGATCTCTAGGAGGTCGTGGCGTCCGAGTTCGACACGGAGTTCTGAATAAATAATATCGTGCAACCGCTGGAGCGCCCCGCGCTGACTTTGAAAGTTTTGATAGACCTTCAAGGGATCAACAATTCGCCATTTGGCATAGTTGTCGAGAAGGAGCGTTTTCTTGTCTTGGGTAATCACATCTTGGGGGTCAGAGTCGTAGTCCAGCAAGCGCTTATCGAAGTAGGTGACTTCTTGAATAAACGGCACTTTTACGTAGAGCCCCGGCTCGGTGAGATTGCGTTTCGGTTTCCCGAGTTCGACTACAATCGCGTTCTGCGTGATATCGACGATGAAGAGCGGTGAGGCCCCTAGTAAAAACAGGCCTCCGACAACGACGAGCAGCGCGATAGTCAGGCCTTGCTTCGTCATGGCTTTTGCTCCTCTGCGGGAGCGCTGGTGCGCGATTTGAGTCGATCGAGCGGGAGATAGGGGAGGACGCGCTCTCCGCCTTTCCCGTCGATGATCACTTTGTCGATATTGGGCAAAATCTCTTCCATCGTTTCAATATAGAGGCGCTTGCTGATGATATCTTTGGCTTGGTTGTATTCTTTGAGCGTGGCGACGAACCGGTTGGCTTCTCCCTGTGCGCGATTCAGTCGGGCCTGGGCGTAGCCCTTGGCCTGGTTCACGACCTGCGCCGCTTCGCCTTTGGCTTTGGGGAGGATGTCGTTGCGATAGCTTTGAGACTGGTTGATCAGCTTCTCGCGATCTTCCTTGGCATTGGTCACGTCTTTGAATGCGGCCGCGACGGCTTCCGGCGGATCCACATCCTGAAGCTGAATGGCTGCGATCTGGACGCCGCTCTGATATTGGTCGAGAATGGATTGCAGCAACACCAAGGTGTCCTGTTGGATCTGGGCTTTGCCGGTGGTGAGGGCTTCGTCGATTTTGCTCTTGCCGACGACTTCACGCATCGACGCCTCGGCAGCTTTGCCGATCGTCTCGTGGATTTCTGCGACGCTGAAGAGATAGTTCGCAGACTCCTTAATCTTATATTGTACGATGAACTCGATGGCCAGGATGTTCATGTCGCCAGTGAGCATCAAGGCTTCTTGCGCCAGCATTTGCTGGCGCCCCTGCCGGTCTGTACGGAATCCCACTTCAATACGGTGAAGTTTTTCAACTTTTGGCTGCAGAACCGATTCGATCAGGGGGATCTTGCCGTGCGGACCAGGGCCAACCGTTCGAACGGGGATGCCGAATCGTTTGACGACGCCTTCTTCATCCGGCGCGACGATGAACGCACTCTGCCAGGCAACAAAGACCAGCAAGCCTACGAGCAGCAGGCTTTTCATCCCGCCGGACGGAATGAGCCCTTGCAACTGCGACTGCGCCTGTTTTAGCGCATCGTCGAGCTTGTCGTTCTTTTTATTCCAGGGATCGTTGGGATTCCAGACCATAGATGTATTGGGGATAGTGGATTGTCGTGACCAGGAGCCACACTAGCAGAGTGGATCCTGCGACGCAACCGCTAGGCCAGGGCCTTGTCAGGATGTCGCGTGTGATTTCTTATGAGGAAAAGGGGAGTGCGGAGGGTGCTCGTGAGATTACGATGCCACGGCTCCGCCGCATGAGGAGCCGGATCCGGCCGTGCAGCCATAGCAATGGTTGCGGGTGACGATCCGTCGCTGATTGAGGAGTGCCGGATCAAAGTCACGAATGTGGCTCGGCGCCCCGTGATCCACCGGCAGTTCAAGCATCTGGTTGAAATCGCAGTCGTAGAGTTTCCCGTCCCAACTGACGGACAACGTATACCGACACATCACACCGGCCGCTGCCGACGGATTGAAGGCATTGGTCAGGCGCTCCATGTAGCCTTCATAGTTGCCGCTATCCACCAGAAACTCCAGAAACCGGCTCACTGGCATATTGGTGATCGTATAGAGGTGATTGAACTCCACGTCGTGCCTGGTGCGGAGTTCCTTCCTGAATTGGGCTTCGATCGCGTCCTGCTTCGGCGGGAGAAAGGCGCCCACCGGGTTATGCACGAGATTGAGCAGCAGCCCGCTTCCTTCTCGTGCATAGCCGAGCCGGTTCAAGAGTCGAAGCGCGTCAATGGATTTGTCGAAGATGCCTTCGCCGCGTTGCGCGTCGGTCTGACTCGCTCGGTAGTAGGGCAGGGAGGCGATCACTTCCACGCGGTGAGCGGCGAGAAATTCCGCGAGGTCGGACTGCGACGGAATCTGCAGGATCGACAAATTACATCGATCCATGACATGGCGGCCGAGCGCACGCGCTTGTTCCACCAGCCACCGGAAATTCGGATTCAGTTCCGGCGCCCCGCCGGTAATGTCGACCGTGGGAATGTCGGTCTGAGCCAACGCGGCAATGCAAAGCTCCGCCGTTTCCCGTGACATGCTTTCCGTGCGGTCGGGCCCGGCGTCCACGTGACAATGTCGGCAGGTCTGGTTGCAGAGTTTGCCGACGTTGATTTGGAAGAC
>JACOEJ010000030.1:32903-34584 GCA_024998645.1 Nitrospira sp.
AGGGCATAGTCCCCCTTCCAGGTGCAGGGAACCTGTTCAGGAAACACGCCGGTCCATCGCGGATCCTCGCGGTTGAGCCACTGGGGAGCCTCGGAGAACATGAACAGCGGCGCGAAGGGCGGTCGACTCAGCAATGCCGCCAGTTCCAGGGTCAGTGGCTGCGGAATGCCGCGTATGTATGTTGTGCCTCGTTCATCGACCACGCGGCTGAAGGGGCCGCGGAGGGTGGCGTAACGCGCTGGACGTATCGAAGGTTTAGTTGGAAGTTTGTAGCCGGTCAGTGTGACCGAGAAGAAATGAATGCCGTCGATCTGTTGCCAGGGGGACGACTTGATCAGATGCAGGCCGACAAACCCGGCTTCGGTCATCCCGGCCATGTACTGAGCCAGCGTCAAGGCGCCGGATAAACAGTCGCCCCATTTCTCCGCATCATGCACCAGGTATTGCGGCACGGGCTGGTCGGCGACGATGTCGGAAATCGTGAAACGTCCGCCCGGTTTGGCCACGCGGAACATTTCGCGAAAGACCTTCCGCTTGTCGGGAGCCAGATTGATCACGCAGTTCGAAATAATCAGGTCGATGGTGTTGTCGGTGACCGGCAACGCGTCGGCCATACCCTTGCGGAACTCGACATTGGACGCGGGATGGCCGAGGTTGGTGGCGACGACGACGGCATTTTTTCGTGCAATGTCCAGCATCGTATCGGTCATGTCGATCCCGATGACCTGTCCGGTGGGGCCGACGAGACGCGAGGCCTCGAAACAGTCGATCCCGCCGCCTGATCCGATGTCCAAGACCGTCTCTCCGGCACTGACAGTGTTCAGTCCGGCTGGAGTTCCACAACCATACGAAATCTTGAGTACCTCTTCCGGGATGAAAGATTTGAGGTTCGCCATGTCATAACTGGTGGGGCAGCACATCTGCTCTCCCGTACTGGCGGCTTTGGCGTAACGGTCACTGACTTTTTTCTCGATTTCATCTATCGGCATACGGGCCTCATGGTCGAAATAAGGGGGGTCCCAAGCCTTCCATGTATCAACTCTCAAGGATGTGCGTCAACCACCCTGGGAGGCATGAGGGAACTGCAGGGAAATGCTTGAGTGAGTCAGGCTGGCCTCGTTTTTCTTATATCGCAGGTTCGGGAGCAGCCTCATCAGCTGCTCCCCTCATATGCGCGGTTACATGTGTCCGCGGGTCTGGAAGTACTCGTCGTAGCGATGGACAAAATCTTTCTGCGCCAGCGGGGTGTGGCAGGCGCGGCACTTGGTAAAATCTTCCATCAGCGGCTTGCTGGAAGCATCGTACGCCGCATAGGCCCAGTCGCCGTTCTTGAGGTTGTCTGGGAGTGAGTTCCCCAGCCCTGCTCTTTTCCCATCACAAACACCTTCGCCAGGTCGCCCTTCGCCGGCTTCCCATCCATGCCGGTCATGAGCTTATCCCCGTCCATCTTGGCTTTATAGATCTCCATCACCATAACCGTGCCGTTCGGAAAGTTCTGTCCTGCCGATGTTTTTGCGCCGGTCGGATTGATGTAGATGTCACGGACTTGCTTGGCTTCGTCTTTCGGAATGTCCGTCAGAAACTTCGGCCAGGATTTGTATTCGGCGGGCAGTGGCAGCGTGCCGTCCGGGCCGGTCATGGCTGTCGGCGACGTGACGATGTCTTTCTTCATCGGACCGAG
>JACOEJ010000031.1 GCA_024998645.1 Nitrospira sp.
GCGATAAAGACATCGTCCAACCGGGGACGGTGATAGTCAATAAAATCGAGGCGGCAGTCCAGCTTGTTGGCCGCCTCTAAGATTGCCGGAAGCGCTTTTTCAGCGGACTCCACACGAATGTCGAGGCCGGTAGCTGTCGCATTCACCGTGCGAATGGCGGGCTGCCCCTTGAGAGCGGAAGCCAAAGCACCAAGCCGCGCGGTTTCCTTGATCGTGAGCGACACGATGTCGCCGCCGAGCGCCACTTTCAGTTCGGCCGGAGAGCCGATCGTTTTCACCTTGCCGCAATCGATGATCGCCAGGCGGTCGCACAATTGATCCGCTTCGTCGAGATAGTTGGTCGTCATGACCACCGTCATGCCCCGCGCTTTGAGCATCCGGATATAGTCCCAGATCCGCAGCCGGCTCTGCACGTCCAACCCCAACGTCGGCTCGTCCAAAAAGAGGATCTTCGGATTCGGCAACAGACCGCAGGCGATATCGAGCTTCCGCTTCATGCCGCCCGAATAGGTCTTCGCCGGCCGGTCCGCATGCTCTTCGAGTTCAACCAGCTTGAGCAGTTCGGCAATCCGCTTCGCGGCTTCTTCCTTCGTCAGATGATAGAGCGCCCCGAGCAACTCCAGATGCTCACGCCCGGTGAGGAATCGATCGATGGCCCGCTCTTGCGGTACATAGCCGAACAGCGTCCGAACCAGATCCGCCTCACGCACCGTATCGTGCCCGAGCACCGTGGCAGTGCCGGACGTTGGATGCAGCAGCGTGATGAGCGTGCGCAGAGTCGTGCTCTTGCCGGCGCCATTCGGGCCCAGCAAACCGAAGATTTCGCCCGCATACACCTGAAAAGAAAGATCGTCGACCGCTTTATGGCCGTCGTAGCTCTTGCAGAGCCGATTCACGTCGATCGCAATTGTCCGGTCCATTACCCCCAACCCTTCGCGCCTTGTTGATCATGCACCATGAACTGGATCAGGTCGCTCAGACGACGCGCCCGCTGGTGGAGACCTTCGGCTTCTATAAGAAATTGTTTTTCCAATGGTGTGCAGTCCAAGTATGTCGACAGCGTATTCACCAGGATCTCGTCGTTCACATCGTTGCGGAACAACCCTTCCCAGGTCGCCGCATCTTCCCGCGCGCGCAAGTACGTCTCCAACACGGTCATCAACGCCTGGCGCACTTCGGGGGCCAGCGAAGGCTCGACGGCAGCCGGCTTCACCACTACCCACGCCTCTCGATAGGGCTTCTCGAAAAATTCTTCCTGGATTTCGTACCGTTCCAACCCCTGGAGCAAAATATTGGATCGTCCATCAGCCAACGGTTGCACACTGACGAGGCGTCCCACGCAGCCGATCGAGTAGATCGCCGGATGGCCGTAGTAATCCGTCTCCCATCCCTCCTTCAGCAAAGCCATCGCCACACACTGTCCACCGGCCGCCGCATCCGCCACCATCTGACGATAGCGCGGCTCAAAAATATGGAGCGGCAGATACGTCTTCGGGAAAAAGACCACGTTGGGCAACGCAAATACCGGAACACGTTCCGGGATGGCGAACGGTACGGCTTTGTCGTAGGGGTCTCTCGTGGGTTGGTCGCGCTCGCGATCAATCTGCATGACTCACGATAGCCGAGAGTTGTGAAAATTGTCAACGCCGGGACCGGCGCTCATCCGCACGCGAGACAGCGCGAAAGGCCTCACCAATACTGGTGATTTGTGCGCGATCTTTCTCGCATGCTATAAGCCGCGGAGGAAATACATATCCCTGATGGCGAGCCATGACATCCTTTACTATTCGTCTCGCAAGACGGCTGAAGCGAATCGCACTCACCGGACTCTGCTTGATCCCTGTACTCGCAGGTGGAGCAGCGGCAGCGCCGGTCGATCCTGCCGATACCTCGTTTCGTCTGGCGCAAGAGGGGTATCAGTACGAATTCCCGCGGGACCACGGCTCCCACGACGCCTTCCGCACCGAATGGTGGTACTACACCGGCCACCTGGAAACCGCCGAGGGCCGGCGCTTCGGATTTGAGCTCACGTTCTTTCGCCGCGCGATCGCGCCCGATCAGGTCGAGACGCGCCCCTCCCGCTGGTCGGTGGATCAGCTCTATCTGGCTCATCTCGCCGTCACGGACGTCACGAGCAAGCGCTTCCACTTTCGCGACCGCATCAGTCGCGCCGGTCTGGGCAAGGCCGGAGCTGACGCCACTCATCTGCACGTCTGGCTCGATCAATGGCGTGCAGAATCCTCCGGTGGGGCTGGCGACCAGCAGAAGCTCGAAGCCAAGGCCGATGGGGTGGCGCTTTCGCTGACGCTCGATCCCGCTAAACCGCTCGTCGTGCATGGCGAGCGAGGAATCAGCAAAAAAGGAGCGGCCGCAGGCCAGGCCTCGCACTACTATTCATTTACCAATCTGACGACAGCCGGGGCCCTGATGATCGGCACCGAGACCTACCGCGTTACCGGCACCAGCTGGATGGACCATGAGTTCGGCTCAGCGGATTTGGGCGCGGACCTCGCCGGGTGGGATTGGTTCAGCATCCAACTCGCCGACAACCGGGAACTCATGGTCTATCGCCTCCGTCATACCGATGGTTCATCGGACGCAGCCTCCAGCGGAACGCTCGTGTTTCCTGACGGCCACAGTCAGCACCTCTCGGCCTCCGAGATCCAATTAACCCCGCTCGATACCTGGACCAGCCCAACCAGTAACGCCACCTATCCCAGCCGCTGGCAGATTTCTATTCCCTCACTCGGACTTGCGCTGAAACTAACCCCGCTCCTGGCCGATCAGGAACTCCGCACAACACGCAGCACGCAAGTTACCTATTGGGAGGGAGCAGTCGCAGTGGAGGGCACCGAGCGTGGCCAAGCGATCAAAGGCCAGGGCTATGTCGAATTGACGGGCTATGCAGAGCGGATTAGGCAGAAGCTGTAACGGATGCTACTCCAGACCTTTCGATGAAAGGTTATGCATGAACATACGCCTTGAGCAGTTCATCATGTTTATTGCGGAATGAGATGTGAGCCAACACTGTGCGCCCGAGTTTAACGGTGGGATGAAATGCATTGTTCTTGGAAAACCAAAACACTTCTTCCATCGACTCTCTTTCATGCCAAGTCGTCATAACAAACTCACTGGCTGGGATCTCAGCAGGCTTGAACTGTTCTATATTTGCGAGATCTACTGAATCATCCCAGGAGCTGCAATTCTCCCCCCAAGCCATCATATAGAGACAACCGGATTGGACCAACCAATCACTTATTGAGGATTGCCATTCTGGCGATACGGCACTTTCAATGATGACCACTGCCCGAAAGGGTTTGAACACTCCGATTGTCGGCGGTGTGGTTCCCGGCTCAATTTGGACGTACTCAATACTCTCGGTCATGATGCATACTCAATACGTTCTGTTGCGCAAAAACAAAGAGGTCTGACCCCTTAAACTTTTCTTGAGAAAAATGGCGTTTTAGAATGCCCCGCCGGCGGTGATCAAGAGATTCTTCGTATCACTTGTTGCGTAAGATAACGCTGTCTTATTCTTTCTGTCTCTCAAATTTGGATCGGCGTTATATTTCAGAAGCGTTTCGACGATCTCCTTATAACCCTTGCTTGCAGCTGCCATTAGCGCGGTCATTCCGCCTTCGTCGTTAGGGACTATATTCGGATTGGCACCGTTCTTTAATAGTAGCTCCGTGATGAGAACGCTTCCGTACCATGAAGAAAACATAAGGGCGGTACGGCCTTTATCGTTGGTCAGATTGACGTCCGCACCTGCCTTAATCAATGACGACGAAGTGGTTTCATGCTTCTCGGCAACCGCGATCATTAACGGCGTCCAGCCATTGCGTTTTAGGCGGAAATTAAATCGGCACCCTTATCAATTAGCAGCGTGACTACGGCATCGTGCCCCTGCTGAGCAGCCTCATACAGCGGCGTCCCGAGCTCCAGACTTGAGCGATTAACGTCCGCACCTGCTGCCAAGAGAATTCTGGCAATCTCCAACCGACCTTTAACTGCGGCGGCGGTCAATGCCGTTGCACCGGCCTTATTGCTTTCATTGACGTTTGCCTGGCGCTTAATTAGAGCTTTAACTACCTCTGTGTCATTACAATCGGTCGAAAGCATGAGGGGGGTTGAGCCATATCCACTATTTTTCGCGTTCACATCCGCGCCACGCTCAATCAAAAATAAAACTACGTTCGGATGACAAAAATGAGTAGCAGCCGTAAGCGGCGTGTCATTATATTTACTTCTTGCATTAATATCGGCTCCTGCTTCTACTAGCGTCCTAACCATGCCTAAATGGCCGTGTCGTGCGGCGACCATGAGCGTGGTTTCGTCCATGGAACCGCCGCGCTGATCAAGTGGGACACCTTGCCGAACGAGTTCGTTTAACTTTGCGCTATCGCCCGTTTCGGCAGCTCGATGAAGGGGGTTCATCGCACATCCTGCCATCAAAACATATGCGGAAAAGACAAGAGGAAATAAAAAGCTATGTGGCTTCATGCCTTTGCCTTTCTAAATTCCTAACAAAATAAGGGACCTACGAGATGGAGACAACAAAGGGGCCTGAGCTGCCTCCTTTATAGCCCCCCCTACAGCGAAAACTGTTAACGCTATCCTCTGTAAACTTGCGGCTTCTTCGTTAGCCTTCTTTACAATATTCCTTCTTTGCGTGCTGATGTCAAACCTCGCTATTGAGATAGACCTCCCCCTCCGAGTCATTCCCTTTGCCGCTGCCCTGAGGCGTGGCTCGGGCGATCTCCCACTGCGCGCATGAACCAGGCACCACCCCTAATTGACACTTCGATTGATCCCGCGTGCGCGGGGCACGAGCAAGGGAGATCGCCCAGGCCACGCCTTACCTTAGATTTCGGATTGTGACGTGATCTAGCAGTTACGATGCGGCGGGGACAGCGGCTGCACTGACTGAGCCGATGCCAGTATCCAACGTCTGACATGGCTCATTGCCACAAGTGCGAGTGAATGGACGCTACATTCTCGCCCGGGATGTTACGCGGCCTGGAGTAAGAATTCGACCTTTACAGCCTCGTAAGGAAATTCGATGCCGCCAGTTTTCGTGCGATTCAGCAAGCCGGCGGACAACAGAGCCGTTACGTCGCTGTGAACGGCCTTCACATCCCGTTGAACGCGGCGTGCCGCTTCGCGGATGGACACCGGCCCGGCGCCGCACAGCGCCTTCAGAAGTTCCCAGCGCTTGGCAGACAGTACCTTCCAAAGCAGCTCAGGAGTCGCAAAACCAATGCGCGCCGACCGATGAGGCTTGCCCGATTTCCAGGCCTGCGCGAACTCGGCCATGCCTTTCTCGGGAGAGCGTACTTCAAGTATGACCTTTTTCATGATTCCACCTCGCATTCTCACGTTGGAAGTCAGCAATCAGCTTCTCGGGAGTAGTGAAGGCGTAGGGACTTTCCTTGCTGCCGAAAGAAAATAAAGAGGTCTGACTCTGTATATTCTTTCCCGTACAACGTGCCGCTAGCCCACAGCCTTGCAATTTTTTCCATAGGACAACGGGACAAAGCCTGCGGTTTTACCCACATTATTATCCCGTAAACTCCGCGCTCGATTCGACACTTCGTTCGCCTTGCTTCCGGACCCGATCCGTCGAAGAGCTTCCGCATAATCGTCCCACAGATCTGCCATCTCAATTGGAGTGGTTATTTCGTTTCCGGAATCGACAAGCCGAAGCGTCGCCTTCTCGAAGTAGGGAACCGCCTTTGCATACTCTCCGAAGCCGAAATAGAAGCGTGCCGTCTCAACCAGTCGCCCTATATACCAATTGCCGTTTTGGCCAAGGGCTTTCTCCTCGACAGCCACAGAATTCAATAGGAGCGGTTCGGCTTCCGCTTTCATACAGAGATAGCCCTTCATACGGGCCAAGTTATACATAGCAAGAGCCTTCCTTTGATCATCGGCATGACCGATCTCTGTATTCACGTAAGCACGATAGTACTTGTCGTGCGCCAGTTGGTAGTTGCCAGCCCGTTCCGCCGCAACACCAGCATCGAAGTACTTTTGAGCTGTGTACATGTTGATCGGGTTGGTGCAGCCGGACAAAACCATTGATATGACAAACGGCATCCATACAAGCGTGAACTTCATATCCCTCCCATGGTGGCTAACCACCCCGCGATTCACTAGCAGGCACGAAGCACCCGGATCCGCCGTTTTCTGGTCGTGTACCGCACCATCCATCGCCGCAAACAATACGCCATACGCCACGCGCGTTCAATGCGCGACGCCCCATTGATCATGCATCGCAGGCTCTTATGCGAATCTGTGTCACACCGCCCCTTAGTCCCATTCAGCTATTCCCGTTGTTACCACCACGCCTCCCTTCCCCTTCCTACGCTGCGCAATCTCCCGCCCTCCACTTTCATCAATGCGGCTGGCGGAGCCTCAACTGCGCGCGTCGAACGAGGCCCTTCTGAGGGCGCGCGTTCCGCGAGCACAGAGACTTGCCGGCCGCCTCGCTGTCTTCCTTCCCTCTCGCGTTACTCCCTTTGTCATCATTTTGAGGCGTGGCTTGGGCGATCTCCCACTGCGCGCATCCTTATTACCCGCCCACTCTGGAATGCGCCGAGATTACTTGCTTCCTTCCAAAGGAATGGCACCCTTGTCGTTCCTACTGCGCCCATGGAGGGAGCACCGCCCTTGATTTCACCATCTGATTGATCCCGCGTGCGCACTCCGGGAGCACAGGAGCGACAGAGGTGACGTTCCTCCCATCCTCCCGTGCGCGGGGCGCGAGCAAGGGAGATCGCCCGGTCCATGCCTCCCTCCCCTCCCTCTTCTTGACTCCGCAACGAGGCCTATGATTAGGTCCACCCCTGTTATGCTGATTCGTACCGCATTCAGATTGGCGTCGATTGCTCTTCTCCTGTTCAGCCTCGGCTGCGAGAAAGAGAGCGAGTCGATTGTTTCCATTGCGCTGCACCCGACGAACTCTCAAATTCTCTACGTCGCTACGAACGACGCGGTCTACAAGTCCCGCGATGCCGGAGCATCGTGGGAGCGATTCCCGAGTTTCAGCGCGCGCCGCGTAACCACGCTCGCCATCGACCCGCAGTTCCCAGCCACGATCTACGCCGGCACCATGGCCGACGCCGTCTACAAGAGTCCGGACGGCGGTCAACATTGGCTTCCCCACAACGTCGGGCTCAAGGAACACGTCTCCTTCATCAATCAGTTCGTGTTCGACTCCACCAATAATGAGCAGATCTACATTGCCACGACCGTCGGCGCCTTCTCCACGAAAGACGGCGGGCGCGAATGGGAAGAGCGGATGGCGGGGATGAAAGAAGTGCACATCGTCGTGTCGATTGCCATTCACCCCACGAATCCCCGCATTCTCTATGCGGGTTCTACCGGCGGCGTCTATCGGTCTGACGACGGGGCGGCTTCATGGAAGAAGATCAATACCGGACTCATACCCGAGACGGAACTGATGGGGGCGATGGCGCTGGGTGTGAATGCGATTGTCATTGATCCCGTCACACCGGACATTGTCTATGCCGGAACGACGAAAGGCTTATTCCGCACCGCAAACGGAGGCCATTCATGGGAGCGGATCGGGGAAGGGCTGAAAGACCCCTTTATCAGCAGTATGCTCATCAACCCGGCACAACCGGCGCAACTCTACATCGGTGGACCCGGCGGCGTCTGGAAGAGTCTGGATAGCGGCAAAACCTGGCAGGCGATGAATGCGGGGCTCACGTCCTTGAACATCCGTTCGCTGGCCATGAGCCCCAAGAATCCGCAAGATCTCTTCGTCGGCACCAACGGCAGCGGCCTCTATCATTCCACCGACGGCGCCACGAGCTGGACGCCCATGCCGCTGAAAGCCGCTGCCGTCAAAAACTAGTCTTTAGTAGCCGCTCTTCACCCCTGCGGCCCCCGCACTGCCATGCTGATACCGGCTGCTGTACGAGAGCATCTGATCGGAGAGGCCTTTCCACTCGTCGGCCGTCATCAATTCTTTCATCTTGAACCGCAGGCCAAGAATTGTCGACGAGGTCTTCATGCGCTGATTGTTCGCCTCATCGAGGATCTTGGTGAACTCCTCGGGAGATGCCGTATAGCTGGCATTGAGCGTATACAGCTGGCGATGGTAGGCGCGCTCCTGCTCACGGCCCGCCTTCAATTCCGTGACGATCTCACCGACCAGGGCCTTCACCTGCGTGGCTTTGGCCGGATCCTTCACCGTCCGGTCGATCAACCCCGCCATGTCCTGCTGCCCTTTTTGCCAATAGGCGTCGCTCTTGCCCGACTCCATCATCCCGTGATGATGATGGGAAGAACAGCCGCCCAACGCCAACATCCCGACCATCGACAACACCATCCAACGCATCTTGGTCATACCTACCTCCTATAATAGCCAATGCACCAACCCATCCCCCAGCACTTGTGACTCGAAACCATCTTACCGTATCATCGGAACTACGACCATGTCTGAACCAGCTATTCCATCACAGGATCCCTTGCAGAGCCTCCGCGAAGAGTTCCGGTCTCATCTGGAAACGTTCTACGCACAGCTCAAACTCGCACCGCCCTATGAAAGCGTCGAGAAAGCGATCCGGACCCTGACGACCGCCGTTCACGCCCTCCCGAAACCGGAACAGGCGCGGCTCTCGGCGGATCCGGCCTGGCGCTGGGCACAGTTCCGGCAGGCGTTCGACCAGTCCGGCCTCAACAAGAAACATCGCGGCATCATTGCCGGTCTCGCACGCAATCGTTCGGCACTGGACCTGCCTCCAGAATTCGACCACTTTTTAGGATTGTTCAGCGCGTAGCGGGCGCCCGGCCGGTCAAGACTTCTTCGAACTCCTGCTGCAGCACCGCGAGTCGGTTGTTCTCCATGCGATAGGCCATCACCACCGTCACCAGGCCGGAAAAAATAAAGAACAATCCGAGGGTAAGAATCCCGCTGGCCATCAAGACCCCGCTGGAACTGGCCAGGCCCCCTTCCACCACATAGCTCACAATCGTGGCCAGCGTCCCGACCGTGACGATGAGGAACCACGCACCGGTGAGGATTGCCGACGCCCAGGGCGTGCGCTTCGTCGACGCCAATACCACCGCCTCGCCGTCGGCCTGGAGATCGATCGTGGCCTTCATCGGCCAGATCCAGAGAAACGCCCAGAGGGTCGGATAGCGGGGGCGGAGGAGCAGGCGATTGCTCTCGATGAACAACCGGGCTACCCCGTGCCGCATCGGCAGCAGCCCCAGTTTGTCGAAGCGGGTGTGGATCTGCGCAAGACTGACCGCTTCCAACCGCGCGGCTCCACGCCCGACCTTGCAGCCGTAGCGGCTCGCCTCGGCAGAGAGGGTGCGGAAGTACCAGCGATCGCCCACGAGCAATCCGAGGAACAACGCCCCGGCAAATAATCCTGCAAGCATCATGGCGCGTACCTATCCCACAGGCGCGCGGCATGAATCAAGACAGCATTGCCGGACAGCCTTCCGGCCCTGCTTGCCGGGGCAGATTTCCTCAGAAGAATCAGTTGACTCACCTCCATGACTTGGCTACAGTAACGCGGTTTGTAATCCAAGCGGGCCTCGCGCGTCTCACACGGGTCCCCGCCTTTTTGTTTTTCCCCAGATGGTTGGGTTCCACGCCAGCCTGCTCCTGTAGGCACGGCCACTCCCAAGTCATGCGGGATTCGGAGGACTCATGGATTTAAAGAAAGTTGAGCGGGTCTACACGTCGTACGCCGGTGTCTATGATCAGATTTTCGGCAAGGTGTTTCACGAAGGACGTGAATCGGCAATTCGCAATTTGAACGTGCAGCCGAACGAGCAAATTCTCGAAGTCGGCGTCGGCACCGGGCTCGCCCTTCCGATGTACCCGCGGCATTGCAAGATTACCGGGATCGACCTCTCCGAAGGCATGCTGGGCAAGGCGAAAGAACGGGCGGAGATGCATCGGCTGACGCATGTGCAGCTCCATCGCATGGATGCCGGCGCCATGGAATTTGCCGACAGTAGTTTCGATACCGTCGTCGCAGCCTACGTCGTCACCGCCGTGCCGGACCACCGCAAAGTCGTCAATGAAATGATCCGCGTCTGCCGTCCCGGCGGCCGCATCATCATGCTCAACCACTTCAGCAACGGCAACAAGATCATCGCCGCGATGGAGAAAGTCATCTCCCCGCTCACGAAGCACCTGGGATGGCGCACGGACCTGTCTCTGCACACCGTCCTGGAAGGCACATCGTTGCACGTCGCGCGCAAGCAGAACGTGAACCCGCTGCGATTCTGGGCCTTAGTGGAATGCGTGAACGGGAAGAACGGGCAGGTCGTGAAGAACGGAAACGGCACTGCGGTCTATTCGAACGGCAATGGCCACGCGACCGAACACCACACCAACACCAACGGCCACTTCGCGAACGGTCACTCGCACTAGTCCGACTCAAGCCCGCCGGTTCACCGCCCCTACGGCCTGGCGTCGCCTCGGGATCGCCACGACTCCCACTCCCGTCCTGGAATAATCGTGGTTCCCACAAGACAACTTCCCGCATACCGCTGCGTAATACGATCGGCCAGGACGGTCAGCACGCGGCTCACCTGTCGATCCGGCGTGCCGAGCGCACGAAGGACCACACCGAACCCCTCGCCGTCCTGCGCTCCGTAGACCAACACGCGCAGGGCATTCCCGCGCAGGCTCTTGCCGTCGCCGGCCGGAGTCAGGTCTCCCTCCCATCGCGCCGACGTGCCGTTCGCTCGCCGCTTCTTCGAGATGGCCCAGGAACAAGGAACACCTGCTTCTTCGAGTTCCATTAAAAACCAAGAAACGGTGGGGGCCTCCCCGGAATGCCCTTGGAACGTCCAGCGAGCCAACTCCGGGAGCACCTGCTCCGCAAGAATCGGCGTGGCAATCTCTTCGAGATGCGCGTCTTCACAGACCGCATAGAGCTCGCCCTGCGGGTCAAACCAGAACCGCAGACGTCCGTCGCTACGCTCCGCTTGAATCACACTGAGCGCCGACGAGTCGCTCCCCTCCTGCTCGAAGATCGAAAAATCCGTTACCCCGCTCATCACCAGCTTCGCCACCCGCACCATCCCGCGCAGCTGATAGCGAATCGTCATCGATACCGTTGTATCGGCCAGCACATCGCGTCCGGACTCTTCGTCGAACAGCCGGCGCTTTGACATCTGTATTTCAGTCACATAGCCGGAACGGAAGCCGCCCGTGTGGGCCATCAGCCACCGCAGATCTTCAACCGTCTTAATTGCGTGTTGCATAAGCATGGATTGTAACTTAGCCCTATAGACAACGGCTAGAGACCCCGCCACCAGGAGACGACCGGGGCCACCCGTCGGCGGCGCAATGTAACTCGCACCTCACAGGAACTCTCGCACCTCAGTCCCGCCGTCTGACAAAGAACGGCGGCCACGTCGGCTTCTTCCCGACCCTGATTGACCATCACAAACACACCGGACGGATCCAAATTCATCGCGACGCGCGCGAACAAGGCCTGCGGCGCCAGAAACGCCAACGGCATGCGCCACGCCAGTACCGGTGCCGGGGTCACAAAGGGATACCAGGCCACGATCGTATCGGCCGGCTGCGCATACTGCGCATAGTCGGCGATCACAAATTCGGTCTGTGGCAGATTCTGCACGTAGCCTTGCGCATAATCGTGACGGCTGTAGCCGTTGTAGTAAATGCGATGGCCTTCCACTTCGACCCCGGTCAGGGCCGATGGAAGGAAAAAGGCGTGCAGCGCCCGGGCATACCAGAAGTTGGACGCGCCGACATCATGCACCACGCCGCCGACCGGCCGTGGCTGCCCCCAGGCCGCCCACGCCTGATCGAGAATATCGAGGTAGTCGTAGCTCTTCAGTGTCGTGAGTGCGGCGCAATGCTGTTCAAACCGGACGTCGAACTGGCGCCGCAGTACCGCAATCCGCGCCTGCTGGCTCCCGCTGAGATGCGTCAGCTGCCCCACCGGCCGTTCACGATACAGACCGCGCGACCATTCCAATCCTTCGCCAAGCCAGTACCAGAAGGCGTGATAACCGGAGCGGATCCGTTGCGGCAGCGAATAGCGCGGCGCGGACGTGATTACGGCCGGCAGCGTCCGCTCAGCCTCCTGCACCGGGCAATCGATTTCGGCAATCATGTACTACTTTTCGGCGATTTCACGTGAAAGCTGAAGAGGGGAAGTGGAATTTACTTTGAGCCAGGACAGCAGCGGAGGCTCCCGTCTCCCTTGGCTATTTGGAAGCAAGCTCCTTGACCGCGCTTTTAGGTTTATGAGAATTACTGTCTGCATGCGCGCCATTTGCTTCCAACATGTTCCATTCGAAGGTCCCGGGGCGTTCGCCGCGGCGCTGACTGATCGCGGCGTGAGTCTCGAGCGATATCTCGTCCCGCAAGACGGGCTGCCGAAGGATGCCGGCGATCTGCTGATCGTCATGGGCGGGCCGATGTCGGTGAACGATTCCGATCCATGGATCGCGGAGGAAACGGCCTTCATTCGCTCTGTTCTGCTGGCCGGAACTCCTGTCATCGGCGTCTGTCTCGGAAGTCAGTTGATGGCGAAGGCGTTGGGCGCGACTGTGCGTCATGGCAAAGCACTGGAAATCGGCATGACGCCGGTCAGACTCACCGCGGAAGCCAAGCAGGACCCGGTCTTCACAACGCTGCCTGATTCGTTCGATGTCTTCGAGTGGCACGGCGAGATCTTCAACTTACCCCAGGGCTGCGTCCCGCTGGCCGGTTCAACCATAGCGCCGCTGCAGGCCTTCCGCTATGGCGCCAAGGCCTATGGGCTGCTGTTTCACTTGGAGATGGAGCAAGCCGGGATCGATGCGCTCTGCCGGGAATGCGCTTCGGATCTTATGAAGATTCATCTCACTGCGCTGGATGTGAAAGGTGCCGCGATCCCGCACCTCCCCACCCTACACCGGTTCGCCGACCGGCTGATCGGGCATCTACTTGCTCCCGGGCGTTGATTGCCGGCACTGCTCTGAAGTACTCTAACCGACCGTATTGGTATGGCCATCAGATATTGGCTAAGCGCTGATAGCTGACGGCTGAATGCGATCCCCACAAAAGGAGTTGGAGTCAACATGGCTGGTTTTCCCATCGAAGTTGCAACCCGCATTAAGACCTTACCCCCATATCTCTTTGCCGCCATCGACAAGATGAAGCAGGCGGCGATTGCCAAGGGCGTGGATATCATCAACCTCGGCATCGGCGATCCGGATTTACCCACTCCTGCGCCGATCATCGAGAGCCTGGCGCAAGCCGCCAAGAACCCGAAGCACCATCAATATCCCTCCTATGAAGGCATGCTGTCGTTCCGTACGGCGGTAGCCGATTGGTACAAGCGCCGGTTCAATGTGACGCTGAACCCTGCCGACGAAGTGCTGACGCTGATCGGTTCGAAGGAAGGCATCGGCCATATCCATCTGGCGTTTGTCGATCCGGGCGATATCGTGCTGGTCCCCAGCCCCGGCTACCCGGTCTATCCGGTCGGCACGAGCTTCTGCGGCGGCGTCTCGCACATCATGCCGCTGACCAAGGCCAACGGGTTCCTGCCCGATTTGAATGCGATACCCAAAGACGTCGCGAAAAAAGCCAAGCTGATGTGGCTGAACTCGCCGAATAATCCGACGTCCGTCATCATGACGAAGGACTACTTCAAGCGGGTGGTCGAGTTCGCGCAGGAGAATCAGGTCATCGTCTGCCACGATGCGGCCTACTCGGAGATTTTCTACGACGGCAAGCGCCCGGCCAGCTTCCTCGAAGTGGACGGCGCCAAGGACGTCGGCGTGGAATTCCATTCGCTCTCCAAGACCTACAACATGACCGGCTGGCGCATCGGGTTCGCCGTCGGCAACAAGGACGTGTTGGCCGGCCTGGGCAAGGTGAAGAGCCAGCTGGACTCCGGCGTGTTCGAGGCGGTGCAGGCTGCCGGCATCACGGCGCTGGGGCTGGACGATTCGGTGACGGACGGACTGCGCAAGATTTATCAGGAACGGCGCGACACATTGGTGCCGGGCCTGAAGAAGCTCGGACTCGAGGTGGATTCGCCGCCGGCCGCCTTCTATATCTGGGTGACGGTCCCGAAGGGTTACTCCTCCGCCTCGTTTACCGCTCATTTGCTGGAAAAGGCCGGCATCGTGACGACGCCGGGCAACGGATTCGGTGCGCCGGGCGAAGGCTACATCCGCATGACCGTCTGCACGACCAAAGAACGACTGGCCGAAGCGGTGGAGCGGATTAAAAAAGCGGGGTTCTGAAACGGTGAGGGGTGAAGGGTAAGGGACAAAACGCCCCCTCACTCCTTACCCCTAACCCCCAACTGGATGTATGAAAGAAACGGTCTACATCGGCTTCGGATCAAACGTCGGCGATCGCCTGGATTTCTGCGATCGGGCGGTGACGCTGCTGAGCCTGCTTCCGCATTCACAGGTCACCGGCATTTCGCTGCTCTACGAAACCGAGCCTGTGAATGACCATGCGCAGCCTGGGGATGGTTGGTTTCTGAATGGCGTCGTGCAACTCGAGACTGACATCACGCCCCGCAGCCTGCTGACAATCTTGCGCGAGATCGAGCGGTCGCTGGGACGCGACGAGGAGAATCGCTCAGGCCCTCGCACGATCGATCTGGATATTCTGTTTTACGGCACCCGGGTCATCCAAGAAGCGGATCTCGTGGTGCCTCATCCCCGGCTGCATGACCGGCGGTTTGTCCTGATGCCGTTAAATGAACTCGATCCGCTCCTGGTCCATCCCTCACTTCAGCGCACGGCCACGCAGTTGCTCGCGGACGTCAAGGACCAGTCGGAAGTCCGCCTGCTCTTCCCCCAGCCGTCGACGCGCTACGGCTCCCGTCCGTCCTGTAGCCCTCGTCAGGATTTATGAACATCCTTCGGACCCCCAAAGCCATGGCCGCCTGGAGTCAGCAGCTCCACCGAGAAGGGGTCACGATCGGATTCGTCCCGACGATGGGAGCGCTGCATGACGGCCACCGCGCGCTCATACGCGCTGCCCGGCTGCAATGCGATGCACTGGTCGTCAGCATTTTTGTGAACCCGACCCAATTCGCCCCGACGGAAGATCTCGCCAAGTACCCGCGGCCGATCGCCAAAGACCGCGCGCTCTGCCGAGCTGAGGGAGTCGATATCTGCTTTGAACCGGGCGTCAAGGCGATGTATCCGGAGGGATTTGAAACGGTCGTCACGGTTCCCGGAATCGCACGGCGCTGGGAAGGCGAGATCCGCCCGCATCACTTTGCCGGCGTGGCCACAGTGGTCACGAAGCTCTTCGGGATGGTGCGGCCGGATGTCGCGGTGTTCGGGCAGAAGGATTTTCAGCAGGCCGCCCTGGTGCAGCGCGTGATCGACGACTTGAACCTGGGGGTCAAGCTGATCGTCCATCCAACCGTACGCGAGCGAGATGGCCTGGCGATGAGCTCACGGAACGTGTATTTGTCCGCAACTGATCGCACACTGGCCCCCATACTCTACAAGAGTTTACAGGCCGGGGCAGCGGCGATCAAAGACGGGACAGCAGCGGGCCGGAAGATTCAATCGATGATGGCACAGGCGCTGCGCCGGGAATCCGCTGCAGCCGTCGACTACCTTGCGGTTTGCGATCCGGACACCCTCACGCCGCTCGAATCCGTGAGCGATCGGGCGGTACTGCTGGGAGCCATCCGTATCGGGAACGTGCGGCTTATCGACAATGTACTGGTAAGGAGACCCGCAAAACGAGGGGCGGCGCTAGGACCACGCCCGGAACGATACCGTCAGGAATAGGTATTCGGTTGCCCGCCCTGGCCGACGAGCAGTCCGAGCACGACTTGGCTCAACCGGCGCTGCTCATCCGGATGGAACTCTAGAAACTGTATCCCTACTGATTCCGGCCTGACGGAACAGACCATCGCTGTTTCGATTCTGATTTCCTCGCCCTCGATACTTGACTTCAACACCAGCTCGACAAACGCCCCCTTAGCCAATCCCCCCGCCAGAATCGCACAGCCCCCCATTGAAATATCGGTAATGCGATTGGTAAAGGGCAATTGCTTGCTGTCTATCACTTGGGCGTCCATTGCCGTCGCGAGACGCTTGAACTGGCGGCGGTCAAATTCTTGCGTGCTTTGGCGAGCACTCAGGTAGAAGGCACGGAAACGATTGGTGCAAAGCTGGCAGCGAAACGGAAACATGCGGATATGGTTGAGCGCTTTCTCAACCACCCCTTCGTTTGAGGTCACTCGAACGAACGACGTTCCGCAACTTGGACAGTGCAGCGATTTCATGCGCCTCGCAGCAGCTCCTCAACGCCTCCGAATGGCCTCTGCGCTTCTTCGGGAGCGCTCATTTGCATCGCCAACAATGGTTCGATCTTGGCCGGTGAATAGGTCGGAGGCTTCACCCACTTGCCGTCCTCTCGCTTATATCCGCCGACTTTACTGAGATTCGACCGGTGGACCTCTCGAAACACCGGCTCCATATCAATACCATACGATACGGCTGTTCCATACACGACATAGAGCAGATCCGCCATCTCCTTGGCCAGCGCGGCAAGATTGCCCCCCGCCATGGATTCCTTGAGTTCGTCAAACTCCTCCTGAATCAGACGGATGCGAAGGCACTTTGTGTCCTCACTGGCGTCTGTCGGGCTGGTCTGCACAAGAATGTCGAATTTCTTATGGAATTCTTCGACCATTGACTGTTCGTCCGTCATGCGTACTCCTTACTCACCGTCAAAAGGCAATGTCCGGCGCGGCACCAGCTCAGCCGGCTCCAACTGCGGGATCTCTTTTTCTGACGCCACCCCGAGTTCTTTGAATCGGCGCGCCGCCGGAAGAATTCTCGTCTCCAACGAGCCCACCGCCCGATTGTAGGCCGACACGCTCTTGCCTAACGCCTGCCCGACATCGTTCACATGTTCAGCCAGGACCGCCATGCGCTCGTAAAGATCTTTGCCGAGCCGTCCGGCTTCTTCCGCATGGGCGTTCATCTGTTCCTGTCTCCAGCCATACCCCACGGCGCGCAGGAGCGCGATCAACGTGGTGGGCGTAGCGAGCACGACCCCGCGCGTAAACCCTTCTTCGATCAAACGCGGATCATGATCCAGCGCGGCACCGAGGAATTGTTCACCGGGAAGGAAGAGCACCACAAACTCAGGGGCCCGCTCAAATTGCGTCCAGTAGGCCTTGAGCGACAACTCATCCATCCGACTGCGGACCTGCGCGGCATGCCGCCGCAACGCTTCGATCCGATGCTGATCGTCCGGAGCTTCGTGGGCATCCAGATAGGCCGCCAGAACCGTCTTCGCATCGACAATGATCTGCCGGCCGCCCGGCAGCCGCACCACCATGTCGGGACGGAACCGCCGATCCTCGCCGGTGACGCTTTCCTGCTCGAAGAAATCGCAATGATCGACCATCCCCGCCAACTCAGCCACCCGCTTCAGCGTGATTTCACCCCACTGACCGCGGACCGTCGGCGCACGGAGGGCCTTGACCAGGTTGCCGGTCTCCTGCTGGAGGCGTTGATGGGATTCTGCCAGCGATTTCAGGTGCTGATCCAACCCGCCATAGGCCGATTGGCGCGATTGTTCGAGCAACCGCATCTGTTCATCGTAGCGCTGCAGCGAATCATGGAGCGGTTTGACGAGTCCATCGATCGCCTGTTGCCGTTGCGACAGTTCGCCCTCGGCTTTGGCCTGGAGCGTTTCGAACGACACTCTCGCCAGATTTAAGAAGGCCTGGTTGTTTTTGGTGAGCGCATCATTCGACAGCGCCTGGAACGATTCGAGCAACTGCTGGCGGGATTGATCGACTAATTGCTTTTGTTCGGCGACGTGCTTCAGCGCTTCTTCCGTGCGCACTTCGGCTGAGGCTCGCGCTTGCTGGGCTGTCGCCAGGTCCGCCCGAAGCTGCACCCCTTCCAGGCGATCCTGCTCCAGCTGGCGACGCAACTCCGCCTCGAGCGATTCCGCCCGTTCGGCCCGGGCGCTGAGCTCGACCGTGTGCTGTTGCAATTGTCGGGAGAGTCGACCGACGCCAAGAAACCAACCGACGAGCGCGCCAAGGACGAGACCGATGACAATTCCCAGCAATATGCCGGTCACATCCATGACGCTATCCTCTCCGTCTTCTGACGCGCAGCATCCTCTACGGGCAAAGAAACTATTGGGTGGTAAAGTACGGCCTGGAGAATTGTTGGAGCGTACGAGATACGTCAAAAAAGGTCAAGCACCGAAAAGCCCCAATGTCATTCGGCCCTACCACCATTACCCTAGGGACGCTCATCAATCCAATCAGAACCTATTTGGATTATGAAACGTCGTTACTCAATGGACGATCTTGGGTGGGCTCCCGACGTCGCACGACTCCAGCTGCAGCATCGAGTTCCACGACCTCACCATCGCGCACAGCAATCGTGATCCCCGGGATGTTGGCCACCGCCGGCAATCCATATTCGCGGGCGATGATCGCACCGTGCGACAACGTTCCGCCCATCTCGACGACGAGTCCCGCCGCAATCCCGAACAACGGCGCCATCCCGGGATCGATCACAGGAGCGACGAGGATGTCGCCGGGAGTCACCTTCTTCCAGTCCTCCAGCGTTCGGATCATTCGCGCCGGGCCCGTCGCGAAACCGGCACTGATCGGCACCCCCCGCCACCCTGTTGCATCCGGCGAGCACTCCGTCGAGGTATCTTCCGATCCATCGATCAACTGATCCGGCGCAACCGTCTCGATATCGCGGGCACGCGCCTGCCTGCGCGACTCCACCAGGGCACGCCAATCGCGCGCCTCCAGGCTGAGCAACGGCAGCTGCTCCTCAACGCGGATAAAGAAGACATCCTCCGCCTGATCCAACAGGCCCCGCTCCGTCAGTAAGGCGCCGGCACGCAACAGCAGCCGTCGTGTCGCACCCGCGTAGTACATCAGGTGGTGCCGATTGGCCTCCCGAAGCGCGAAAAACCGGCACAGCCGCCGGTACCACCAGGAAAAGACCGTCCAGCGAACCCGGCCGCAACGGGCCCGAATAGCTGCGCAGCCCTGCTCACGCACCCTCCGTTGCCGCGCCATAATTTGTGCCGGCGATTGAGCCGTCGGCGCGTTGATCTGATGACGAAGTACCTCCAGCACGATTTCAGGCTGATCCGCAAATCGCGGGGACATGATATCGGACTCTCCCAGCCCCCGATGCCCGTAGTCGGCAAGGTATTGCTCAAATAGCCCCCAGAACTGCGTCCCGCGGAGCATCTGACCCGCCGCCTGCCCGTCCCAGTCCGCGCTCTCAAACAGACGCTGAACCGGTTCCTCACGACGCGCGACCTCGACCAATTCGGCCAGCCTGACGATCTGCTGTGCGCTGATGGCTTGTGCCTGCCCTTGGAGCGCCGCGTTGAGCAGCCCGCGCCAATCCTCTCCCAGCCAGTGCGGCAACAGAAAGCCCAGCGCCTGTAAACATTGCGTCACACCGCCGGCGATGCCGAACGTTATTTCACGGCGAAGAAACTCCTCATTCAATGCCTGGATCCGTTCGCGGACCTGAACCAGCGTCAGCGCCTGCACCGCCTCGCGATGATTCTCCAGCCCCATCTGTTTCATGTCGGCAAACCAGCGCTCCGACTGACGAGCCGCCAGGCGAATCCACCAGGCAACCAGCAATCCCGCCCGCAGCAAGGCCACGGGACTGAGTCGTTTGATGGGGAGAGGCCGGGAGACCGTGTGTCCGCCCATATGCTCAGCGAGCGTCGAGGGGTCGCCGCGAAGCTGTTCGATCAAGGCATACATCAGACTCACATTGAGATAGGGACGGCCTCGATAGATTCGAACCGATGACATACCGCGAGGGATCTGGCACCCCAATCGTCGGTACGGCCCCATCAGAAACAGATCCATAAACTGTTCGAGAAACGAGATCCCGAGCGGGCTGGGGACATCCGGCATCGTCTCTTTGAAATTGGTGCGGGACCATTCGCAGACAGCCCGTTCCGGCGGAGCCTCTGTCGGCATAACGGTGACTGGCCGGGCTTGCAAGAGCCAGAGTCCCTGCCGGTCCAGGGCCCATTCAATGTCGACGGGCTGATGCAGCGCCGCCTCGACTCGCTTCCCCAGTTGAACCAGCGCCTCCAGCTCTTCGTCCGTGACCGACGGTCGCTCACGCTCGGACGGATCAAGCGCTTGATCAAGGATGCCGACGGCCCCCAGCCGCATCGCGCGATCTTTTTTCGCAATGACTCGTTCCTGCACGCTGGCGCGTGAGGTCGAAGCATCCCATTGCAACGAGAACTGATCCGGAGTCATCGTGCCATCGACCAGACCCGCCGCAAGACCCGGCACCACATTCACCACGACCTGATCGTCACGCCCCGTGACGGGATGAACCGTATAGAGCACGCCGGCGGCACGGGCGTCGAGTACCGGCTGCATGACCACTGCCATCGCCGGCGGGCGGTCGCTCCACCCGATCCGCTCGTAATAGGTTGCCACTTGCTCGTCCCACAGCGAAGCCCAGACCGCTTGCACACTGGCCGCCAGCTGATCTCCGGCAACTCCCAGCTCTGTGTGATACAGCCCCGCAAAGCTGGCGTGAGTCTCGTCTTCATTGGTAGCAGAGGATCGCACCGCCCAGCGCTGATCAATCGGCCGCCGCAAGATCTCGAGGTGCCGCTCCAGTTCTGCCAGACACTCTCCTGAGAGGCGGCCCTGCTGAATGCGTTTCCGACAGTCTTTGAGGACTGATGCACGGGCTGTCCCCTTGGCATCCTGCACCTGCCTCCAGAGCGCCTCAGCATCCATCTGTTGATCGCGCAGGAACTGCCGATAGGCTTCGACGGTGAGACAGAGCCCCGGAGGAACGGGAAACCCTTCGGCCAGCAGGCGCGCCAAACCCGCCGCTTTCCCGCCGGCTAAGAATCGATCGGTACAAGCATCGAGACGCAGTACGAATGGGGAAGACATGAAGCGGATACTAACTAGAGTGCGAGCAGAAGGTAAAGGTCGTTCACGTTGGTCCCGGTGGGCCCCGTCACAATGTGACTCTTGAGCGCGTGCAGCGCTGGATACGTATCATGCTGCGAGAGTGCGCGACGAAGATTGACACCTTCGCTCTTGGCCTGACCAAGAGTGGCTCCGGACACCAATGCGCCGGCCACGTCCGTCGGACCGTCAGTCCCGTCAGTCCCCATTGCAGCAATCCACGTCTTTTGAAAGCCCGCGATTTCACAGGCCGCTGCTGCAGCGAATTCTTGTGCACGGCCACCTTTGCCATGCCCTGTAACCGTAACCGTTGTTTCCCCACCGGCCACAATGCAGTAGGGCCTCCGGACAATTCCTTTCCCCTCAGACAAGCGCTCTGCCAGTGACGCGAAGGTCTTTCCGGCTCGAGCGGCTTCACCGACAAGGGGCGTCGAAAACAGAACGGTTCGCAGACCCGCATGTTGAGCCGCTTGCGCGGCTGCAACGAGCGCCATCTCGTTATTCCCGATGATCTCATGCTGCACTCTTCGGAATCTGGCCGCCCCCGGCTTCGGCGTCTCGCTGACATCACCGCGCTCCCCGCGCTCGAGATGTCGGCGGATTGACGCCGGCGCCTTCGTCCAGATTCGTCGCCGCTTCATGATCGCGATCGCATCGCGATAGGTCGAAGGGTCGGGAGCCGTCGGACCGGAACCGATGGCCGTTAATTCATCGCCGATCACATCAGATAGAATGACCGTCACAATCCGTGCGCGAGTGGCTTCGGCGAGGCGTCCACCCTTGATCGTCGAGAGGTGCTTCCTGACAATGTTGATCTCTTGGATCGCCGCGCCGCTTCTCAGAAGTAATTGCGTGAGCTGCTGTTTGTCGGCAAGGCTCACGCCCTCGACCGGGGCGGGAATCAAACTGGATGCTCCGCCCGAAAGCAACACGATGAGTAGGTCGCGAGCGCCTAACTCGCCCACTCGGGCGCGCAGTTGTTCGGCTGCTTCCAGCCCGGCCCGATCCGGGACCGGATGACCGGCTTCGATCACAGTAATGCGCTTGGTGGGAAGACGATGGCCGGTTTTGACGACAATGAGCCCGCTGTCGAGGTATGTACCCAACACACTTTCGAGGGCTTGGGCCATTCGTGCTGAGGCTTTTCCTGCCCCGACCACGACGACCCGATCAAATGATCGCAGATCATAACTGCGACGGCCCACCTGCAATCGGTGGCCGGTTCGATGAACGTTGTTGAGCAGAGCGTGAGCAGGATCCGCTGCCCGCAACCCCGCTCCGATCACGCGACGAAGAATGGATCGGGCGGAAGATGCCGGTAGCGCGAGAGGCATGAGGCCTACGGAGTTTTCGCCTGTTTGAAACAGCGGCTCGGGCAGGTTTGGCGCGGGACTCTGATCTGGTAGGTGCCCTGGGGGAGAACATCTTTCTTAAACTCAGGGTTGAGCATCTTTAGCTCCAGGAAATAGGTCCCGTATTCTTCAGCAATCGCAGTCAAGGCCCGTTGCGACTCCTTCACATTCACCGTCACAGTTTCGGTTTCTAGCGGCACGTAGAGATCCTTCTTGCTCAATCCCAAATACTTTTCAGGCTGTGAATAGATCTCTTTCGCTGCGATGATCCGGGGCACGTAGCGCATGGTTTCGCGCGGGCCATGCATCTTCCAATAGTCGGTGATCTTCTGCTCCTTGAGAAGCTTGCGCACCCGCTCTTCGCCGGCATTGTAGGAGGCCATCGCCAAAAACCAATCGTTCTGCTGAAAATCTTTCAGATACTTCAGGTACTTGACCGCGGCCTCGGTCGACATTTCGAGGTTGCGGCGTTCGTCGAGGACCGAGTCACTCTTGAGGCGATACCGCTTCCCGGTCGACGGGATGAATTGCCAGGGGCCGGATGCCTTGGCCTTGGAATAGGCAGCAGCAATACACTTGCTCTCGACCAATAACATGTACTTCAGATCGTCCGGGAGCCCGGCATCGGCCAGCTGCTTTTCGGCCGGGGGAAAGCACCGTCCGGTGCGCTTCGCCAGGATGATACTTTCGCCCTGGTCTTCTAGAAATTGGTAGAACTCGTATTCGATGCGTTCCCTGACCTGCCAATTATCCAGAGGAACCGGAACCCCTCCGAATGTAATCTTGTCAGGCAATTTGAACGAACTCAGAAAGTACCGTTCTCCTTCCCGCTTGATCTCCGGGAGAATAACCAATCGATCTTCCGGTTCGGGCTGATTGTCCAGCGGTTCAGGAAGAATGAGGTCGCGAAATCCAGATTCTGATTTTGCCGCATCCTTGCCTTCAGGATGACCCTGGACCGGTTCTGCCCAGGCCTGGCCTGCCCCCCAGCTGAGAAGACCTGCAAGGACCCAATATCCGATTCGCGCACCAGACTCTGCCATCCGAGGTACTCCTCTGTTATTCTTGGACTAATGAATGTTGGTCGTGGTCATGCTAACAGCAAGCCCAAACCCCGGCAAGCACGAATGACTTCTCGTTCATGATACAGTGATCGGCCATGCGCTCACTTACTGTACTGAATCACGCGATCACCGATTGCACCGCCTGTCCCCGCCTGGTGACCTACCGGGAGACTGTGGCACAAACCAAACGCCGACAGTATCTGGAATGGACGTACTGGGGAAAGCCGATTCCCGGATTCGGCGACCCGGACGCGGAACTCTATGTGCTCGGGCTCGCACCGGCGGCTCATGGCGGAAATCGAACCGGTCGGGTCTTTACGGGCGATCGCAGCGGGGACTGGCTCTACGAAGCCTTGCATCACTTCGGGTTCGCCAACCAAGCCTCATCGACTCATCGCGGCGACGGCTTGGCTCTCACGAACTGTTATATCGGCGCGACCGTCCGCTGTGCTCCTCCTGGAAATAAGCCCTCGCCCGATGAGTTTGCACAGTGCGGCCGATTTTTGCGTGATGAAATGCGTCTCCTCAAACGAAAGCGCATCGTCATCACGCTCGGGAAGATTGCCTTCGATCACTATCTGAAAACGCACAGAGCCGATGGGCACACCATCCCGTCACCGATTCCCAGGTTTGGGCACGGCGTCGCCTATCGTCTTCCGTGGGGAGACCTCCTGCTCGGTTCCTATCATCCCAGTCAGCAGAATACGTTTACCGGAAAGCTGACCCGACCCATGTTCCATTCGGTCTTTGCGCAGGCGCGCCGAGAACTCGGCAATCCCTACCCCGCCAGGTAATCAAGAGGCTTATTTTTTCGCCTGGGCATCCCAATCGGCCAAGAACTTCTTGAGGCCGATGTCCGTCAACGGATGCTTGACCATTTGCTGGAAAATTGAAAACGGCATCGTGCAGATATGGCCGCCGGCCAACGCCGCTTCCACGACATGCTGCGGATGGCGTACGCTTGCCACTAGGACGAATGTCTTATAGTCGTAATTCTTATAGATAGTAAGGATTTGACGGATCAGTTCCATGCCATTGGAGCTGATATCGTCGAGACGCCCGATGAAGGGCGAGACGCACCAGGCTCCGGCTTTCGCCGCAAGCAGCGCCTGGGTGGGTGAGAAGCACAGAGTGACGTTCACCTTGATACCTTCAGCGGCCATCCGCTTGGTCGCCTTCAATCCTTCTGCAATGAGCGGGACCTTGACCACGATATTCTTGTGGATCTTGGCCAGCTCTTTTCCTTCCTTCACCATGGCATCCGCTTCAACGCTGACGACTTCCGCACTGATGGGCCCGTCGACGATGTTGCAGATTTCGACCAGCATTTCCTTGAAGCTGCGGCCTTCCTTCGCCACGAGCGACGGATTGGTCGTGACCCCGTCGAGCAACCCAAGACTGGCCGCTTCTTGAATTTCTTTCACGTTCGCCGTATCGAGATAGAATTTCATGGGAGCATCCTTTCATTACCGAGATGACGTTTACGCATAATCTGTGTCAGCCATTTTAGGGGGAACTCAAGCACGACGCAACGCGACACCGTGGTTTGACAGCTCTCAGGACGGGGGTTAGAATTTGTCCGTCAACCAAGCCGCGCATCGTACGTTGTGTCTCGCATCTGAGGAGGAGTTCACTCATGCGTCTCTCTGCAATGTTCTTGATCAGCTGCTTGGCTCTGACCGCCTGTAGCTCCAGTAATCCCTATCTTGAAGCCTCACTCAAACCGGCCGAACTCCAAGGAAAAGACAAAGCCTGGTTTGAGAAAAACTGGGGCACGCCTGATGGAAAAGCGTCCCGCTTCTTCGGCGGCGAAACGTGGACGTACTACCGCATCGCCGGCGGAAAGTCCGGCCCGCCTCTGTTTAATTTCTCACCGAACCAGTGTCAGATTCTGCTGAAGTTCGACAAAGAAGAAAAGTTGTCGGACTACAGCTACTCAGGCTGCTAGCTCGTTCGCTGCTCCTGAAACTTCGCCGCGCATTCCTGACTGCAAAAGCAATTGGAGATCCCTCCGACCTGCCGGACGATTGCAGTTTTTCTAGGGACAAACACACCGCAGACCGGATCTTGGACCATCTGATCTCCATCTAATGGTGGTCGTGCCGGTCTACCGGCCTGTTTGGAATTCCGATACATACTCTTCAAGACCACGAATAACAGGACCAGCAAGCCGACTACCAGAAATAGTCTATACATAGTGTGTTCCAGTCAAACCGACCACAATCCTATGGAACCGTCCTAGAGCTGTCAAGGCTGAGCATCCTCTAAGGCATGTTGCACATTGTACAGGAATGGCCAAAGGGCCTAGTGCAACGCTGGCCAAAGGGGACTCTTGCCCTCTCAATCCAGTACTTCAGAAGGATATGCTTCCATTTTTACAAGTGTTACAGTGCGCTCATGAAGACATGCGATAAATGCCGCGGTTCAATGTTGCCAGAGCGGGCGGTGGATTTGGACGCAGGACTTGCGATCACAGTGTTTGCGTGCTTGAATTGTGGTCGGAGAAAAGCAGCGGACCAGGAACCACGGCCCATCACGGCAAGACATTGACCGTCTATGGCAGAACCAAAACCACTCACCTACGATGAGCAGAAAGCTGCCGAGGCAGCTTTTGTTGGCGCCCCTTCGAATCCGAAATGGACGGAGGCCGCTCAACTGCTTTACGTCAGGCTTTCGGCGACGATCCAGACTCGCTCGAATGAAACGATTGGTATGTCAACTGGGTCCGCCATTCATGACGGGGATACGTCTCGTCGATGAAGCCCGCTGTGACTAGGTTGTCTGCCGTTCCCCGGACGGCCGTTCTGTGCTGTCCCTCCTGCTATCGGATGATCAGCTACACACGCAACCAGCTCATCGTTTCCTGTGATGCCTGCGGCCACAGCTTCCCGCAATCGCCTCCTTCGTCGAACTAGTTCGGGCTTCCCTGACGTCAATTGTCGGTCTGTGTTAAGGCGCTCCTCCGCTACGTAGCATCGCCTATACCGTTCATCCGGATCAGGCTACGCAGGGATAATAAGAAAACGCGATGAAGTTGGTAGGATCCCGCAAGGGGAGCGCATCCCGACACTGACTCAGAACTGGGTCACTTCAGACCTAACACATCCATCATGTCATAGAGGCCCGGCGGCTGGCGCACCACCCATCGCGCCGCACGCAACGCGCCACGCGCAAAGGTGTCGCGACTGCTGGCACGGTGCGTCACCTCGATGCGCTCACCCATCCCGCCGAAGAGAATGGTGTGATCTCCCACAATATCGCCGGCCCGGATAGTCTGAATGCCGATTTCCTGTTTCTTCCGTTCCCCGATCAGGCCTTTTCTGGAATAGACGCCGACCTGGTCCAGGTCACGATTGACGGCGCGCGCGAGTACTTCCGCGATTTTCAATGCGGTACCGCTCGGTGCGTCTTTCTTGAGACGGTGATGCGCCTCGATCACTTCAATATCGTAGTCGTCACCCAATGTTTTGGCCATTTCCCCGATGACTTTATAGATCAAGTTGACGCCCACGCTCATATTGGGAGACAACACGCAGGGAACGTGTCTCGCAAGCCCCTTGATCTCTTCAAGTTGAGACGGATTGAGCCCCGTCGTGCCGATGACCATAGCCCGACGATGCTGCGCGACAATACGGAAATGCTCGAGCGTCGCTTCAGGGGCAGAAAAATCAATGACGACTTCACCGCGGTCCATCAACGCGGCCAGATCACCGGTGATGGCCACACCGGCGCACCCGGTCCCGGAGGTCTCGCCTGCATCATCGCCGATGGCATGATGCCCACTTCCCTCGAGCGCCCCGGCCAAAGTCAACGCCGTCGAATCCCGCACCAGCGCAACCAACCGGCAACCCATCCGTCCCGCCGCACCAGCCACCACAACTTTAATCATAACCGCGTCTCATCTTTCTGCTGGCCACGCTAAATAAATCGGGCCTCTTTCATCACTTGCATCAGCTTATCTCGATTCTCTTTTCCCATCGGGCAGAGGGGTAAGCGAAGCTCGGGGTCAATCTTTCCCATCATTCCCAGCGCCTCTTTCACGGGAATCGGATTCGTTTCATAGAACAACGCGGCAAATAAGGGCGACAGCTGGAAGTGGATGCGTCGAGCTTCCGCAATGTTCCCGGCTGCAAACGCCTTGACCAGGTTCGCCATCTCGGTTGGAGCGATATTGGCCGTCACGGTAATCACACCTTGCCCGCCGACCGCCATCATCGGCAAGGTCATCGCATCGTCGCCGGCGAGCACCGCAAAGCGGTCACCACATGTTTGCACAATATCCGATGCCTGCTGGATCACCCCGCTCCCCTCTTTCACCCCTACAATATTCTGGATCACGGCCAATCTGGCGATCGTCGTCGGGAGCATGTTCACGCCGGTTCGCCCGGGAATGTTGTACAGCACCAACGGCAAATCGACGGCCTCGGCGATTGCCTTATAGTGGCGATACAAGCCTTCCTGCGTCGGCTTGTTGTAGTACGGCGTAATGAGCAATGCCGCATCGGCCCCGGCCTCCTTCGCATGCTTCGTCAGCGAGATGGCTTCTTCCGTACTATTGGAGCCGGTCCCTGCCGTGACGGGGACTCGACGGCGAACTACTTCTACCGTCAGCTCAATCACACGGTTGTGCTCTTCGTGTGACAGCGTGGCGGACTCTCCGGTGGTGCCGCAAGGGACAATGCCGTTCGTGCCCTTAGCGATCTGCCACTCGATCAGATCACCCAGCGCCCGCTCGTCGACTTTGCCCTTCCGAAAGGGTGTCACGATCGCGACATGAGAACCGGTAAACATAATGGCTCCTTCTCAAGGTACGGGAATCTATAGGCAGTCCGCGCCTCGCACTACTTCAAGAACGCCGGGATCGTCTCGCCCTTGACCAGATCTTCGTAGGTTTCACGCTCGCGGATGACATGGATGTCTCCGCCCTTGACCAGCACTTCCGGGACGCGGGGCCGCGAGTTGTAATTCGACGCCATGACGAACCCGTAGGCCCCCGCGCTCATCACCGCCATTAATTCACCCGGCTTTACGGCGGCCAGCAAGCGGTCCTTGGCCAGAAAATCTCCTGACTCACAGACCGGACCAACGATATCGACCTGCTGCTTGGCTCGATGGCCGGCTTCTTCGTTGACCGGCTTGATTTCATGGTAGGCGCCGTAGAGGCTGGGGCGAATGAGATCATTCATCGCCGCATCGACGATGACAAAGCTCTTGGCCTCCCCTTCTTTCAAGTACAACGCCTTCGTCACGAGGATGCCGGCATTGCCGACGATCACCCGCCCGGGCTCCATCACCAGCGTCAACCCTAGATCCTTGACGAGTGGAAGCAGGGCATCGGAAAGGTCCTGAGGCAATGGGGGCTTTTCATCCGAATAGGTGATGCCCAACCCGCCACCGATATTCAGATAGCGAATATTAATCCCTTGCGCCTTGAGCGTCTCAATCAATGTGACGACTTTTTTCAACGCCGCGATAAAGGGAGCGACTTCCGTCAACTGAGAACCGATATGGGCGTGGACGCCGGCCACATCAATGTGACTCATGGATGAGGCCAGGGTGAATTCTTCCACGGCCCGATCAGCCGCAATCCCAAACTTACTTTTCTTCATGCCGGTTGAAATATAGGGATGGGTTTTCGGATCGATGTCCGGATTGATCCGCAGCGCCACGCGTGCCTTTTTCCCGACGGAGGCGGCAACCTCTTGAATCGCCTTGAGTTCAGCCGACGACTCGATATTGAACATCAGAATATCGGCTTTAAGGGCCTCCCGGATTTCGTCGGCGGTTTTCCCGACTCCGGCAAAAACAATCTTGGAAGCCGGGACACCGGATCTCAGCGCACGAAACAACTCGCCGCCTGAGACAATGTCGACGCCGCTGCCCTCCTTGGCCATCAGACTGAGGATGGCCAAATTCGAGTTCGACTTCATGGCGAAGGCGATGACATGAGGGATGTTCTTGAAGGCACTATCGTACGCCCTGAAATGCCGGATGAGCGTCGAGTGGCTATAGATATAACAGGGCGTACCGACCTCTTTGGCAACTCGGCTGATCGGCACCTGCTCGCAATATAATTCGCCCTGGTGATATTCGAAGTCATGCATCGTGAAGATCCTCGTTCAGTAAGTTGATCCCGCTCACCGCGAATTCCCTGCCGCCACTACCTTGTTCCGACCGGCCGTAACGGCGGCAACTCTTCGTCCTGCCCTTTAGGCTCCACCGGCTCTATCGAAACCGCAGGCGCTGCGGCATTGTCTGTTGGCTGCGTTGCGCCCGTCTTCTCTAACTGAGCCTTCTGCCTGGTAATCGTCGGATTGACCCCCACGTTCTCCGGAGCAACCGGAGGACCCACGACGCCACAGGCAGTCACCACGGTCAGAAAGGTCAGGCTCATACCAGCAAAAACAACGTAACTCGTTTGCTTCATGCCAACAACTTCGCCAGCTCTTTTAGGCGGCGAACCACTTGCAGCCTGGCAGTCCCGCCGATCTGCGACTTCCGGTCGATGGCGCCCTGCACCGTGAGCCGCTGCAACACAGATTTCTCGAAGCGGGGCGAAAATACGCAGAGCTCTTTGACGGTGAGTTCGGAAAGTTCGCGCCCGGCATCCAAAGCCCAGCGGACGATCCTGCCGGTAATCGCGTGCGCTTCCCGAAATGGTACACCCTTGGTTACCAAATAGTCAGCCAACTCCGTCGCCAGCATCCCGCCACCGGTCAAGGCACGAGTCAGCGCAGCCCGATCCACTTTGAGTCGGCGCATCAGCTCCGTCATGACTTCGACACAATCTTGCGTCGTGTCGAGCGCGTCGAACAGCGCCGGCTTATCTTCCTGCAAATCGCGGTTGTAGCTGAGCGGCAACGCTTTCAACGTCGTCATCAATCCGATGAGATGACCATAGACGCGGCCGGTCTTTCCACGCACCAGCTCGGGTACATCGGGATTCTTTTTCTGGGGCATCATGCTGCTGCCGGTACAGAATCCATCCGGCAGATCGACAAAATGAAATTCCTGCGTGGCCCAGATAATGAGTTCTTCGCTCATGCGCGACAAATGCATCATGATGACCGCGAGCGCCGCGGCCACTTCGATCATGAAATCACGGTCGGACACCGCATCGAGGCTGTTCTGCGTGACCGCGGGAAAGTCCAACAACGCCGCGGTGTAGAGCCGGTCCACCGGGTAATTTGATCCCGCCAGCGCCCCGGACCCCAACGGCATCACGTTGACACGCGTCCGTGCATCCACAAGACGCGCCTTATCGCGCAAAAACATTTCCACATACGCGAGCAGATGATGCGCCAATAACACCGGCTGCGCACGCTGCAAATGCGTGTAGCCCGGCATCGGCACATCGAGATGTTCCGTCGCCTGCGTCACAAGCACGCGCTGAAATTCCGTGAGCCGTCCGATGAGGACCGTGAGCTGATCACGCACATACAGCCGCACATCGAGCGCCACTTGATCGTTCCGGCTGCGGCCCGTGTGCAATTTACCGCCGAGCGGGCCGATCAACTCGGTCAATCGGCGCTCGATCGCCATGTGAATATCTTCATCTGCCGGCAGAAACTTGAAACGCTCCCGCTCCAGTTCGTGCTGCACCAACTGCAACCCTCGCACGATCGTCGCAGTCTCGCGGCGGCTGAACACACCGGCCTTGGCCAACGTCTGGCAATGGGCGATGCTGCCGCGGATATCCTGCGCATACAGCCGCTTATCCACCGCAATGGATCGGGTGAACGCTTCCACTAACCGGTCGGTAGGCTCGCGAAAGCGACCCGCCCAGGCCTTACTCAGCTTGCCTGCCCCTGCTTTGCCGGATCTCCGACTGGCCATTAGGACTTCGCTTTCCGCCTTTGCGCCCGAATCTTCAACCTCAGCGCGTTCAACCGGATGAAGCCCTCGGCATCTTTCTGGTTGTACACGTCATCTTCTTCAAACGTCGCAATATCCAGCCGGTAGAGAGAATTCTTCGACTTCCGGCCGGCGAGAGTACAACTGCCTTTATAGAGCTTCACGCGGGCCGTTCCCGAGACATCTTTTTGCGCTTCGTCGATGGCCACCTGCATCATTTCCCGTTCCGGGCTGAACCAGTAGCCGTTGTAGATCAGATCAGCAAACCGCGGAATCAGGCTGTCACGGAAATGCAGAACCTCCCGATCCATCGTGAGCGATTCGAGTCCGCGATGCGCAACGTGCAGGATCGTCCCGCCGGGCGTTTCGTACACACCTCGCGACTTCATCCCGACGTAGCGGTTTTCGACCAGATCGACACGGCCGACCCCATGTGCCCCGCCCAGCTTGTTGAGATGCGCGAGCAGCTTGGCCGGGCTCATCTTCTTGCCGTCGACGGCAACCGGGTTCCCCTGCTCATACTCGATTTCGACTTCCAGCGGCTTGTTCGGCGCCTTTTCAGGAGACACCGTCATCTGGAAAATTTCATCCGGAGGAGACTTCCAGGGATCTTCAAGAATGCCGCCCTCGTAGCTTACGTGGAAGAGGTTCAAGTCCATGCTGTACGGCTTGGCTTTCGTGGCCGTCACGGGAATGCCGTGCTTGTCGGCATATTCGATACACTCCCGCCGAGACCGCAGGGTCCACTCACGCCAGGGCGCAATGATCTTCAGCCCTGGGGCCAGCGCCATATAGGTGAGCTCGAACCGCACCTGATCGTTGCCCTTTCCGGTGGCACCGTGGGACACAGCCTCGGCGCCTTCCTGGAGCGCAATTTCGGCCTGGCGGCGGGCAATGAGCGGCCGCGCAATGGATGTGCCCAGCAGATAGCAGCCTTCGTACATCGCATTGCCGCGTAACATCGGAAACACATAGTCCTTTACGAAGGTCTCGCGCAGATCCTCGACATAGACTTTCTTCACGCCGAGCTTCTTGGCTTTCGCCTTGATCGCCTGCAGATCTTCGCCCTGGCCGAGATCGGCACAAAAGGCGATCACTTCCGCCTGATAAGTTTCCTGCAACCACTTCAAGATGACCGAGGTATCAAGCCCGCCGGAATACGCGAGGACAATTTTCTTGATCGATGTCTGTTTCATGATGAGCGCTTATGCCCTGCCTTTCTTCTGAGTCAGCAACTGAACCAAAATCGCTTTCTGCATATGCAACCGGTTTTCCGCCTGATCGATAATGACGGACTGCGGTCCGTCGAGCACTTCGGCGGTAATTTCTTCTCCGCGATGCGCCGGCAGGCAATGCATGACGATGGCGTCGGGTTTCGCCTTCTGCAGCAAACGCCCGTTCAACTGATAGGGAGCAAGCGTCCGCAGGCGACGCGCCTGTTCCCGTTCGCGCCCCATGCTGATCCACACATCGGTGTACAGGACATCGGCGTCTTTCACGGCAACCTGCGGATCGACTCCCACCTCGATATCCGATCCGTTGCGCGCCGCTTCCTGCCGCGCCCGATCCACCACATGCTGATCCGGCTGATAGCCGACCGGACACCCCAGGGCGATATCCATCCCCACCTTGGCGGCCGCTTCAATCAACGAGTTCGCCACATTGTTCCCGTCACCGATATAGGCAAGCTTCACTCCTTTGAAGCGCCCCTTCTTTTCCCTGATGGTCATCAGATCGGACAGCGCCTGACAGGGATGGCTCAGATCGGTCAACCCGTTAATCACCGGCATAGTGGCTTCTTCCGCCCACTCCTGCACAATGCCGTGATCGTAGGTGCGGATCACGATCCCGTCGAGATAGCGGGACAACACGCGAGCGGTGTCCGCCACACTCTCGCCCCGCGAGAGCTGAATATCCGCCATGGGCAAGACCATCGCATGGCCGCCCAACTGATTCATGCCGGCTTCGAACGACACCCTGGTTCTTGTCGACGGCTTCTGAAAGAGCAGCCCGAGCGTCTTTCCCTCCAACAAAGAATGCGAAGCTCCCCGCCGCAGCTTGGTCTTCAGCGCCGTCGCCAGCCGCAGCAAGGCATCGATTTGGGGACGCGGCATCGTCGCCACATCCAGCAAATCTTTCGCAAAGGCGACTGTCCGTTTCTTCGATGCCCGTGAGGTCGCCATGTCAGTGATGCTGATCCTTTTCCGCCATCGTCCGCTGATTGAAGATCGACGACAATACTTCCAGGACGCGATCGATTTCCGCCTGGGTGATGATCAGCGGCGGCACAAAGCGCAACACCCGTTCGCTGGTGGCATTCACCAGGACACCGCGGGTCAGACAGTCCGCGACAACCGCCTTCGCATCGATCTCCACTTCCAGTCCCTGCAACAAGCCCAGCCCCCGAACATCCCGCACCGCGCGATGACGGTCTTTGAAATCGACCAGCCCTTTGGCGAGATAGTCCCCCATGCGCCGGGCCTGCTCGAGCACGCGACCCTCGATCAAGATCCGACAGACCGCAAGCCCCGCGGCGCAGGCCAGCGGATTGCCGCCGAACGTCGAGGCGTGCGTCCCGGCAGTGAACACCGCCGCGACCGCGTCCTTTGCCAGACAGGCCCCGATCGGCATACCGCCGCCAAGTCCCTTGGCAAGCGTCATGATGTCGGGCTCCACACCCAGCTGTTCATAGGCAAACAACGTCCCCGTTCGCCCCATTCCGGTCTGAACTTCGTCGAAAATCAGGAGAATATCCTTCTGCGTGCAGAGCTCCCGCAGATTCTTCAGATAGGCTTGATCGGCGACATGCACGCCTCCCTCACCCTGGATCGGCTCAAGCATGATCGCAGTCGTCTTGTCCGTCACGAGCGATTCGATCGCCGCAAAATCGTTGAAGGGCGCATAGACAAACCCCGGCACGAGCGGCTCAAAGCCTTTCTGCACCTTCTCCTGGCCGGTCGCCGTCAACGTCGCCATCGTGCGGCCGTGGAAGGAGTTCTTCATCGTGATGATCTCGAACCGGTCCGCGCCGTGCTTCTCATGTCCGTAGCGCCGCGCCAGCTTGATCGCCGCTTCATTCGCCTCCGCGCCGCTGTTGC
>JACOEJ010000032.1 GCA_024998645.1 Nitrospira sp.
TGCCGACCAAAACGGGGCGGCTGTGGGTCTCGCCGACAACGAGAGTGATCGATGTCGACGTCAGACCGATCCAATACTCGGAACATTTCGATATTATCTCAGCAGAAAACGCGCCGGTTTCCTTCGATGCGTTCCTGATTGCCAACGTCATTGAGGGGAAATCGCCGGAGCTGATCAGTAAGTACGGCCCGAACTGGTATGCCAACAATGCGAAGGAAGCGTTTCGCACCTTTGTGCGTGAAGAAGTGCAGAAGTATCCCCTCTTTCAGCTGACGACCGATCCCACCACCAGACAAAAACTGCAGGATGCCATTGCTAGAGAAGTGCAGACCAAGCTGATCGAGAAACAGGGCATTCCTGTCCGGCTGAATCGCGTGGTCGTCGGGAGCATACTGCCGCCCAAAGGCGTGGTGGAACAGACGACCCAGACCATTATCCAGGAACAGCGAAAGATTACGATGGTGGAATTTCAAAAAGCGGAAGAGTCCCGTGAGAAAGCCGAAAAGCAACGCGGCATCGCGGATCGTGCCTATCGAGAATCGTTAGGCCTGACCGCGCCCGAATTCGTTGATCTCCGCCGCATTGAAGTGCAGAAAGAAATTGTCCAGCACTCACCGGCGGCCTTGACCGTCATCATGGGCTTAGAGCGAGTCGGCATCAACATGCCGCCGCTGGCATCGGGTCAGTAGGCCATCGGTTTTCACTCGGTAGGACGCGGGTTGGACGATACGCTAAGGGGCGCCTTCCGGAAGGGAGGCGCCCCTTTTTCTTTGGGGGCGAAACTATTACGTGGCCGGGGGAATCTGCTGGAGGAGCGCTTTGCAGAAATTCAGGACAGAAAAGATGGCCGTATTCGGAAAGGGCGCCATCGTGGATAGCGTATAAGGTCGTACTAGCGGTAGACCTCCCGGCGATGCCCGATCTTTACAACCGTGATAATGCAATGGTCATCATCAACGGAATACACGATTCGGTAGTCACCTTGGCGGACTCGATAGTGGCTCTGACCTGATAATTTTTCACTGCCTGAAGGATGAGGATTCTGCGCAAGTCCTCGGATGCGATCAAGCACGCGACGGAGATCGACTTTCGGAAGGGCGCGGAGCTCTCGCTCAGCAGACTTTTTGACGACCAGACTATACGAGTCCGTCACGTTTGAGATCCTTCAAGACTTGCTCAAAAGAGCGAGTCGGTTCTTTGCTCCGCTTGTCAAGCGCCTCAACATCCACGGCATCTTCACGAAGGGCTTCGAGGACAGCAGCATTCACCAGTTCCGAGACAGAACGATCGGTGGTTGCCGATTTGACCTTCAGTGCGCGGTACACCTTCGGTTGTAAATACACGGTCATGCGAGTCGTGCCAGCCATCACAATCCTCCTGATTAGTGAGAAGTCGCTAAAGCGTTTTAACAGTATAGCACAGCGAGGCCGGAGGCATGGGGAGAATCTCTATCGGTGAGTGGAGGCACATACAGGGCCTCGGCAGAGGCCCGGCAGCCTCGGGATTCGATTGGTCTGGGGGGTGAGGAAAGACGTCTTGCTCGGAGAGGATACGGAGCTTACCCGTGCGCCGCTTCAAAGCGGGTGACGAAGACTTCCGTGTGGAGGCGACGTTCGATTTCAGTAGGATCAGCACACTCCAGAAATAGTTCCACGGCCTCTTTGAGGTTGGCGGTGGAAGATTCCACCGCTTCTCCCAGGCTCGCCATGTCGAGTTCCTGGAAGAGCGAGACAAACCCGCTGCCTTCTTTTTCAACAATGGCGGTGTAGCTTCGAGATCTCATCGTGTGCGGGACTTTCCCTTGGAGCAGAGGAAGTTGATAGGAACTCATTATAGTCGATCTCGGGAGTGCTGCCTATTTGGGAATCCAGGAACAGCGCAAGATTAGGATGGTGGAATTTCAAAAAGCGGAAGAGTCCCGCGAGAAAGCCGAAAAACAACGCGGCATAGCCGACGGCGCCCGAGTTTGCAGACCTGTGCCGCATCGAAGTGCAGAAAGAAATCGTGCAACACTCACCGAGCGCCTTGACCGTCATCATGGGCCTAGACGGTCAGGAATTTTGAGGGCGATTTTTCTAACATAGCGATTTCTACAGGTCAACAAACCCCGCTCCCAGTCTAGAGAATCCGTGAAACGCGAGCTTGCACCTCCCCTGGGGTACGTGGTAATCACGGACCATGGCTGATTGATAAGTCATCAGACTCCCCCACTGGGACACCTGAATCCACCTTTGGCACGGGGTGGTTCTGACACGCTCCGGGAAGGGAGGATGCTGTATGACTCACAAGAAGCCAAAGCCCGGACCAATCGCTTTCGTGAAGTACATCACGACAAGAACCGGCAAGGTGATCTACGCTGAGGACTACGGCCTGAGGGGATTTCCCCTCAGACCGCGTCGTAAAGCTAAGAGGTAGAACCTAGGATTGAGAAGCGGCCTCTTGGAGCTAGCACTCTGGGAGGCCGTCTTCTTTTTCGCATAGTGGGAAGGGATTTTTCAATCGGGTAGTTATCCCTCCACAGTTCCCCTCCCGCTCTGCTACACATTCTGCTACGCTCCCTTCCCAGTCAATGTGCGGTCTATCAATCGTTTCTATAGCGTGGGCCATGGTCTAGGTGTTTCAGTCCTCTCCCGCTGGGGACACTATAGCCGTTGCACGGTTGGTCAATTGCAGGCCGACCGCAGCCGTTCCATGAAGCTCATACCGAGAACTGGCTTCATCAGTAGTAGGAATGGAGGGTAGGCGGCTTCTGTTGAATGCTTGCGGATAATCTGCCTGGTTGGTCCACCCAGCTACTTCGAAATGACGAATGGCCTTAGCAGCGTGGCCAGAGCAAGAGAGAATCTGGTGAACGCGCTCTTCCAACTCAACGCCGCCCGGGTCAACCTCGCTCGCTCGACTGGATCGCTCAATACGCTACAGTAAGGAGCTGCGATGGACCGCGCTGTCCGTGGCCTCCTGCGCGGAGGACTGTCAGCGCATCGCTCTTGAGCCGCAATGCGTTCTCTAGGTAAGGCCAGGCTACTTGAGAGGGATCATGACACTGATGGCGCCGCCGAGCTCGCCTTCTTTCCCGCCTTCTCGCGGATACCCGGAGATGTCCCGTTCGCCTTTCGGTTCACCGTGGCAGGCCAGACAGGATTTTTCATAATAGAGCGGGAGCATCAAGCGAGCGCTACGCCCTTCGTCTACCAGCTCGCTGATGATTTGGCGCTTGCCGGATGCGGACGAGGAGCCGCCGAACCGTTCGAAGGCGGCGGTCTCATAGGCGTCGGGTTTGTTTTTCAGATTTCTTACCAAATGGTCGGGTGCAGTCTGCTTCATATAGATCGGTGAAAACTTTTGAAACCGGGCGGCGGTCTCGGTGCCGAAGGTCGCCGGGATGAGGCCTTTGTATCGCATTCCTGGAATGCTGAGCACGGGTTGGTAACTTTGGATGGTTCCAATGCTGTCCCTGAGGAGTTGGGCGAGAAACGGCTTAGCCATTGCCGGGACAGTCGCGCCTTCCAGGGTATTCAGCGCGATTCCGGTCTGCCGCTGGAACTCAGCGTGCACTTCTTGTTCAAATAATTCCGGCGTGAATTTCTTGTCTGTCTGACTCGGGCTATTGATGAGGCCCTGGTGCTTGGCAACCGTGACCCGCCCGGAATCCAGCAGAATGGCCAGCAACCGTGCCGTTTCCAGCGCGTCGTCTTGTTGGCCTCCGAACAGGCGGGATGATAAGGCGGCAAGGGTGAACAGCGCCATTGCCAAGAGCAGCCGGAACCGTTGCATCTTCATACGGTCATTATCCCTTCCATTCCAGTCATCGAGATCCGTCGGGCTTGATACCCTACCGCGTAGGGGCTGCGCCTGGCCACTCCTCAAAAGAGGGGAGTGGACGCCGCGCGACGATATCTTCGCATATATGGGCTCCGGATGGTCTGGTCTACCTGCGGCATGGAGGACTGGGTACGTACATCCAATGCCGGAGATCGCGGGCGAGGGATGCGGCGGCTGGTGCGTTGTCTGCGATGGCGCGTTGAATATAGGGGGATTTGGATGAGTGGGCAGTCGCTCCGGACTCTAGGCTGCCCTCGCCAGTGGATAGATGAACGAAAGGGTGTCTTGCAGTTGGTTTTGGGCTTCTTTCAGCAGAGCCGGGTATTTGTCGGGATTGAACTGGGTGCAAGAGAGAGCGAAGGGATCGAAGACAGGGAGCTGTTTGTCACGGGGCGGAGTTAATTCTGTGTGATCGGTCACAGCACCGGCCAGATGGACGATCGATGCATGGAGATTGTATTCGCCGGCGTTATTCGGATTCAGTTGATGGCGAACGGCCTGTTCAATCTGGCCCGGCATGCCCCAGAAGCGAATCAATTCTGCGCCGACTTCGGTGAAGTCGAAGCCGATATTGGACTGTTCCACTTCCGCCAGCGGGGTGCCGAAATTCCCCGCTTCGACAAGGGCCGACTGAGCCCGTTCTGGAATCGTCTGATACAGCACCAGGTGGCCGATGTCCCGCAGCAGGCCCTCGATAAAGAACCGCTCGCTGTCCTCGATCCCGCAGGCCTTCGCGACTTTGCCGGCCAGCAAGGCGCATAGCACGCTTTTGCGCCAGTAGGCCGGGAGATCCATCAAGTCCGAGGTCATGCCGCTGAAGGTCCGTCCGATGGTAGTGGCCGCGACCAGGTCACTGACGGCTTGCATTCCGATAAGATTCACCGCGCGGGTAATAGTATCAATCTGCTTGGGGAATCCGTAGAGCGGGCTGTTGACAATGCGCAGCAGCCGGGCGGAAATCGCCGGGTCGAGCTTGAGGGCGTTAGCCAAGTCGTCCATGGTTGACGTCGAGTCATCGACGACGTCCCGCACGCGAAAATAGATTTCGGGAAGCGTGAAGATGTTGGAGCAGGATTGGACTAGCTCTTGTGCCGACGAGATCACTGTGCACCCTCCCTACGTCAGGAACGTACGACTGGTTCGAAGAGGCTCTTGGCTATCTCTATCGGTTGTGACCCAGTCGAACTAAAGAGGGAGGTAGAAAGAATCTGCGAAGGCAGGTCAGAACGAGGCGGAAGTGGCTGGCGATCGGGGCTATTTCACCAGCCAGGCACGATAGGTTTTACTGCCGGCTGGTTTAGTCACTTTGAGAACAGCGATGGCGCCTGGATTCATGACATCATCGCCGGTTGCCGTGCGCCTGGCCGGGTAGCGCTCGGTCTTCATGAGCAAGCCTTGCTCATCATAAAAATCCACCATGATGTCCGCAGACTCCCGCAACCCGCCCTGATAGTGGGTGCCGAGCCAGTCTAACCGCTTGAGGGCCTGGTACTGGATCAAAATCACTCCGTTCTCTTCCCGAACGCTCAGGATGCGGAGCGCGCGGTTCTGTTCGACCCCATGCACGACGGGCACCCCGCCGGCCAACTGGGTCCTGATCGCGAAGGCCAGGTCATCTTTTGGGACGGTCCCGCGAACCTTACAGGAGACGGTCTGTCGCCGTTCGGTCTCTTCGACGACCTGCGCGGCATAGCGCGCGGCGAGGCTGTCGACCAATTGGCGCAGCAATTCCGAATCGACGACCGCAGCCGTTTGCTCCCGGTACAAGGGAGATGTGGCGATGGCCTGGCGCCAAGCTTCCCGACAGGCCAGCGATTTGGCCTCGGCCAGCGCCTCGGAGGCCTGCATCGCATATCGATAGTCGCCCGTGAGTTCGATCCGTTCGTTGAGGCTCTCAACCGCATAGATGGCAGCCGGAATTGCGAAGGTGGCCGAGAGGAGCAGGGCGACGGTGGCGGTTCGACGGACTGACATAGGTGCCTCCTCAGGTGTGGACGGACGAGAAGGGACGCGGTTTTCGATAGCGACGAGCATCATGCTACCACGCGGCTGACGGCCTCACAACGGCGAGTCGGTCGGTATGGCGAGCGCTTCAAGCAAGGCTTGGACGGTCAGAGGGCTGCAGCCCTCCGATCGATTATTCACGAGGACATAGGAGGATCGTCCTTCCGCCGCCGCTTGCTTGACGAGCGCGATGGTCTCCTGCCGCATACGCGGTTGCGGCTGTACGATGCGATCGTAGGGGGCGTAGCGTTCGACCGCTTTTTCATAGGCCAGTCCCAGCGGAGTCAGGAGCCGAAGGACGGTGAAGGGGGCGGTAAATGTGCCGGTCAGTTTTTGATGTTGTTCGGAAAGCGGTGGCATAGCCGTCCAGTGATTGTACACATGGGCCACCGCATGCGCGCGAAGGATGTCGTGATAGCGCGGGCCGAGGATGGCGGGATTTCTCACTTCGGTCGCGTAGGCGGGACCGGGTGGCAGCTGTTCGAGAAACCGGTCGAGCTGCTGCAGAAAGACGGCTGGATCGAGTCCCCAGCGCTGAAACTCGAAGATGAAGGGGCCGAGCTTTTGGCCCAAGCCTTCCAAGGCCGGTTGCAGTACAAGATCATGAAAGGCGCCGATATCAAGAAATCGCGGATTGGACTTGCCGGCCTTCGCGCCGTAACGGGGGAGATTGGCATAGGCGGGGACGGTGATTTCTTCCCACACTTTCTGGCAGAAGCGGAACTCGTCCGGTACTTGCTCGGCGTAGTGGGCGAATTGCTTGGCGCTGGCCGGTCGATAAAATGAATGATCGATGCCGACGGTCGAGAAGAGTGGCGTGTCGTGCATGCGATACGCGGCATATTCTGCGAGTGTGTCCTGGCTGAATCGACTCTTCGGATACGTTCGATGATAGACGAGTCCTTGCCAGCCTTCGTAGGCCCATGAACTCGTGCCGAAGCGGGTGGCAGTGGTATCCAGCGGCATTTCGAATAATCTAAAATAGTCTAAGGAAACAATAGGATAGCTTGACTTACAGGAGGTCGTCCCGCACACTCTCTGACATGTACGACCTGCCGGAAGCTGAGCTCCTGTATCTTCTCTCCGACCGTGCCGGTATTGCCGCAGACTACCACGACATCGCCGGGACCCGCCATGTGACGACCGATGACACCCGTCGGGCCATTCTCTCGGCCATGGGGTTTCGCGTGACCGATCGTTCCGCGCTGATTGAAGAACTCACCGCATGGGATCAGCGGCCGTGGGTGCAGGGATGCGATCCGATCTGTGTAGTCAGGACAGGCCAAGCCCCCCGTGAGTGGCCGTTGCACGTGCGCTGTGAGCCCTCGGATGATGGGCAGCTTCACGTGCATTGGATAGTGTCCGGCGAAAGCGGCGAAAAGCAGGGCGAGTGGAAAGAGGGGCCGGGGCTTCCGATTCATGAGGAGCGGGTGATTCTGGGGCGTCGCTATGTGCGACTGGCGTTCCCTCTGCCGCTGGATCTGCCGATCGGATATTACGATGTGAAGATCTGGGTGCGGGGCGGGGCTGCGTCGGTTGAACTCCAGTTTCGCCTGATCACGGCACCGGCGCGCTGCTATGTCCCTGAACCGTTTCATACCGGCACTCGGACCTGGGGGCTCGCCCTGCAACTGTACTCGCTGCGAAGTGAACAGAACTGGGGGATCGGAGATTTTGGCGACTTGTCCAGGGTCGTCGAGTGGGCGGGCGCGCAGTTGGGCGCCGGTGTCATCGGATTGAACCCCTTGCACGCACTGAAGAACGCCAGGCCCTATCACATCAGCCCCTATTCGCCGAGTAGTCGGCTGTATCTCAACGAGCTCTATATCGACATCGATCGGGTGGTTGAAGCCAAGACCACGCCGGATGTCCGGAATCGTCTGGCCGATCCCGCGTTTCGCGCACAACTAACGAAGGCTCGAACGAGTGAGTATGTGGACTACGAAGCGGTCGCGGCTCTCAAGCGGACGGTGCTGGATCTCTGCTATCGGACCTTTTTGCGTGACAACTTTGAGGGGATGGAACCGGATCTGAAGCCGACGACGGCTCGTGGTTGGTTTTTTCATTCGTACGTTCAGCAGGAGGGGAAACCGCTCGCCGAATATGCGCTTTTCCACGCGCTCGAAGATGAGCGGCAATTCGTGCAGTCCCGCTCAGTCGTGTGGGCGGATTGGCCGGAGGCCTATCGTGTGCCCGCGAGTGACGCCGTTGCTGAGTTTAAACGCCGGCATATGAAGCGGGTGCGGTTTTTTCAGTATGTGCAATGGCTGGCGGCTGAGCAGCTGATCGCCGTGGGGGTGCAAGCCGACGAGGCCGGGATGCCGTTGGGTTTGTATCACGACCTCGCGTTGGGCAGTGATCGCTACGGTGCAGACGGATGGCGATTTCAGGAGGTGTTGGCGCATCAGGCCGATTGCGGGGCTCCGCCCGATGCTTTTGCGCCGGAAGGGCAGAATTGGGGACTGTCGCCGTCCGATCCTGTGAAGCTGCGCGCCAGCGGCTATCAGTTCTTCATCGAGCTGCTCCGGAACAATCTCCGGTATGGCGGAGCGATTCGCATCGATCATGTGATGGCCTTATTCCGGCTCTTTTGGATTCCGCGCGGGATGCCGGCTTCCAAGGGAACCTATGTGCATTATCCGGCGGACGATCTCCTTGCGATTCTCGCGTTGGAGAGCACGAGGGCCGGAACGCTGGTGATCGGCGAAGATCTGGGGACGGTACCTGATTGGGTGCGTGACCGGTTGACCGCGGCCGGCGTGCTCTCGTATCGCGTTCTCTATTTCGAACGGAACGGGGACGGCAGTCTGAAATCCCCCTCGGCCTATCCCTCTCAAGCGCTCGGGGTCGTGACGACCCATGATTTACCGACATTGAGCGGCTACTGGGAAGGCACCGATATCGAGACGCGCGTCACTCTGGGGCTCTGTGCGACCGAGGAGGCCCGTCGGAGCGCGCTCGCTGAACGACAAGTCGACAAGGCTCGTTTGCTCGCGGCGCTCAGAGCCGAGGGCCTATTGCCGAATGGCGTATCGGATGATCCGGCGCAGAGTCCGGCCATGACCGCAGATCTGACGGCGGCGCTGCATCTCTATCTCGCCCGCACGCCCTCATGGGTCGTACTCGCCAATGTGGAAGATGTCATCGGTCAACGGGCGCAGACCAATGTGCCCGGCACTGTCGATCAGCATCCCAACTGGTCGAGGAAGTTGACGTGTACCGTCGAACAGATGATGCAGGATTCCCGCTTCGCGTCGCTCGCCGCGCAGTTGCGTTCGGCCCGTCCACTTGTGTAAGAACGAGGAGCCTGCGCGCATCGTTCCTTCTGCCCCTTCCACCGGAGTGAGTGCTGCACGATGAAGACCCGCAATTGGCTGGTGTTGAGTATCGCAGGCGCCTGTTTTCTGACCATCGTCATTATCGAAAAACTCGCCCCCGCAAACGTAGTCGGTGCCTACGGCTATGTGCTGCCGATTCTCCTCGTGGCGATCCTGCGCAATCGTACGCTGATGCTGGTGACGGTGTTGGCCTGTGTGGTGGCGACCTATGCGGGGCTCCTCCAACCGACGAAGCCGGGACGGTTCCAATCCGCCGTGATCAATCGTACGGTCGTCGTCGGCGTGTTGCTGATTGTGGCCTATATCGGCATGAGCTGGGAGGAACGGAAGGCCCGGGAAGAAGCGGCCCGTGCCGCGCTGGCCCGGCAAACGGAAAACCTGTTGCGCGCCAATGCGCAGCTGGTCGATGTGAAGGATCAGCTCAACCGGTCTGAGCGACTCGCGGCCGTCGGGCAGCTGGTGGCGTCGGTCGCGCATGAGGTGGGCACGCCGTTGCATTCGATCGCCTGGCATGTCCAGGCGTTGGCTGAAGAGCCGACGGTCACGCCGGATATGAAAAGGCGGATCGATGTGATCGATGGGCAGCTGACGCGCGTGGTCGGTATTATTCAGGATCTCTTGTCCTCGACCCGGCAGCGGAAGCCTGATCCCACCTGGTTGCCGGTCGATCATGTCGTGAGCCCCGTGGCGGCGTTGATGGAACCGGCGTTTCAAGCGAAGGGGGTGGCGCTGCGGGTTGAACTCGGGGACGCGTTGCCGCTGGTCTGGGCCGATGCCGAAAAACTGCATCAAGTGCTGGTCAATCTATTTGCCAACGCCATCGCGGCGACGTCGGAGGGCGGGACTGTGACGATCAGCGCCGGTAGTCGAGCGGCCACACCGGAAGAGATCGAAGTGGGCTTGCGTGTGGGGAATGCGACGTTCACCACGATGGTCACGATCGTCGTCAGCGATACGGGATCGGGTATGCCGGAGGAGGATCTCCAGAAAGCATTCACGCCGTTTTTTACGACGAAGGCGATCGGGAAGGGAACCGGCCTGGGGTTGTTCATTAGTCGAGAAACCGTACAGGCGCATGGCGGAACGCTCACGCTGGAGAGCGAAGTGGGGAAAGGGACGACGGTTGTGATATCGTTGCCCGGACAAAGTGCAGCAGCTACATCACTGATCTAGGGGGCGGAATGCCGGCAGCAAAGATTCTCGTGATCGATGACGACGCTGTGGCCCGCGAACTGCTGGCCGATGCCTTGAAAAAAGACGGGCATGAGGTGGAGTCTTTTTCTAACGGCACGGATGCGCTGGTTCGCGGTCAACAGACGGTATTCGACCTGGTGCTCACGGATATTCGCATGGGGACCGTGGATGGATTGACCGTGTTGCGGGAGTTTAAGCGGTTCAGCCCGGATACCTCCATCGTTCTGCTCACGGCGTTTGGATCATTGGAAGGGGCGATCGAGGGAATCAAACAGGGGGCATTCGATTACCTGGCCAAGCCTTTTCGAAAAGAAGAGGTGAAGCTCGTTGTTCAGCGCGCGCTTGACCATTGTAAATTAGTAAGGGAAAACAAGCGCTTCAGGGTTGAGCTGAAAGAAAAGGAGGAGTGGTCTCCATTGGTCGGAAGCAGTCCGGCGATGCTGGATGTCTATAAGCTGGTGGCCCGGGTCTCGGAGAGCCGGAGTACGGTGCTGCTGCAGGGGGAGAGCGGGACAGGGAAAGAGCTGATTGCCAGGGCCATCCATGCCAATAGTCCGCGTCGAGACAAGCCGTTCATTCCGGTGAATTGCGGTGCCTTGCCCGATACGCTGCTGGAGTCGGAAATGTTCGGGCATGAGAAGGGAGCCTTTACCGGCGCGGTTGGACTGAAGGCCGGATTGTTCGAGGCGGCAACGGGAGGGACGCTGTTTCTGGATGAGATCGGCGAACTGGGGCCGGCGCTCCAGGTGAAGCTGCTGCGGGTCATGCAGGACCAGGAAGTTCGGCGCGTGGGAGGGACCACGTCCGTCAAAGTCGACGTGCGCATCATTGCTGCGACGAATCGCGACCTGGAACAGCTGGTTAAGGAAGACAAGTTTCGGGACGATCTTTTCTATCGCTTGAACGTGGTGCGGATTACCCTGCCTTCGCTGGTCGATCGCAAGGAAGACATTCCAATGCTGGCCCATCATTTTCTGCAGAAGTATGTCGGCGGGACGGCGTCGGGGGTGCGCGGATTTCTGCCGGAAACGATGGCACGGCTCAAGGAGTATCGGTGGCCGGGCAACGTGCGGGAATTGGAGAACGCGGTGGAACGTGCGGTGTCGTTGAGCCATGGTCCATTAGTCACGCCGGACGATCTGCCGGAAAGCATTCGGACTGCTGCACCGTTGGATGCGAAAGCCGCCTCGGCATCGGAAGGGGACGAGGTCTGTCTGACGCTCGAAGAAGTGGAAAAGCGGCATTTGATCCGTGTCCTGAAAGAGATGAAGGGGAACAAGGTGAAGGCGGCGAAGATCTTGGGCATCGACCGCCGGACGCTCTACCGGATGGCTGAGCGATTCGGACTTGATTTGGGGGATGATCCCGAGGCTGGTGACAAAGAGCCGGTAGAGAAATTATAGCAGTTGCAGGGCGTTCTTGATGAGCCGCAATTGATTGTCGGCGCCTTGAGGCAACGCGCTGGGAACCTGATCCCAGCTGGTAAAGATCCCGTCTTTTCCCTCTGACCGCACTTCCAACTTGAGTGCAGTGTTCTGCTCATCAGCGGCAGTCACCGTCGCATCCACCCGGCTCTTGATCGTGCCGAAACGCCAGCGATAGAGCCAGTTCCAGGGGCCATGTATTTCTTCCCGATAGCTGGTTTCCAACGTGGAGTCATTCTTCCAGTCGACATCGTAGCCGCCATCGGTGAGGACCTGTGTGAGCGCGGTTTTGACGGTGGCGAGAGGGGCGGCCAAGCGGATTTCGATGAGGTCCGTCGGAAGGGGATGGGGCGCTCCGCTGCAACCGATCAGCATGGTCGTGGCTGCGAGGAGGAGGCCTGTGCGGAGATTCATTTTGCGTTGCTTTCCGGTGTACGGTAGACGAGATGCGTATCGGTTTGCGTCACGCCTTCAATGCCATGAATCTTGCTCAGGACCAGCTGCGTCAGCGCGTCCTGATCGGCTACGTCGGCGACGACAATGATGTCCGGCTTTCCCCAGCAAGGGTCGATGGTCTTGATCGCTTTGATCTGTCCGAGTGCTTTGACGACACTGGAGGTCAGTCCGGGATTCACATTGATCATGATGTAGGCCCGGTCGGACATCAGTGGCGCTCCCGCGCTTGGCGCGTGAATCGTAAAAGGAATAGCCGGTGGACCGGGCTGCGGCTCACCGTAGCGAACTCCCTGCGGCGGTGTCAATACGGATGTGGCGCGGGCTGATGAGGCAGCGGTGGGTTTTGGTTTTCTTGGCATAATCGTTTCAGTCTCACTTCGGCGCGACGAGGACATCCACAGTGAAGGAGTCGCTCACGCTGGTTAGGTCCGTTTCGAGCCGCGTCGGACTGCCGATGCGCCCTTCCGGATCGTAAATAAAACAGAACAAGTGGGCACAGGGTTTATGCGAGGCGTAATGGGCGGTGTCGGCGGCAACCTGCTCGGCCAGCTCCTTGGTGGTGAGGCCTGAGCGGGTTTTCTTGGCGACCACGGCAAGGCGGTCCCGATTCAGGAGCAAGGTCGTGCGAGTCGAGCCACCTGCGTAGGGAGGCGTCCATTCATCAGCGCCCACCTCATCGAATTCCAATTTGAGTAGCGCGCACAGCAAATCTTGCAGATCGTAGTCGTCTTCCACTTCCAGCGTCGTGCGATAGTCTTTCCGCAAGCGGAGTTGCCGGGCTACGGCGTGAAAACGCAGACAGACCTTCCGGAGTGCATCGACCGGATCCGACGTGGGTTGCTCTCTGCTTGTTACCACGGCGGCCCAGGCCGGTGTCGGACTCGGCGATGGGCTCGGGCATGGAGGTGGTGCTACGACTGATACGGCCGGAGCGCCGGGTTGATCGGGCAGTCTCTGCATGCTCTCGCTTGTGGGGGCTGTGGGCGCCGGTGTTGGTGATGTTATTGGAGAGGAGAAGACTCCTACCTGGGTCTGAGAAGGAGCGGTCACGTACAGAGGTGCAGTTGGTGGTGAAGCGAGGGGGGTGACGGGTTCCTGCCGGGTGGCTGGTGCCGCGGTCGCAGGTATTGATACCGGGGCTGGTGCAGCTGGTTCTGGATCTATAGGTATGGTGCGAAAGCGAGCCGATTCAAGATGGCTTGGCGGAACAGCCGGCGTCGGTGGTTGAACCGGTGCAGACGGTTCTAGCACTGGCGTCTGCGGCGCCGGCGCGGTTGGTTGGCTCAAATTGGTCGTGATGGCGACTGACATCGTCACCGGTGGCGCACTCCCCTGGGGGGATTGATGAGCCATCGTTATCTGGGCTGATGGCGTCGTGGGGGGCACTAAGGTCATTTGTGGCGGGCCGGAGGCTACGGGATGGTCCCCGGCTTCAGGCGCCGGCGATATAGGAGCAAGCCCTTGCAGCTCCAGCTTCTTTCGTTCCAATGCCGTGATGAATGATTTCACCAGGTGCACACTCTGTGTCGTTTCGGCCGGGGTGGAGATCTTGAGCTTGTGCGCACGGTGCGCCTGATATTCCGGAGAGCGTTCGCCGAACAACCGGCGAACGGTTTCACGAATCTGCAACTCGGCTTTGGCTCGCGCGCCGTCGCGATAGGGAAAACCTTCCCGGCTGAAATCTTCAATCGAGGTCAGAATGCTCTGAAAGGTGGCGAGGCCCTGCGCGATCTCGTCGATCGCGGCGGTTTTCGATCGTGTGCGGGGAGACTCTGCGGAACGTGTACGTGCCATACGATTGACAGAAGCTTAGCCCAGGGGTCGCACCCTGGCAAGAAAACGAGAGATTCTCGCCAAGGAAGGATCGAACAAGATGAGATCAAGGCGCGCTAGGGGATTGTTTGTGGGCATTTGGACATGGGCGTGCAACAGCGGGGGAGCTAGGCCGCGATATCTTGGTGCCGATGCTGGCTGGTGATCACATTGCCGGCCATTGACGGGTTTCCCGCTGGGTATGAGCGTGTGGTAGCGTGTGGGATTGTCGTGGCCTTCGACGGTGAGCCAGATGCTCTTTGCGGATCCCGCTGCCCGCTGGGAGTGTTCTCATCGCCCCCGTTGCTACAGACGGCAATCAACCGCGTGACGTAGAGAGAAGAGGGTGCGGACAATCGAGGCACAGACATGCAAACGAGCTCTGTGGTTATGCGAGCTGTCAGTTATTCAACGTTCGAGAGATGGGGGCTCCCTTTTATGGGGCCAGGGCGAATAGAGCGCATGCAGCGAGCATGGATACCCCCTTCTTCTGGAGGGGTACGAAAGCAGGATTGTTCTCAGCTCCGGAGCGGCGTACATTGAGCGTTCGGAGACGAGGTGAGGCCGGGCCTGACGAATGCACGATACGCGACGCGCCATCACGGGAGAGCCTATGCAATCGCACTCATGGGGATCGAAGCCGGCACCCAGCCAGCGGGTGTTCTCCGTTATGGCGGTGCTGGTAGGCTTGCTTGTCGGAGGGTGCCATTGGTCTCCTGCGGCGTCGAGCCCGGTGTCTCATCAGCTCATGGTGAAGTTTGCCCCGCGCACGATTGCCTGCACGGCTGACGGGATTGCCGAGTGGTCGGTCGTGACACACGTCCGCCTTACGTATGTCCGCTCCATGTCCGGGGATGCGTGCGTGCTCATCCAGTGGGCGGAGAGCGCGGCAGAGCTGGCTCAAGGGGAGGCTCTCCTCCGGCGCGACCCGGCGATCGAATGGATCGAGGATGATCGCGTCCTGCAACCGCTCTAAGGGCGGACAGCTTGGGTGGCCTGAGGGAGTCAACTGGTATTCAGAAAAGGGGGAAACCTGTGCTGTTTAACCTGACGCAGCGTACCAGGGGATTGGGGATAGGATTTGTCATGGCCGGCCTTGTCGCCCTGGCGACTACGGCGGTCGTCACAGGGGTCGGAGCGGCCAAAGGGCCCGGGCGATCGGCCGTGGGCGTGACCGCCAGTGAGCCGGACGAGCGACTCGTCTCAAGCTTGATCGTCAAGCCCCGTGCGCCGCTCGGGAGTACACTCGCCGGCGACCTGGAGGCATTTGATGCCCGGGGGCTTTCCAAAACCGCGACGGTGCCGCTGACGGTGCTGCGGCACCTGTCCGGCGGGGCCCACGTGATCAAGCTCCAGAAGCCGGTCACGCTTTCCGAAGCGCGTGTCATCGCTGCGCGCCTGACGCACAACAATCCGAATATCGAATATGCGGAGCCGGACCGGGTGCTGCATCCGCTCACGACAACCCCCACCGATCCCGGGTATGGGAATCAGTGGAATTTGTTTGCCCCGGCCGATCCCAACAAAGGCGGCGTCAACATGCCGCTTGCCTGGGATCTGACCAAGGGCAGCGCGGCCATCGTCGTGGCTGTCGTCGACGGGGGGTATCTGCCGCACGTTGACCTCGGGCCGGTCTTGCCCGGCTATGATTTTATTACCGATCCCGCGCGGGCCAATGATGGCGATGGCCGAGACGCCGATGCGCAAGACCCGGGCAATTGGGTTGCCGCAAACGAATGTGGGGCGGGCACCCCGGCCCGAGACACGGTGTGGCACGGGCTGAATGTGACCGGGACCATTGCCGCGCTCATGAACAATGGTCAAGGGGGCACGGGGGTGGCGCCCAATGTGCGGATTTTGCCGGTGCGAGTGACAGGTAAGTGCGGGGGGGTGCTCTCGGATATCATTGATGGAATGCGATGGGCGGCCGGCTTTACCGTGGCGGGCGTTCCGCCGAATCCCAACCCCGCCCACGTGCTGAACATGAGTATCGGCGATCACAGTGCGTGCAGTCCCGCCCTCCAAGCGGCGGTGACGGAATTGGTCAATGCGGGGAAAGTTCTCGTCGTGGCGACCGGCAATAATGCCGATACTGCCATCGATGAGCCTGCGAACTGTACGGGAGCCATTGCCGTGACGGCGAATGCGATTGACGGGGACCTGGCCTCCTACGCGAATGTCAGCGGGCAGGTCGCGATCAGCGCGCCGGGGGGCCTCTGTGGAAAGCTAACGGTGGGGGTCTCCTGCACTGACTTCGTGTCGGCGAACGGGCCGGGGATCTATGCCATCTATAATAACGGTCTGACCGGCCCTGCCGGCGATAGCTATTTTTCTAGTTCGGGGACCAGCAGCGCGGCGCCGCATGTGGCTGGAGTCGCTGCGCTCCTGCTATCGGTGAAGTCGACGTTAACGCCGGCGCAAATTAAATCCATCGTGCAATCGTCCGCCCGCCCGTTTCCCGCGGGCACGTGGTGCGCCACGCCTAGCGGCACGGGGCAATGTGGGGCGGGCATCTTGGATGCGCGGGCGGCCTTGCAGGCGATTCCGGCGGTGCCGCCGGCCGTCACGATCCCCAACGCGTCGCAAGTGGTGGCGCCGAATATTTCCGTGGCCCTGTCGGGCACGGCGACCGCGGACGTGGGCCGGACGATCAGCTCCTATCAATGGACTCAACTCACTGGCGCTTCCGTCGGGACTATCGCCAACAGCGGTCAAGCCACGGCCTCATTTACGGCCCCGGCGACCGGCACCTATTCGTTTCGGCTGACGGCGACGGACTCCGGGGGATTGGTGGGCACCGCGACGGCGACGGTGCGCGTGAACTCGCCGCCGGTGCTCACGCCGGTGGGCGACCAGGCGGTGCTGGTGGGGACGGGCCTGACCTTCACCGTGGGCGCCACGGACGTGGATGGCGACACCCCGATCTTTGTCTCGGTGGCGGTGCCGCCCGGGGCCAGTTTGAGTGCCGCCGGAGTCTTCAGTTGGCCCACGGCGACGCCCGTGGGGTCCTATCCCCTGACGTACTTTGCCCGTGACAATGATGCCAACAGTCCGCAACAGACCGTTACGATTTCGGTGCAGAGTGCTGGTGGTGGTTCCCCCCCTCCGGCTCCAGTTGCTGCTGCCAGCAGCGGTGGAGGCGGTGGCTGCACTCTGAGTGGTGGTCGTGGTGTAGATGCGATGCTGCCGATGTTGTTTCTTCTTGCTCTTGGTCTCTGGGGCCGACGGTTGAAAAAAGTTCGGTCTGCTCTGGGTCTAGGCCTGTCCGACCGGAACTAAGTCTTCAGGTGTAGGTTCCCCTCGCTCAGGCAAATGGGGGACCGCACTTGTCCCAGCCGTGGAAGGTGCCCCAGTTGTGATCAAACTACTCGGGCTCGATCAGTGTCCGCCATTCTATCGTGATCGTGTTTTCCTGCTCGCGGCGGCGGGAGGACCGATGTTTTGGGTGGCCGTGGCTCTGACAACATCGCTGGCTCCAATCCCGTGGGCTCGTATCTGGTCTCTATCGTTTCTGGTTGCCGCTGTCCTGTTGCCGGTCATTGAAGAGGTATGCTTTCGAGGGCTGATTCAAGGGGAGTTTATTCAATGCTCCTGGGGCCGGCGCGCCATTCATGGAGTGACCCTTGCGAACTGCGCGACGTCAGTGCTTTTCATGGCAGGACACTGGTTGACACATCCGCCTCTATGGGCACTGTCGGTTATCGTTCCATCAATAATCTTCGGGTTAGTGCGTGATCGGCTGCAGAGCACCTACCCCGCTATTGCGCTGCATTGTTTCTACAATAGCGGATACTTCCTCTTTGCGGGAGGGGGCAGGATAATATCAGGGTAGCCGAGGTTGTGATCTACGGTCCGTTAGAAGGGTGTTCTGCCTACGATACAGCACTTCTGCCAAGCCGGCTGAATAGTCTTGGCGCTGAGCCGCACACTGAGAATATGGATCTGGCTATAGGCCGTCAGCCGCTTCAGGTCTGTCGGTGTCCGGAGGGGCCGCTGTCAGGTATCCGCATATAGCGACACGGCAATTGGATGGGAAACGTGTCGTGGCATCGTTGGATCATCCGAAACCTCACGCCGCCGCTTCGCGCAAAGAATCACGCTTCCGTGTCACGTGAGCCAATCCACATCGAAGTAAGCGTGCCCTTCATCGCTGGATCGCTCGTTCTCCACAACGGCCTGCTAGGAGCCTGGCCACTCTGATCCCTAACTCCGCGACGATTTGGCGTGGTCTCACGCCATGGGCATCAAGCCTTGTTATGGCGGGACACCTGGACATCGCTGAAAATCTTCGCCTCTCCGTCGTGGCACTCTCCTGCCCAGTATGAATCGTACGTAATGTGTCCGTAAAAGCGAGACAGGCATCCCAATGCTTCTGAATTCGAACTGGCAGGCTATGAATCAGGTGTCTCAGAGCGGTTATCTTGTGGTCCTCTCTTCCAAGCCCCTAAAATGTATCTGCCTCGGAGGCGCTCATGCCGTTCCTGATTCATTCCTAGCATCAAGGTTGTCTGGCCCTGTAAGTTGCCATATTAGTCGTGTTGAGGCTTATATTCTCAGTCGGGTGAATTCGCCAACAGATTGGGTTTAAGGAATGGGGGAGGCGACGAATCTTTTACCAATCTAATGTTGATTCTGGCGGACTCTGCCGCTAGCCGAGGTCGCTGGGCTGTAAAATGCTAACGATAGGGAGCGTAAAATAGTGGTGCCGCCCAGTGATGGTTCTCCTCAACATCCGCAGCCGATACAGGCAACAGCCGTTATCGCGTTGATCGTGTATAGCATGGCGATGTGCGCCGTATTACTCCTGATCGAGCTATATCGTTGGGAACCCCGATTTTCGTTGGGGCAGTTTCTCGTCGGTTCGAGTGGAATCTTATGTGGGGCCTCGGCATTCGGGCTCATCGTGACAGCCAGTCTCTTCGTCCGCTTTTTTTCTGGCCCACAACGGTACGATAGAGCGAGAGTGTATGCCGCGATCATGAGCATCCTGATCGTCGTATCAGCCGGAGTTCTCAGCGAAGCGGCGCTTCGCATCGCTGCCGTCGAGAAGCATAACCGATTGTTTGTCGGGAATGTTCACCTGCTTCCCCGCCAGTGGCGAGACTATGCTGAGAAGCAGCAGAGGGTACTTGTCTCTCGCAAATCGGCCAACCCGTATTTTGTGGATGATGATACGTTGGGGTGGACCGTTGGATCCAACCGAAAAAGCATCAATGGGTTATATGAGAGCAGCGCCGAAGGATTGCGGAGCGCCACGCAGGGTGAAGCCATGCGCGATGGGCTTGGCGATTGTCGGGTCGCCTTAGTCGGCGATTCCTTTACGTTTGGTAACGACGTGCGGTTTGCCGATACGTGGGGCTATCGGCTGGAGCAACGGCTTCCCGACGGGTGCCGAGTGCTGAATTTCGGTGTCAGCGGTTTTGGGATCGACCAGATGTATCTTCGGTATATGAGAGATGTGCCTTCGTGGAAGCCCACTCTAGTGGTTCTCTCCTTCATCAACCACGACCTCTTCCGAGCAATGGGCTCCTCCGGATTTCTCCTGTTCGACGAAAATGAGTTTCCCTTTATCAAGCCTCGATTCGTTCTTGATCGGGGAGGCCGTCTCGATATTGTGAATCGCCCCCTGCCGAAGGCAGAGGATATATTCAAGCTTCGCTACATTCACGAGGTGCCATTCATCGAATACGACCGGGCGTACATTCCTGCTGAATGGGATCGGCCAATGTGGTGGTTTATGCACCGTTCTTACCTGGCACGGTTTCTGACGTCGTTATTTCCTTTGCAAGCAGAAGGTCGGCGATATGTGTCAGATGAGGAAATGCGGGCATTGAATCAAGCGCTCCTGAAGGCCTTCGTTGCTGCAGTGCGTCAGGATGGAGGCACTCCTGTGCTCGTGTACCTTCCGAGTGGTAAGGAGGAAATAACCAAGCTGCCTGCACGGATTCCCGATGGACTCAAAATTCTCAATCGCGCAAATCTGGAGCACGTGGATCTGACAGGGTGCCTCGAAACGGTTTCAGAGTCTGATCGGTTCGTTCCCTCTGGGGCCACAGGAGAGGGTGGACACTACACTCCCCGTGCGAATGCGGCCATAGCTGCATGTTTGGCTCCGACCGTGCTGGACCGGCTGAGGCTGGCATTGGCGCGGCAGCCATGACATCCGATTGCCTATCTGGATTGTATCGTGCATCGTAATCCTGTGTGCATTCGAAGGTGTCGTCGATCCTGATAGGCTTGTGTAGTGATGCGCGGTGTGGTGCCCCCGATACGAATTGAACGTACGACCTTCGGTTTAGGAAACCGCTGCTCTATCCAACTGAGCTACGGGGGCATGGCGTGAATCTAGCGCACTTATGAAAGGGGTGCAAGCGAAGGCTGTCGGGTATTTGTCATTGCGATACGCTGCTGGTTATTCATCAATGGTGATTGTGGAGAGATCGTACCAGCCATCCGCACGTTTGCCTTCGATCGCGAGTTCGACGAGCGCTGATCCGCCTGTTTCATGGAGTACGGCGACATCCAGCCGATAGATCCCTGACGCGATCTGGGCAGGGATTCTCAGGGTATCCTCAATCTGGTAGCGTGTGCCAGGAAGCCATTGCTTCACGTCAGCGTGGCTGATCCACTGGGCGACGACGTCATCGGTCGCATTTCTCAGTCGGAACGCGAGCGGCCAGGACCGGTAGACAGGCGCCACGCCGATGTTTTCCCATTCGGTCTGAAGTGTCCAGGTCGGACCAACCCTGACTTCCGCCGGGTGGCTGGCGGTCCGCAGCACCAGCCGATACCCGATCTTTTTGAGGAACTCATTCACTTTGGACCGCCAGCGGGCCGGCACCGGAGAGGACTTCGCGTTCAGGACAGAGACGTGCCAGTCCAGCCCTTGTTGCAGAATACGATCGATGTCGAAGCCTTTGTCTTCCCAATCCTGCATAACGCCGCAGACTTCAAGCTGTACTGGGCCGCGTGTCCATGCGGCGGCGATCACAGGGTCCTGGAGCACAGGTGCATAGGCCTGCTCCATATGGTTCCAGTCCGGGCCAAAGTATCCATAGTCGCCGAAGCAGTCTCCCCGCCAGCCAGCCCCGCGCTCGACGGCATACAGGAGTTGCCCGCCATGTAACATGACTAAAGGGACCTGCGGAAAATATTTGAAATACCAGTCGGTGATCGTGATCTGGACGTCTTCGGTGGGAAAGTATTGCTGGCACTGCCGCTCTACGCCGTAGCAACAAGCCGTATTCCACTCACCCCAGCATCCGATCGATCCGATGTCCACATGATCGATGTCCGGCGATCGTCCGTAGCGCGCGCCCAAGGCCTTGATGAGCTTTTCGTGATAGTCGAGAAAGATCGGGTTGTTGAAATCGGGAAAGTGGCCACCGCCCACCGCGATCGAGGGGACGCCTTTTGCCAGCAGCCAGGCCGGAGAACCGGAACGATACTCGGACATGATGCGGAATGCCAGCCGTTCCCCTTTGGCTTTGGCCTGCTCAATGGTGCGATCAATCAGATCGAACGCGTACTGGCCTTCCGTCGGTTCGAGGTCGGCCCAGGACCAGCGGAAGTAGGCCACGGTCGAGCGCGGATAGGTGCCGGGCGCAGGCGGGTGGTCGAATCCAAAGTGGAAATCGGCGAAGCCCATTCCAGGGTTATAGAGGACGTCTGTGATTTCCCGGGGATGGAGGGTTACCCTTTGCATGGGCTTCGCCATGCGGGAGAGGTCCGCTGTCTGGTTCTCGGAAGGCGCGACGCATGATGTGCTGGTTATCAGGAGGGCTGCCAGTATGAGGGGCAGCGTAAGGCGCATCTGATTCATCAGTTCACCGGTTCCTCATCTGCAGACAAATCCTTCTTTGGTGCCGGGCTCGGCATGGACAAGTGTACCGATACGGTACCTGAGCCTTCTGCCAGGCTCAAGTCTCTCCTTCCTATCATGTCTGCTGTAAAGCCGTCCGGCGCGGATATGGCTATGGATACATGGATACTATGAGAAATGGAGGGGGGAGATTTCTAATGCATCCAATACCGGTTGGCGAGTGCAGATTCGGCGTAGGCGACTATCAGCGTGTCTTTGGTGACGTAGGCCAGCCTTAACATTCACTGGCTGGACCTATGTGACGGGTGGTCCGTGGATATCACAGACTTCCTGGATTAGGTTGATTCATGGCCTGTTCCCACTGCTTTCTGAATTGTTCATATGACACGGACAGTTTCTGTTGCATTGCTGCGTCGAGCGAAAGCCCGGCTTGCAGCAGCTGTATGACCTGCTGGATTCCATGTAAGCCATAACTATCCACCAGTAGTTGCGTGGCGGCTCGTGCTTCGAGATAGGCCTTGGGCACCGCATTGGCCAAGAGTGGCTTCCAATCTCCTTGCAATGAGGTGAGGGGGATGAGCGCTGAAGCTTTGTGCTCGGCTTCTTCCAGATTTGGCCAGGGATCTTCTGCAAGTTGGAGGGCGAGACCTTCAACGATCCAGTGGGGAACTTTTGCGGGGGTTCCTTTTGCCTGCTCGAAGAGCAGGGCGTGGACACATTCATGACGGGCGATACGGCTGAAAAGGGCCAAGTCTTCTAGTGCACCTTGCGTGGGAAGATGGATGGTTCCCGAAGTGTGGTCAAAAAGCGAATCAGCCCATACGGGAGAGTCTGCTGGGCCCGTGAATTTGTGGTTGGTGTGCAGGACGACGGAGATGGGTTTCGACGGAACGCGTCCAAGCTCTTGAGACAATTCGTCGTGGGCGTACTCCAGAATCGCGCGCATTCTGGTCCAGGAGGCCTGATCTGGTGGCCCGTCGAACTGGACGGTGAAATGTGCGCGGTCTGATTGAGTAGGGGCAGGCGGTGGTGCCTGCGGGCTTGTCATCTTGAATGTGTCTGCTTGGCGAGCGGGTTCAAGCGTTGATACCGGATGTTCCGTCGACTGCGGTTTGGGTGACGGTGTAATGGGTGCAGGTGTGGGCTGAGGGGGCCGGGCATCCTCTTTCATCGCAGTGCGTACAGGTTCTATGGCTTCGAGTTTGGCGGTCAGTCTTTGCAAGTACGAGTGATGATTGGGGTCACGCTCTGCCCGGGAGCGCGCCTGATCTATCTGCGCCGCAGCCGGGTCAGCTTGTCCTGTAGCAATCAGGAGATCGGCCAATGCGAGATGCGGGAACGGGTCCTGTGGTGCGAGGCGAATGACTGTTTCTAGAAACTGTGGTGTCATCGCGGGATCGCGGAGTTCCCAATAGGCCTGCGTGAGGTTGAGATGCGCGACGGAGTTCTTCGAGTCCCAGAGCACTGATTGCTTGAAGGCCTTCACGGACAGCGAAGTCCCGCCGAACTTTTCCTGTTGGATGCCGAGATTGTTCCAGAGGCCTGCGATGTAGTGGCGTGAGGAGGCATTTGCAACGGATTTTAGCGACTGCTGTTTCAGTCGCCGTTCAACCTCGGTGTAATTACCCCGGTCGAGCTCTTCACGGATGGCTCCCAACGCCTGGTTTGGAGGCGATCCTAAATCCACGAGCCGTGATGGCGGGACATCCCATTGGCGATGCTCTTGGAATTCGGGTAGAACAAATGGCGCCGACGGAGGGGTGGGCTCGATCGCCGAGAGCTGCGGCACAACGGGAGTGAAATAGGTCGGTTTCAACCACACCTGATACCCGAGAAAAAGGATAAGCCCAAGGGCGAGCAGTTTCAGCGTGGATGAGATGTCGCGGCGGTACTTCATGTCATGGCTCCCGTCCCAAGATCAGCCTCAGTTGGTGCAGCTAGCGACGGCGAAAAGTGCCTGTGCCTGGCTTGATGGTCTTCCATACTGTTGTTTCATGACAGCGATCACATTGCGAACCAAAACTTCCTTCGTGCTTATCGTCTTTGGTATGACAGCTGACGCAGGCTGATGACGTCACGACCTTCTTGTTCATGCGTTCGGAGTGGCAGGCGTAACAGTCGAGCCCTTTGTGTCCGCCGTCGAGTTTGAAACGAGTGCGGACATTGTGGTCAAAGTCCCAGATCTTCCAGTCCCTCACATTGTGGCAGTCCTGACATTCTGTGCCGAGTTTCTGGCGATGCGCGTCGTCGTTCTTGTGGCACCCGTGACAGGTTGTGGGGGTCTTGTCGCGATAGAGCTGGCCGGTATGGCAACTTTCACAGGTCGTGGTGCGATGTTTGCCAACAAGAGGGTATTTCGTGTCCTGATCGTGGTTGAAGGCCACGGTTTTCCAGTTCTGTTCGCCATGGCATTTCTCGCATTTCTCGCCGAAGGTGGACCTGTGGATGTCGTCTTTCTTATGGCAGGCATAGCAGTCGTTCGGCGTCTTGTCTTTGTATAGCGTGCTCTTGTGGCAGCTGTCGCATTTCGTTTTGCGATGATAGCCCTTGAGGGGGTACGAGGTATCACGATCATGCTCAAAGAGCAGCGCCTTCCAATCTCGTTCGGTGTGGCAGCGCTCACATTTCTCGCTGTAACGGCCTTTGTGCTTGTCTTCTTTCTTGTGGCACGCGAAGCAGTCGACCGGCGTTTTGTCCTTATAGATGTGTCCCTTGTGACAGGAGTCGCAGGTGGTGGTGTTATGTCGTCCGCGCAATGGGTATTTCGAGTGTAGGTCGTGGTCGAACGTAATGGTTTTCCAGTCACTCTCCCCGTGGCACGTTTCGCATTTTTCTCCATAGGCCCCTTTGTGTTTGTCGTCTTTCTTGTGGCAAGAGAAACACTCCATAGGGGTATCTTTAAATGCCGGTGTCAGGTGACACTTCTTGCATTCCGTCGTGGCATGCTTTCCCATCAGCGGGAAACGAGATTTGTTGTGGTCAAACGGAGCCTTCTTCCAGGATCGATCATCGTGACATTCTGAGCATGTCGTGCCTTCCTGGCCTTTGTGCTTATCGTCTTTCTTGTGGCAGGAATAACAGTCCATCGGGGTGTCTTTGTAGCGATCGTTAGCATGGCAGTCTTTGCACGCGATCTCTGCATGCTTATTGCGGAGTTTATACCGGGTTTTGTCGTGATCGAACCGCACGTCTTTCCAACTGCGGTCGGTATGGCAATCGGTGCAGGCGACACCGGCCTTTCCTTTATGCTTGTCGTCTTTCTTGTGGCAGGAATAGCAGTCCGTCGGGGTGTCTTTGTAGCGATCGTTGGCATGGCAGTCTTTGCACGCGATCTCTGCATGCTTATTGCGGAGTTTATACCGGGTTTTGTCGTGATCGAACCGCACGTCTTTCCAGCTGCGGTCGGTATGGCAATCGGCGCAGGCAGTGCCGGCTTTGTCCTTGTGCTTGTCGTCTTTCTTATGGCAGTTGTAACAATCCGACGGAGCCTCACGATATTTCGTTTTGGGTTTATGACAGGACTTGCACTCTACTTTCTTCGAGTCAGCGTGCGCACCCCTCAGAGGAAAATCCGACTGCTCGTGGTTGAACGTCTGCTCTGAGATGGGGGCAATGTTCTCCGCTCTGCCTTTGTGCTCGGTGTGGCATTCTTTGCATTCGCGCTGCTCCTTAAACCGGCCGTGTGAGCCGTGCTTCTGCTCGACATCCTTTCGTACGTCTTTGTGGCAATCGAGGCAGAGGGTTGTCTGCGCCGCCTTGTCGAAGCGCTTATGGCACTTGGTGCAGTCTTCTTCCCATTTGGCATGGCCCGCGATCACCTGGCCTGGCATCAGAGCGGTTTCGACATTGTCGGCCCAGGCGGTGCTGACGCAGAACACCCCCAATGTGAACAGTATGAATGACAGATGGCGAAAGAGAGCCTGCACAGGGGGTGTCCGGCTTAGTACATATAGACGGCAATGATGTGAAACACGGTGCTGGCTGCCAGAAGATACATGAGCGGGATATGCAGGACATGCCACAGTGAGAATACCCGCTCATAGGTCGCAAATTCAGCGACTCTCTCGGCGTCTCTGAGGTAACGGTTGGCGAGACGAATGGCATCCGAAGCCCCTCCACGAAATTCGGAGGAGCGGGTCGGTCCGATGACGGCACGTAGCTCCTTCGCGCAGCGGAAGGCATAGAGGCGTCGTGTCCATCCCAGCGCAAAGAGATGCCACCACATTGTGATGAATGAACGTTCTGGACGATTAGCCTCACTCTCAAAGGAGTGAAGCCATTGCTCCACTCTGGGAGCCATATGAAATCGGGATCGTAGACTGTCAGCGCTCCCCACGAATTCCTGCCGGACCTTCTCGAGTGTCGCGCGACTTCCGTAGAGACCATAGTGAATCTTGGTATACACGAATCGTCCAATCACCCCGCTGATCACGACGATCAGCATGCTAAACAGAGCGATCGTGGCATTGAGGGAGCGTAAATGAAACGTGGAGTGAAACAAAATCAGCGTTGGGCCCACAATGCCCATGATCATGTGCCATCGAAACCAATGTTTCAACGCACCCCACTGTTGCATGAAGTGAAGATGTTTTCGTAACGGATACAAGAGAAGGGCCAACATCATCACGGATCCAACGACGCCCAAGTAGAAGCCGAAGTTCGAACGCGGGGTGTAGTACTTGCCGGTTGCGACTTTGTATGCCACCCAGATTGAGAAGAGGAAGGCCATGAATGGGAGTAGCCGCCTCATAATTCCTTGGAATGGAGAGCCTGAGTCTTCGCCAGGCCGCGAGGCCGGTTGTCGGACCAAGCGAGAGGGCTCACTGTGCGGTTCACGGACTGGTTGGATAGGTTCAGCTACTGGCATGGTCATCGATCCTCGGTTCAGGACAATAGCGACACTGTTTGGTGTGTGTGATTGTAGCAAGTGAGCTTGAGATGTCGTTTAGGAGCAACTATCACGCCTATTATTACTGTGCACATTCCCGGCCTACGCTTGGTCATTTGTGACGTTCGGGTGTTGCCGAGTCCGTATGAATTGTAGGCGCATGCCTACAGTGATGTTCGTTTGCCGTTTCTATGGGTTGGGTGAATCTACCCAGTAGATACTGCTCTCCTTGCTAAAACATGGGTATTTCGAACACTTCATCGCAAATGGCACATGGCTTGCGTTGCTTGCAGATTGGGATTGCATTCCCATGATTGATGGTCTCAATAGTTTCATGTACGTCTTGCAATTGGGATTATAGTCCCAATATAAAATAGGGCGCAAGCGAGAGGTTGGAATTAAGCGACGTCTAGGGAGTGGGTCTAATCAAAGTTAGGTTGTACCTTATGAATGCAGGGATAGATCATAGACAGAGCGGCTGGATGGACTTGAAGGCCATTGTCTGGCCGGTTGTGGCTGGACTGCTTGTCTTACTTTGTACGCTGCTTGGTCCAGAGACTGCGTCCGCACAGAGCGGCATTCGCACCGACATAGAAATCGATCACGGCACTACGGGCTTCCCTCTCACCGGTGGACACGCTCAAGTGCAGTGTCAACGATGCCACCTGCAGGGAATATTTAAAGGGACGCCGACCCAATGTATGCAGTGCCACTCTCCAGGCGGACGGGTCGTCGCTACGTTCAAGCCTTCGAACCATTTACCGACCACGGTCAACTGTAACAGTTGTCACCGTACGACGAATTGGACGCCCGCATTTTTTACGCATAACGGAATTCTGCCCGGTACATGCGGGCGGTGTCATAACGGGGCTGTCGCGCAAGGCCAACCAGCGGGGCACATGACTACGAGCGGGGCCTCCTGCGATTCGTGCCATAAGAAGGGCGGGGGGACCTGGCGTCTCGTGAGTAGCGGGTACGACCACAGCACGGTGAAACCTGGAATCTGTACGACCTGTCATGGCGTGTTTGCGACGGGTATTCCAGCAGGCCACAAAGGCGGGATGACTCCGGGGGCATGCGACAGTTGTCACAGGACCACGGCTTGGCGGCCGACCACTTTCAACCACACAGGTGTGGCACCAGGCACCTGCACAACTTGTCACGGAAAAACCTCCACAGGGATTCCTGTAAATCACAAGGGCGGTCAGAATCCCTCTGCTGCTTGCGATAGCTGTCATAGAACAACGGCCTGGAAGCCGGCGACATTCACCCATACAGGGGTGCCGCCGGGGACCTGTACGAGCTGTCACGGCAAGACCTCGACGGGGATTCCCACGAATCATAAAGGCGGCACCAATGCCGCGGCGGCGTGCGACAGCTGCCACCGGACGACGGCATGGAAACCGGCGACCATGAGTCACACGGCCGTGGCAGCGACGCCTTGCGCCTCATGCCACAACGGGTCTATTTCGACCGGCATCCCCGCGGGCCACAAAGGCGGGGCGACGCCAGGGGCCTGTAACGCCTGTCATAAAACGACTGCGTGGACGCCTGCGACGTTCAATCATGCGAATGTGACGCCAGGGACTTGTACAAGTTGTCACGGAGTCAATGCGACCGGCATCCCATCGAATCACAAGGGCGGGACCAACCGGGCGATTGCCTGCGATAGCTGCCACCGGACGACCGGCTGGAAGCCGGCGACGATGAACCACATCGCCGTCACGGCGACGCCTTGCGCGACCTGTCATAACGGATCGATTTCAACCGGCATCCCTGCTGGTCACAAAGGTGGACTGACCCCGGGGGCCTGTAGCAACTGTCATACGACGGCCGCATGGGTGCCCGCGACATTCAATCATACGGGTGTGATCCCGGGGACTTGTACGACTTGTCACGGCAAGACCTCGACGGGGATTCCGACGAACCATAAGGGCGGTACTAATGCCGCGGCGGCCTGCGACAGCTGTCACCGGACAACCGGCTGGAAGCCGGCGACGATGAACCACACCGTCGTCACAGCGACGCCCTGCGCGACCTGTCATAACGGATCGATCTCGACGGGCATTCCCGCGGGGCACAAAGGCGGGCTGACGCCGGGGGCCTGTAGCAACTGTCATACGACGGCGGCGTGGACTCCCGCGACGTTCAATCACGCGAATGTGACACCTGGGGCTTGTACGAGTTGTCACGGAATCAATGCGACCGGCATCCCATCGAATCACAAGGGCGGGACCAACCGGGCCATCACCTGCGACAGCTGTCACCGGACGACCGGCTGGAAGCCGGCGACGATGAATCACACCGTCGTCACGGCGACGCCCTGTGCGACCTGTCATAACGGATCGATTTCAACCGGCATCCCTGCTGGTCACAAAGGTGGACTGACCCCGGGGGCCTGCAGCAACTGTCACCGAACGACCGCCTGGACTCCAGCGACGTTTAGCCATACGGGTGTGACACCGGGCACTTGTCAGACGTGTCACGGGGTGACGGCCACGGGAATTCCGGCAAACCATAAGGGCGGGACTAACCGGGCTGTTGCCTGCGATAGCTGTCACCGGACGACCGGCTGGATCCCGGCCACGATGAACCACACGGTGGTGACCGCGACGCCGTGCGCCAATTGTCACAACACCACGATCGCGCGGGGCATTCCGGTCGGCCACAAAGGCGGGACCAATCCCACAGCCGCCTGTAACACGTGCCACAGCACCACTGCCTGGATCCCGGCGACATTCAGTCATACGGGTGTGACGCCAGGGACTTGTGCTACCTGCCACAACGGCACGGGTGGTGTTACGGGGAAACCGGCGAATCACATTCCAAGCTCGCAGTCATGTGACGTGTGCCATAAGAACACGACGGCCTTTTCCGGGTCGAGATACCACACTTCTGTGACGGCGACACCAGGGCAATGCAACACCTGTCATGAACGTGGCATGAGCTACTTGGGGGTGAGGGGTACCAGGCCGTCAGACCACAGCGGGAAAAGAGGTGCGCCCAACTCCTGTGATAATTCAGGCTGTCACAGAGCTGGCGGAAGTTTTGGTTAAGTCATGAATGTAGTGACATCGCGTAACGGTCAAGCGGAATACTTGGTGAAATATGGCAGCGCAAAGGATTCATGCACGGTGAATTATATGTGCGATGTGTGGGGAGTTGATGAAGAGTCGGCCTTCGAAACTCACATGACCAGCTACGGTATGCACCGGCCCACCGGCAGCGTCTAAATCAGCAGAAGGATCTTCCCTGTTGTGGGTAGGGCCTTCTGTTTCCGTTATTCATATCCTATGGGAGCGTACGTTGCGTGCAAGTTCTATAATCTGGTTGCGCCATGCGATGGGAAGCGTCCTTATGGGGGGACTTCTCTTTCTCGTGGCTCTCACGGAGCCGGGCTCCGCATCTGCCCAGGTACTTGATCGCATTGAGATCGTCGAGACGCCTGGTGTGGCCGAGATTCATATCGTCTTCAACGCACGTGCGTTATATCTGAGACATACGCCTTCCGAGAAAGGTGATCTCATCAGAATCTTCTTAGACTTTCCCGACCTGGACCGATCCCGTCGATTTGCGCGAGAACTCGCGGCATCTCCCCCGAGCGATCTCGTGCCGAAATTTCAAGTGACCTTTCCCGACCAAGCCACCAACGGGCTCTCGATCAAGTTTGAACGGCCCGTCCGATTTCGAGTGAGCCAGCGGGATATTCGGAGCAGCAGCCGCATCGTGATTGCCGTGAAGCTGGATAAGCCCGGTATTCCAGTGGTTCCGCCGGCTGAAGTAAAAGGATCTGCTGTTCAGAAGCCTCCTGTGGCGAAGGGCGCAGGGCAATCTTTTGATGTCCCGCCGTTCACACCCGGCATGGATATCGAACGATATGCCGCTGATCTCATGGAGCTAGGTCGCGCAGCACTGACGGCCGAGGAGGGCGAAAAAGCCGTCCTGATCTTCAACGCGGCACTCAATCTGCCTCCGACCAAGCAGTCCCGTGAGGCGCAAGAGATGATTGGGGTGGCCAGAGAAGGTGCCGGCGACATCGACAAGGCCAAGGCGGAATATGAGCACTACCTCAAGATTTATCCGGATGGAGAAGGGGCCGCGCGCGTGCGGCAGCGCTTGGCCAAGGTCGCGGACTTGAAGACGGCCATTGCCCAGGGAAAGGTGAAGAAGCCGGCGAAAAAAATCGATGAGACAAAAGTCTATGGGAGTGTGTATGAGTACTATTACGGCGGCTACTCACAAACGAAAATTACCGACAAAGTGTCGAACGCTACGACGAAATTCAACAATCAGGATCAGTCGCTGCTGCAATCGGCGTTCGATATTACCGGGCGCTATCGGAAGGACGAGTATGACACCAAGGTTGTCGTCCGCGGTACACAGACGCTCGATCTCTTAGCTAATTCCGACGACCGGCGCAACATCAGCCGGCTTCGGGCACTGTACTTGGAGCACTCCAGCCAGGATTCCTATTTCGTTCGTGTCGGGCGTCAGCCTGGAAATACTGGTGGCGTGCTGGACTTCCGGTTTGACGGGGCGTGGTTCCGGTACACGGCAGTCCCACAGTTTCTGAACGTGAATCTCCTCGCCGGGCAGCCCAGGCAATTTAGCCTAGCGTCGAATTATGTCCCTGACGATCCCAGGAATTTCCGGGCCGATTTCAAACGATACTTTTATGGAGTCAATGTCGATATCGGCCCAGTGGCCAAGGCGTGGAGCGGGAATACCTATTTCATCAATCAAATGGTGAACGGCGTCGTCGACCGTCGAGCGGTGGGGACCGAGCTACGGTATGCCGAAAACGGAAAAAACGCCTTTGGACTGGTCGATTACGATTTATCGTACAACGTCCTCAATGTGGCGATGCTCAATGGAACGTGGGTAACCGAGGGGACGACCTTTACGTTCTTGGCCGATCATCGGCGAACACCATACTTGCAGACCACGAACGCTCTCTTCGGGACCCCCAATGCCCAACTTGACCATATTAATTCTACCAATGCCGATCTCCTACGCGAGCAAGCCAAGGCGGTCACCGCGACAAGTAATTTATTTCTGGTCGGCGTCCTCCATGCAGTGAGTAAGGATTGGCAAATCGGTGGAGACGTTCGGCTGAACCGAATTTCAGGCACGGGACAGACCAATTGCTTGGTCATTCTTCCGGGAACCAGTACGCTGTTTCTCAATCCAAACGCGACGAGTGATGCCGCTTGTTCCTTGCAAGCGCAACCTGGTAGTGGCAATATCTATACGTATACGGCACAAGCGATCGGGGCGAACTTCCCGTTCGAAAACACGACGTTCGTCGCGAATGCGAGCTATATTACGAGTCCTGCCTATGACGGGCAGTCTCTGTCACTCAATACGCTGGCACGCCTGACTCCACAGTGGCAGTTCGACACGTTTGTGCTCCTGTATCACCAAAAGGACAATCTCAACGTTGATTTATACCGGGTGACACCGACCATTCGACTCGATTATCGGTTTTTCAATAGCTGGACACTCGAGGGCTCGGGCGGAGTCGAAAAAACATTGTCCACTAGTCCATCGCAAAAAGACTCTACGACGCGGGAATTCTTCTTCCTCGGCCTGCGCTGGGATTTCTCTTAACCATGCTGGACATTCATGACCTCAGTTGTCAGCGTGGAGACCGGAAACTCTTCGGGCAGGTCAGTGTCTCGGTGCCGACCGGGCGACTGCTGTCGATCGAAGGATCGAATGGATCCGGGAAAACGACGTTGCTGAGAGCGATCTGCGGTCTGACGCCTCCTGATCAGGGCGCGATTCGGTGGCATGGGCGAGCAATCGCAGAGCAGCGGGAGACATTCACCGCCGGTTTAATCTACATTGGTCATCGCATCGGGCTGAAAGATGACCTCACCCCAATGGAGAATATTCAAGCGGCTATGCAGATGAGCGGCCATCCGGTGACCGCTGCGCTGGCGCGTATCGCTCTTGAGGCGATCGGCGTCGAGCCTGCCTGTCACCGGCTGCCGACCAGAGTGCTTTCCGAAGGCCAGCAGCGGCGAGTGGCACTGGCCCGTCTCTGGTGTAGCGAGCAGCCGCTTTGGGTGCTGGATGAGCCCTTCACGGCACTCGATGCGCGATCCTCTCAACTGCTTCGTGAGCGATTACAGCGGCAGGTCGAACGGGGAGGCATTGTGGTGGCGGCGACGCATCAAGCCATGGGTCTCGATCCAACCGCTGTTCAGCAGCTCAGGCTCGGCGAATGATGCAGGGGGGCGTGGCCGGGACGGTCTTCGGTCTTATCCAGCGCGATCTTCTGCTCACCTGGCGCCGCCGAGCTGATGTTGCCACGACGCTCCTGTTCTTCGTGATTGTGGCCACCCTTTTCCCGTTGGGTGTCGGGCCCGAGCCAGCCGTGTTGCGGACGATTGCGCCGGGGGTGTTGTGGATTGCGGCGCTGCTCTCCTGTTTCTTGTCGCTTGGCCGGTTGTTCGCGACCGATTATCAGGACGGCACATTGGAACAGATGCTGTTGACGCCTCATCCGTTGGCCGCGCTGGTGTTGGGGAAAATCGCAGCCCATTGGCTGGTGTCGGGATTGCCGGTGGTCGTGTTGTCGCCGTTGATCGGCCTCCAATTCGGCCTGAGCGGCGGCGCAATCGCGATCTTGACCTTCTCCCTTTTGCTCGGCACTCCCACCTTGAGCCTGGTGGGTTCGATCGGGGCGGCACTCACGTTGGGTATTCGGGGCGGCAATTTGCTGAGCGCATTGTTGGTGCTCCCTCTCTTCATTCCCGTGCTGATTTTCGGAGCGGGGGCTGTAGCAAGCAGTGAGTCCGGTATGGGAGCAGAGGGGCATCTCTCGCTGCTCGGGGCCTGTGTGGTTCTGGCCATTCCGTTTGCCCCTTGGGCGACTGCAGCCGCCTTGCGCATTGCGGTCGAATAGGATCGGAGAGCATGAAGACAGATCGTATGAACTGGTTCCAATGGTCCTCGCCACAGGCGTTCTATCCGCTTGCCGGTAAGCTGATTCCCTGGTTTGCCTGTGTATCAGTAGTCTGCCTGGCGGTAGGGCTCTATATGGGGTTTCTGGTTGCCCCGACCGATTTTCAGCAAGGCGATTCGTATCGCATTATTTTTGTCCATGTGCCGGCGGCGTGGATGTCCATGTTTCTCTACGTCGTCATGGCGGGATGGGCGGCGGTGGGGCTGGGTTTGAAGGCGCGGCCGTCCTTTATGATGGCTCAGGCCATCGCGCCGACCGGGGCGCTGTTCACATTCCTCGCACTCTTTACCGGAGCGTTCTGGGGAAAGCCCACGTGGGGTGCTTGGTGGGTCTGGGACG
>JACOEJ010000033.1 GCA_024998645.1 Nitrospira sp.
GCCCCGGGGGCGAATGACGAGCTATAGCCGCCGATGGCGACAGTCATGGCTTTCATGGCGCCGGGATAATTGCCGCCTACCCCACTCGTGGCATTGTCGAATTGGAACGATCCGGTCACGGGTGAGCTCAGGTTCATCGTGGGCGAGAGCAGCGTTCCGCTGATGCTACTGACCCCTCCTGTGAACGAATAGCTCACCAGAGCCGCTTGAGCTACGTTCCCTGATACGAACAGGGAGCACAGCGCGATCGCCGGCAGGAATAACCCTTTGATCGACGACTGTTTTTTCATCTGCATAACGTCAGGCTCCTTCGTAGAGGTGGTACATGCGCACAGCCAAGGGGTTCAGCAAGAGCCAGGCCAACCGGGAAAACCTCTATCCCATTGGAATTGCAGAGGGGGGGGAAGGACTACTTAGCGGCGTTGTGTGTACATCCCTACGAAGCTGGTTCAATTGTGAATCAGGCAATAACCGGCACTAGATATGCCTGGTTGCGGTGAGATGAGAAGGCGCAAAACAAAATAGCCGGCGCTTCCGCGCCGGCTATTTCATGAAACCTATGCGGATGTCGCTTAGGCGATGATGCTGTTCTTTCTCTGTCGCCAGCTCCCCGCTCCGAGACCAGCCAAAGCAACCAGACCTGCACCGAAGAGAACGACCGCTGTGGGCAACGGCACCGCCGTTAGGGAGGTCAGCATTCCGCGAACCACTTTCCCCTCGCCAGGACCAAACACCAGGCGCCAGCGGTTGAAGTTAGTAAAGGCTGAAATGCTCGGCGCGGTCGTCGGTAGAGCATCACCGCTGAATGTGTCAGCCGGTCCACGAAGCTGAACATCGAATAGTCTGGGTGCCAAGAAATTTACATTGGGGCCGTTGGGAGCATTGACTGCTCCCGTTACTCTATCGCGGCCCGGTGGGCCGTCTATGATTTGTACCAGACCGGAAGTTCCCATGGTGGCGGTGTAGCTGCCGATGGTCACCTTGAAATTTGTGATGGCATAGTTGCCAGAACCAGGGGTAGACGAGTCGACTGTCACGAAGCCCGACATTGCCGTTGGGCTCGCATTGGTAGTGAATGATGACGACAATTGGGACTGGACGTGATCCACATCGCCGGTGAAGTTATATGTGATGAGTGCTGCCATGGCCGGGCTCGCCAATAGGCCGCACACGATAACTCCCAATCCGATTCGTACGCTAATTTGCTTCATAGGACACCTCCGTACTGCTGTTGTGGTTCACTGGCGATAACAATCGCTCGCTGAAGCGGGCTCGCCGCAGATGCCCTGAGGGGGTATCTGAGGAGAAAGACCAGCTATGTAATTTAGTCACTGCCGAACGAAGAAGCCGGAAACCCTTGCAGGGGATAAAGCAGCTCACTTCACGACGTTGTTAAAAACCTTATGACAATAAACAGGTCTATGCAAGAAAAAACTTAGTCTAACGAAATACGTGTATTAGGGAAGCTCTGTGGTTGGAAGAAGGAGGAAAGGTTGAGGCTGAGGTTAAGATCGAGGGAGGCAGTGACGGAGGGAAGCGCGATAGGAACTCAGGAGCCGATCAGCCGTTTACCTCAAACGTTCTTCCCTGCATGCTCTCCCCCGTCAGCTCTTCTTTCTTTCCAGTATATGTCTCTTGAGCACCAACCAAACGAACTTCGGGGCGGACACAAAATTGCGTTCCCACATACGGCGCGGTTCCAGCATGAAACGATAGGCCCACTCAAGGCCGATATAGCAAATCCATTGGGGAGCTCGCGAATAGGTGCCGGCATAAAAATCGAATACAGCGCCAATTGAGCCAATCACTCGGGCATTCAACTGTTGCCGATTGGCCTCAACCCATTTCTCCTGCTTTGGCGCAGTCATGCCGACCCAGAGTACATCTGGTCGTGCCTCATTAATCGTCTGTACCATACGATGATTCTCTTCTGCAGACCATGTGCCATAGGGTGGAGAAAGTGTGCCGCAGAGTGTGAGGGATGGATACTCAGTACGAAAGCGCATGCCGATGAGATCGAGAACGTTCTGGGATGAACCAAAGAAAAATACGCGCCCGCCTCCCCGTTCTTGGAGGGCTCCTAATATCGCTCGAAAGTAGTCGGTTCCTGTGATTCGTGGACCGATCTCCACGCCAACGAATCTTGCCATCCACGATGCCCCAACGCCATCAGCCACAACAAGATTAGCCTGTGTCAACGCGGAGTGAAATGCAGGATCGTGCTGTGCTACCACCAACGAATGAGGATTGGCACAGGCGAACACTTTTTGCGACTGTGCCCGGCTTACCGCTTGAAGGGAATCTTCAGTGATTTCAGAAAGTGATTTCCTGTCGATCGGAATTCCCAAGAGACTGCTGGCATTACGATCAACCATGGTTAAGTCCTTCCTCTCCCTATAGTCTTCTGCTCATGCAGAGGTTGACTGGCACAAGATGAAGTCAACGCCTCAATCATATTCTCAATGTGGCGTTCCTTTGTGTAGAGGGTCTCGTATCGCTGGCGGGCGAGTCGTCCCATCATCTTCATATCATCTGGATGTTCCAGTAGGTGTAGGATATGACGCGCCAATTGAGAAGGGTCATTAATTGGAACTTCAATGCCTGTTTCACCATCAATCACGGTGTCACGTATACAACCTCGATCTGTAAAAATGACGGGCAATGCGGCCGCCATGGCTTCAATCACGACGAGTGGTTGGCCTTCTTGCTGTACACCGGGGAAGACAAAGATATTAGCTGATTCAAAGAGAGCCGTCTTATTATCACCATCAACCTGCCCGGTGAATCGGATATATTGCGCAATCCCATGTTCCGCAATGAACCGGTCAGCCCACTGCTCATCCACTGCATGTGACCAGGGTCCGGCCAAAACAAATTCCACGTCCTGCCGATGGCGCACCACCAAGGGGATGGCCTCAATCAGAACTAAGGCGCCTTTGAGGTGGCTTAACGTACTCAAGTGAAGAATTCGGTACCGAGGGCTACTGGTAAGAACATTTGCAGGAATGCCAGTGCTCTTCCAGTCGATGCCGTTTGGCACAACGGCAATTCGACGCGCGCCTATAAGCCCATCAAACTGACTCTTCAATGAGTCCCCAAGAACGATCATGCGCGTCACTCGACTCAGTACAGCTCGGACGTAGGCTCTCATGACCCAGGAGCGCCCCAGGAACCAATCACGAAAGTTTCCTCCGTGAAGATGGAGCACGATACGGCTCCCTCTCAAGTACGCCGGCCAAATCAAGAAGCTATCACGTAAGAACCCTATCGTTGTTTGTGAGAGCACCAGATAGGTCAAGGTTGGACGTTCACCCACCAGTCTGCTGACAAGTCTGAGCCATTGCCGAACAAAGAGGACCACATCATGCAAGTCTGGTTTATTGACGTGCTGAATCCCGCGCCTGTCCGCGAGGTCCAAATGGCGGACCGCAAACTGTGTTGTGATGCTCGAATCGAGCAACGTTCGTATTGCCACTGCTACGCCATGATATGGCGGAGGAGTGGGGCCGACGAGCAGTATCGTAGATTGTTTCATATTCGTCATGTATCAAAGCTAGCAAGGGGCTTCATATTGCATTGGGGAGAGCTGGATGTGCAGCCTCTATCCCAGGTTTCTTTCCTGAAGTGGGATGAAGTGCCCTCACTCCGTCTTGATGAGGCTTTTGACCATGGTGAGTAGCGATTGAATAACGAGACGATCCTGCTGGTGTATTCCAAGAAGCAACAGCCCGATTAGGTAGAGCGCACCGAGCGTAAGTCCTAGGAAGAAACCCGGGATGGACACGGTAGAGTTTTGTATGGTGATCAGAATGCCAGTCGCAGTGGCAGCGGCAGCAATTGGTTTCATTAGGCTCCATGTGTACGGTTGAATATGGTGCAGCCGCCATACCTGTATAATCCGTACGACGTTTGTAAGGATGAACGTCATGGATGCAGCGATAGCGGCTCCCGTGATCCCCCATAATGGAATAAGTAGGGCTGTTGTGGCGAGCAGGGCCACTCCCATAACCACGGTATTGGTCATGACGAGGCGGGAATGGCCAGACATGAGCAATACGGTGTTGGCTGACCCTGTAGAATTGTGAAATAACTGCCCAGTGGCCAGGATCATCAGTGCGGCAGCCCCCCTCGCAAATTCAGGTCCAAATACTTTGAGAATGTCACTGGCGAGTAGTAGCAAACAGCAGAAAATTGGAAGCGAGATCGTGATGGAAAGACGCGAGACTGCCTGATAGCTATCCGTCATTCGTGTGAGGTCTTGCTGGGTCCATGCGCGACTGATGATTGGCGCCAAGCCTGTTTCGAACGCGCCTAGTACCAGCGATATGATGGCCGCCGTTTGAAATGCCGCCAAATAGATCCCCACTTCTTGCGCATTCACCCAATACCCTAAGATCAGGACATCAGACCTTGGCGCCACGATTCCGAACACATTCGAGAGCGCGAGTGGGACACCATAGGCGAGGAGTGTTTTCATCTCGCGTGCGCTCCAAGCTAGAGGCGCATCAGATTTGTCAAAAATAAGTCCATATACGGCTCGGAGGGAAAGGATGGCGCTGACCGCAAGAGTCACAACAATAGATGCGAGGACACCGAGGAGTTGAAATCCTGCCCCGAGAAGTATACCGGCAAATACAAACTTGGCGATCGGCTCCCAGATATACTTGATGAGGATCGTGTAGCGGACTGTCTGATATGCCTGTAATGTGGAAACGAGCACGGTCGTGAGCGTAGCAAAGGGAATCGCAGCGGCAAAAAACAAAAGACTATTTGCCAGCTCCGGCTTGCCGTAAATGTCTGTAGCAAGAGGACCCGCTAGCAGGCCAAGTCCCGTGGCCGCGATGAAGCCGAGGCCCATTGCAATACAAGTAGAGACAGTTACCGTTTCTCTAACCTTGGCAGGTTGTCCTTCCTCGAGATACCGAGAGACAAACTTGGTGACACAGGTGTCCATGCCAAACACGGCTGTAAGGGTGAGGATATTGAAAAGAGTCAGGGCAAGTGCATATAGACCGAATTCGTTCGCGCCCAGAGATCGAGCGAGAAATATTCCAAAGGTGTAGTTGATTCCGTTGCCAATTGCGGATGCGAACAGGACCGTAGAGCCGCCCGTAAATAACCGCCTGAGGTCATGGGTTGGATGTGAAGATTCAGTAACCGTCAAGGGGGTAGTCATGGGACTAAAGGTATCATCAAAGTTCAGAACTTCGTTATTAATGTTGGACTTGAATTTCTCGAGAGCTCTGAGGTAGTGCTTTGCCCATCCGAAGCCATCTAGGCTTTGCGGCGATTGTAAACACTGTGTTCCTGAGATGTGTTATCTGCTCGTCGCTCAGCATGCTGTACAGGTACAAACCAATGCCGTTGCCTTTTTGGAAGTTTCTCCCCTGCTCGATCAGTGTACTTACAAGGGAGCTCTCACGTGGTACAGTCACTGGATTGAGCGAACCGACCCGTTCGTAATTGCCGCACAGAACTACCATGGCCTCAGGCCGCTTCATCTTGGCTTGAAGGGCTTTAAGTCTGTGCCAGTCCGGCGCAGGCTCGTAGTGCATCATGTAAATTACATCAATCAATCCCGTATCAGCCCACATCACACTGTTGCGGCCTTCACTTTCATCGAGTTTATGACCTGGAACCGCGTCTACGCTGATAACGATGCTTTTGTTTGTTTTTCTGGCGCCGGTGGCTATACGGCGCACAATGTCGGTGACCGTCTGCTCTTGCCATGCCAGGAGTTCCGCGACGTGTCCACCAGGCAACAGTTGCTGGGCGGTATCACGAAGCAGATTTCTTCCGGTATGACGGTGATAATCATCGGCGCAAAAAGACCCGCTGCAGAGTCCCCCAGTGCGGATATAGTCCAGGTTTACTCCGGCAACGGGATAACGTTGAATGACTTCCAAGACAAGCTTGGAAATAAATTCTCGGAAGCTTTCCCTATGCACATCGAAGGATTCTGAAGGAGTTCCCTTATCATAGTACTGAGGGAGAAAGTCTCGATCTCGACGGGCAATGGTGAACCAGGGGTGGACTTCAATGTCGTAACCTTTGGCGGTTTGAATAAGGTTGTCCAATGGGTCGAACCCAGGAATGTAGGCCAGTTTATGGTCCCAGGGTGCAAGTGAAGAAGGCCACGCGGTACCTCGACCATGCCACACGCAAGGGACAAAGACATTGAAACCGGCACGACGAATTCGATCGCAAACTATTTCTGCAGCGGCCTTTGATGTCCAATTGAGCCCTTCGTCAAAAATCGCACGACTCTCTTCCTGCACAGGCGTTTGTGAATAGCTTGGAGCCGGGGTGAAAAATCGAGAGGCTGTTAAAACTGAAGCTATTTTGAAAAAAGATCGCCGTGAGATATTAGTCATTCCCATAATTACTCCTTGTCGAGAATGGGGTATTTTCGTTTTTGAGGAAAGAGCCGCGGTTGTTCATTTACTATCAGGCTAGTCTTTCTAATTGATTCAGAGGTGACCATTGAAATAGGGACGGAGGCTAGTTCCCTTTCATCGTTTATGTCCAGCTCGGTGGCCTTGTGACTCATGGCAATAAATGTGAAAACGAAGATTCCGCAAGCAGTTACATAGTCAAATGCATTATCTGTTGCCATGAATGTGAAGTAGACAATCATTCCTCCTAAGGCTGCTTTAGAGTATGTTTTGGCTTCGATGCTTTTAGCATTTTTAGATTCTACCCAGAGCTGTCTAGCGTAAATGGTGAACCCGATCAGAAAAAGCAGGCAGCCTATGATCCCAACCTCAGCCAGAAGGCGAATATATTCAGAGTGAATCGCGTTGAGGCCTGTTGAACGATGTGTGTAGAAGTAGTGCTGTGTCGTTCCCACGCCTGCTCCGAGGAATGGATTGGGGCCAAAAAAGTTAGTCATGACATAATCCCACGCTTCGAATCGGCCGGAACCATGAACTTGTTCGATCGCGCTAGAGGGATCAGCCATCATGGTTGAAAGGGACACGTTATCGCCGGATTTGAACATGCGTTGTCGGAAACTGTCATTGAAGATAAACAACGCGGGGGCAGCTGCAAGGCCGATGGTCGGGACAATGAACCGGATAATTCCAGTTGTGGATAACAACCAGATTACAGCGAATCCCACGCCGACTGCTACGATTGTTATGCGAGTAAAACAAGCGATGACAGTTGCAGCTAGAAAGATAGCTGCAAGTAAGCGCCATAAAGAAGAGTCGGTCCGCGAGGCTGCGAGGGCTAACATCGCGATAATCGCCAGGTGGGCACTTGTAGTTGCCGGACCGAGCCCGGGAATGCCTACGCCAAGTTTTTCCCCAGCAGAGTAGCCTGCGAGTTTTGCTCCAATGGCTACGATAGCCGCACACAACCCTGTTATGACAATCAACATTTCTAGGAGCCTTAACTGTTTCCGTGTTCTTATCACTGTGACTGTAAGTAAGAAGAATAAGAATGGAGCGCTTAACTTCGCTATCATGCGGGAGCCGTAAAGGACACTTGGTGTCCATGTCAACGAAAGGCAGCAAAATAGAAGAAATAGTGCGTAGAATCTGTTCTTTTGAATGTGTGGCCATGCCTGCGAGAAATTGGCTAGCACGACAAGAAGCGACGCGAGCCAGACGCCGAACAGTCTTATTGCAAGTAAGTCTATCCGCCCAAACTCAGATCCCTCGATACCTTCCTGTCCAAGCGATAAGGGGGCTGCCCCTGTCATGAGGGATAGGTATACTAAAAGAGGTGGTGACAGGAAGGCCAAGCCGATAGGTAGAGCTAGGCAGACTGTGATTAGTAAGGGAATCATGAGCGTGACAGTTTTTAGTGTTTCAGGCAGGAACGAATGGCGTGCTTAATAAGTTGAGGTTTCGAAAAGTGAGTGATTGCGCTAAGGAAGCGAGCTGCGGATCGATCGAGATGTAGTCTTATACTTTGATCTTCCGCGTTTTTGCGCATTGCGGTCAGCTTGGCAGGAGAATTTAACAATGTGAGGATCTCGTCGGAATACAGCTGTTCATTCTGAAGAGTAAGCACGCCGTTTTCTGGAGTCAGGTATTCAATCTCGGGGCCATGCCCAGGAGCATCTGTCGTGATAAGAGGAAGTCCAAAGGCGAATCCATGCACAATGGCAAGTCCCACCATTGCTGGGATTACCATCAAGTCTGCGAGAGAAAAATATGCTGCTGTGTCTTTTGGGTCTAAAAGCTCTCCCAGGAAGTGGACGTTTGTGAGTTTAAGTTCTCCCGCCAATTGTTCCAGCTCGCAACGCTTTTCTCCGTCGCCGATAATCAGGAGCACCACGCCTGGATAAGTTCTCTTGAGAATTGCAAACGCTTTCAAGAGAAAGTCAACTCTTTTCCCAGCGTACAGTCGACCTGAGAATATGAGTACTCGTTTCCCCTTGAGGGTAAATTTATTGCTCAGCTCAATAAGTTGCTGTTCGCTGATTTCCGCCCGTGCCATTCTTAGCTCTTTGACATCAAGGGTGTTGTAGTATGGAATAACATGGTCTTCAGAGAGTCCCTGTTGTCGCCAATACACTGCTCCGCTTGCCGTATAGGTGATTACACCGTCTGTCCGTCTCGTCATGAAGCGTTTGACCGACTCTTTGATGATTGTTGAGATTGACGGGCGGACCGAAGCTTGGGAGTTGTATCCGTGGCCCCACCAGATCCAGCTCGTGCAGAGTCTATGCCGGATCGCCCACAGATAAGGTACGTTCACACACTGCAATTCTTGTGGCGCAACAATGATATCGGTCCCATTTAACGCAGCCGTCAGCCCCTTCATCCAAAATGGGCCTTTCTTGTTTCTCGTAAATCGGTGAATGGACAGATTTCGTCGCGCAAACTTGGGTGTGTTTTCGGAAAATTCTTCGCCTGAGCTGTATACGGTCACATCTAGTCCCATCGCGAAGGCCTGGGCAGACACTTCCTCGAAGAACCGCACCCGATAGTGAGGGATTTCCCTTTGTAAGATAGCGACCTTTTTCATAGCTTCTTATTGGAAAGAACTCGATGAAGATATTGGCTCAATGATCAGAAGCACGATCCTCAATCCTTAGAGGCGACCTTTCTCTTTTCGGTGTTCGAGCCCGAGAGACTCGCGGGTTTCGTATGGCGATGATTTCCTAAAGATCCTATAAATTGGATGATCGCCTTGGCAGATGGTTGAATGTCAAAGTGCCTAACTTTTGCAAGACCTGCCTGACCCATTATGAGCCGTTGCGTAGGTGTCATATTAATTATTTTGAGAACTGCTTCTGCAGAGGATTTGGCATTTTTCGGGTCAATGGAAAAACCATTGACCCCATCATCGACGAGATCTCGGGTGGCGACTGCAAAGATCGAAGAGACCACAGGCAATGATGCTGCCATGGCCTCACCCAATACCAACCCGAATGAGTCTTTGAGCGTGTGAAACACAAACACATCGGAGAGCGAAAGGTAGCGCGGTAACTCTGACGACTGCACATATCCGATGAAAGAAACGCGATCCCATCCTTGCTCTCGAACATATTGCTCGTATTGACCCCGAGCCGGTCCGTCTCCGACAATCAAAAGCCATACATCAGAACGAACTTGGAGGACTTCTCGATAGATCTGGAACAGTTCGATAAGGCCTTTTTGTGGTATGAGTTGGCCAATCGAGAGAAGGACCGGCCCAGGAAATTTTCGGCGGAGGACTATCCATTCCTCGCTGTTTCGGAACTGATTAGCGCTCTGGTGAAAACGCTTCACGTCGAAGGGAAAGATGCATGTACGCACTTTCTCCGGCCTTGCTCCGTAATAAATGAAGGCCTCACGAGCAACGCTCGACTCCGCGATACACCCATCCGCACGTCTGATGATTAGGCGTCGGATCCATCGTCGTATTAAAGAAGACTCTGCACCGTCCTGTCGAGTCAACTCTGTCCAATTCACGTAGTGTTTCCGATAGAGTTGGCAATAGATGAAAGCCCATAAATTAGCCAGTGCGAATCCTCCGCTCAGAACGACGTCCGGATTGAGCTTGCGAAGGGCGCGGATAACTCCATAATTGAAATGCAGCGCTACTTCATGCCCCCGTGGCTTAATGTGGATGCCTGGCAAGACCTCTGTGTGAAAGTGAGGCTTCTCTATCTCCCACAAGCGATTGTCCTCTTGTTCAGCTTTAAGAAGCACCGAAAACTCCTCGACCTGCTCGTGAAGAGCGGTAAAGAGTGGGATGCGATAGGGGGTTAAAATATTAGTTACTACGGCAAGCTTAAACACCGCTCGATCTCCTCTCGAACTATTGTCTGGTCGAGTTCTTTCGGCATGGTCCAATCGCCGGAGCGGATGCCGCCTTCGACGTGGGCTACTGGGACTCCGAGTTTGCGGACTGCGATCGAGCAGGCCATGGTCGAGGTGACGTCTCCACCCAACAGGCACAAGTCACTCTTGTCTTTCTGTAAGACCTTTTCATAGGCAATCATGATACCGGCGGTTTGCTCTGCTTGTGTGCCGGATTCGACATCGAGATTGATGTCGGGATTGAGAATGCCGAGTTCTTCGAAAAAGCTGCCGGACATGGCCCGGTCGTAATGCTGCCCCGTGTGGATCAGGCGATAGCGCAACGGCCCTCCCCGTTTCTCCGCCGCCTTCAGCGCGTCGATGATCGGGGCGATCTTCATGAAGTTAGGCCGTGCTCCGGCGATCAGATCAATACGTTTTATCATGTGGCTCGGCTTGTTCCGGTTGCGTTGGGGTGGTGGCTACGTCGGCTATTCTTACTGGCTCATGTTCCGGCTCGCATGGCCAAATGTTTGTGCCACCAATGAACTACTTAGCTGATTTGGACTTAATGGGCAACAAGGAAGTGATCTGCTGTCAGTACTTCGTGTTCCGCAGAAGTCAGAGTTTTGGTTGGAATGCGGCTTTCTTTAATAGTTGGTTTTCCCCTTGGGATCATTCTCTTCGCTCCCGTATCTCGCACTCAGCGATCTAGTCGGCTTGCCGTCCTTTCTACAACGTGGATCTTCCCGACAATCCCAGCTGTTGGAGCAAAACTCAGACCATGTGGCTCTTTCATGAGCCTCTGCATGGTCAATGAGTTAGGGCTGTCCGGCGGATGGGGAGCTGTACGGATGCACGTTAGGCTGTACAGAAATGAAGAGTCAGCACGGCAGGATTGCTAGAGGTTTGAGGCTAGACGTAGTTACCTCGGACCTCAGACCTCAATCATCTTTTCCGTCAGAACTGCACTTCCCGGAGCTTATTGCGGTTGTCCTGGAACCACTGGACGGTCTTCTTGAGTCCCTCGCGCAGCCGATGGCGCGCCTGGAAGCCGAAGAGTTCTTTGGCGCGGGTGACGTCGAGGCAGCGGCGGGGCTGGCCGTTCGGTTTGGTGGTGTCCCACTTGATGGGACCGGCGAAGCCGACTTCTTTGGCGATGAGTTCCGCCAGATCACGAATGGCGACTTCCTCTCCTGTTCCCAGATTCACGGGCAGGCTGTCGTTATATTGTTCGGCGGCAAGGAGAATACCTTCTGCCGCGTCTTCGACGTAGAGAAATTCGCGGCTTGGTGAGCCGTCGCCCCATAGTTCGACGTGGTTTTTCTTTGAATCCTTGGCTTCGCCGAATTTCCGGATAAGCGCCGGGATCACGTGCGAAGTCTTGAGGTCGAAATTATCGCGAGGCCCATAGAGGTTGACCGGAAACAAGACGATGGAATTGAAGCCATACTGTTGGCGATAGGCCTGCGACTGGGCGAGCATCATCTTTTTCGCAAGACCGTAGGGGGCATTCGTTTCTTCAGGATAGCCGTTCCAGATGTCGTCTTCTTTGAAGGGAATGGGCGCGAACTTGGGATAGGCGCAGATGGTGCCGAGCGCCACGAATTTCTTGAGCCCTACCTGGCGCCCTACTTCGATGAGCTGCGTGCCCATCATCAAGTTGTCATAGAAGAACCGGCCCGGGTTGGCCTGGTTGGCTCCGATGCCGCCGACTCGCGCCGCCAGATGGATGACGAGATCCGGCTTCGCATCGCTGTAGAGTTGCTTAACGGCGTCCATCTGGACCAGGTCGTAGTCTGTGCTCCGCGGGATGACGATGTTCTTGCACCCCTTGGCGCGCAGTTGCTCGACGACGAACGAGCCCAAAAATCCTGCTCCACCGGTGACGACGACGCGTTTCTCTGTCCAGAAGGCTGTCATGCTAATCAATTATCCTCTCTTCCGCGTTCCATCCAACTTTTCTTTTTCTGCCGCAAGATCCGCGTCGACCATCATGTTGACGAGTTCGTGAAAGCCGACCTTGGGGTTCCAGCCGAGCTCTTTTGCGGCCTTAGCAGGATCGCCGATGAGGAGGTCGACCTCGGTCGGACGATAGTACTTGGCATCGATCTTCACATGCTGCTTCCAGTCCAGCTTGAGCCGATCAAAGGTCAGTTCCAGGAATTCCTTGACGGTGTGCGTCTCCCCTGTCGCCACGACATAGTCGTCCGGCTTGTCGGCCTGCAGCATCATCCACATCGCTTCGATATAGTCGCCGGCAAAACCCCAGTCGCGCTTGGCATCGAGGTTTCCGAGGAAGAGATCCTTTTGGATACCCAGCTTGATGCGCGCGGCGGCCTGGGTGATCTTGCGGGTCACGAAGGTTTCGCCTCGACGCGGCGATTCGTGATTGAAGAGGATGCCGTTGCAGGCAAACAGGTTGTAGGCTTCCCGGTAGTTCACCGTGATCCAGTAGGCATAAACCTTGGCTGCGCCGTAGGGGCTGCGCGGGTAAAAGGGGGTGGTTTCCCGTTGCGGTACTTCCAACACCTTGCCGTACATTTCGCTCGATGAGGCCTGATAAAACTTCGGCGTCAATCCCGACTCACGAATGGCTTCCAAGAGACGAATGGCACCCAGGCCCGTGACGTCCGCCGTGTATTCCGGAATATCGAAACTCACACGCACGTGGCTCTGCGCTCCGAGATTGTAGATCTCATCCGGCTGGATCGTGCGGATGATGTGATTGAGCGAACTCGCATCGTTCAAATCCCCGTAGACCAGTTTGAGTCGGGCGTTGGGCACGTGCGGATCTTCGTAGATGGGATCGATCCGTCCGGTGTTGAACGAGCTGGATCGGCGAATGATTCCATAGACTTCGTATCCCTTGGCCAGGAGGAACTCGGCGAGATAGGATCCGTCTTGTCCGGTAATGCCGGTGATCAGGGCTTTTTTCACGATCAGATCTCCATATGAGTGTGTCTTGCCTAACGTACTGTCGGTCTTCGGCTTGCCGGCCGATCAGCCCGTGGTCCTGCACAGTGCGGGAGCCCCGCCCCCTGCCACTGACGATTACACCAACCGGTTGTACTTGGTATGTGGGCGATATGTCCTTGAATGCATGATGCCTGAGGAAAATACTTATCTTATTCCTGGCGATTGGGCAACAAGGAATGCATTACTTTACGTTCCGCAGGAGGTTCTGCCAGGCGTGGAGCTGCTGACTGGTTCCCGCTTTCGGGTTGTTTTGTGCGGATCGCTGCTCAGCCTGGCTCCGTCCCTTGCTCAGTGCATCGATACGCTCCCCGACGTCCCGATACAGGCTGTCCTCACGCCGGAGCCAGCGATAGGCTTCGAGGGCTTCGGCGATGCGGCCGAGCGATTCGAGGGTGCGGCCGAGCACATAGAGAATCTGTACGATGTCTTTTGTCGACGCGCCGGGTGACTTGAGCGCGTTGCGAAAGGCCGTGACCGCCTCTTCGTATCGATCGCAGGACTTCTGAGAGAGTCCGATTTGCGCGAAGGCTTTCAGGGCGAGAGCGGGATCGGCCGTGGCCTTTTCAAATTGCTCAATGGACTGCTTGAAGAGACCGGCTTTTCGCAAGGCCAGACCCCGTTCGTACGCTTCGGCGGCAACGTCGTTGAGGGTTGGTTCGGGAACGTCTGACTCAGGCATGCAGGCACAACTCCTTTAGTAACTACTGTAGAACTAGGCTGGAATCAGCAAGACCCAGACCATGATGACTGTTTGAGCATATCTAAATGTATCAATAGATTAGGATTTGGCAAATTCAGGCCGGTGGCCCAGATGACGCTCAATGTACACAGGGTTGCCCCTAAATCGGTGTCGATACTCACGCAACGCTAGGATGACCTGTTCTTAGCAACTCGACAAAAGTATTGCCTGTCGATCGTCCGATGCGTAGTATGGATTGACACTCTCTTGTTTGGATGACACAGACCGCATGGATATTCTTGGCGATCAACCCGTACGGCGGCTGACCATCGGCGCGTATCTTGCCGTGGGCGCATTGCTCATTGCGCATGGCGTCAATGCGTTTGTGGCCGCGGCGTTAGCCCTCCCCCCCGCGAAGGGCGCTGCTCCTCAATCCGCTCAAACGGCTGCTCCGGTAGCGTTTGTGCCGCAGCAATGGGTGGATCAAATTCAGTTGAGCGGCCTTTTCCTGCTGCCAGCTGCCCCGCTTGGAATGACCGGTGTGCCGGGGACCGCTTCGCAAGCACCGGTGCGGGCGGCCTTGGGCGTGGCGAACAAGCTGCGACTCTTAGGTGTCGTGTTGGGAAGCGAACGCGGTGTGTTCGCGATTGTCGAGGAATTGGCCACGAAGCATCAGGTGCTCTATCGGTTGCACGACCAGATACCAGATTTGGGAGAGGTCAGCGCCATCCGCCGGGATGGCCTGGTGATTCGGAGCGGCGACCAGGAAGAGCTGCTAGAACTCTCCACGACCGACAAGCCGGCGGCTCCGGTTGTGACAGCCGGTCCTCCGGTTGCAGCGGCGCCCGGGGTTCCCATTAAAAAAGTGATCGATCGACGAGAGGTTGAGGCGGCGATGGCAGACTTGCCGAAGCTCCTGACTCAGGCGCGCGCCGTGCCTTTCATGGTCAATGGTACCCCCAACGGGTATCGCATGGACTACATTGCCCCTGCCAGTTTCTATGAGAAGATCGGCATCCAGTATGGGGATGTGTTGCAGCGGGTCAACGGTGTGGATGTGCGTGATCCTTCCACCATGCTTAGTCTGTTCCAACAATTGAAAAACGAACGGACGGTGAAAGTCGATATGGTCCGCAACAACCAGAAGACCACCATGACCTTTGAGCTCCGATAAGTCTCTTTCGCACTCCTCGGGGCATATTCCGGGCTCGTTGTGTTTCTCCACGAACACCGTTCTTTCAGTCGTGACTTTCCGCATGGGCCCTCGAGTTGATCAGGAGCCTCACCCGCAGTTGTGCTTCCGAGTTTTTCCTTTCCACCGGTAAGGGAGGCACGGAATCGACTCCAGAGATATCCTTGTTTTACTTGTGGTTAAGCGAAGAAACTTGGAATTGATCTTCAAGCCGGTTAGTCTAAGGACTTGGTCTCCCTATAATGGTGAATGGTGAGATGGAGTACGGAGCACTGTGAGCGATTCCGAACAGCAAGTTGCCTTCGGCAGGCCGCTTCTAGGGCGGATTCTCGGAGAGAAATTTAATCTCCTGGATTCCAAGCTCGACGAGGCGTTGGCCTATCAGCGTGAGAAAGGCGGCCGCCTCGGCGAAGCCCTCCTCCATTTGCGTGTGCTTCGTGAAGAAGAACTGTTGGAAGCCTTGGCTCAGCAATTTGAGCTGGCGTGGTTGCCGCATCTGGAAGGCTCTCATATCGATCATGAACTGATTAAGCGAGTGCCCATCAGCTTTGCCCGGCGCTATAGAATTTTACCCCTGCGCCATGAAGACGGTGCCGTCGTTGTCGCGACCACCGATCCGCTTGAGACGGTGGCGTTGGATGATCTGCGCCTCCTGTTGGGGAAACCGATTCGGCCTGTGCTGACCACAGGACTTGCCCTATTGGCCTGCTTGAACCGCGTCTATGACGAGGCGGCCAGCCCCGCCGGGGCTGAGCAGGTCATGGAGGATATGGCGGCGGCTGAAAACCTTGATCAACTGGCCCATGAGCTGGATGAGCCGCAGGACTTGCTCGACGCGACCGACGAGGCTCCGATCATTCGCCTGGTCAACTCGGTATTGTTTCAGGCGGTTCGGCAGCGGGCCAGCGACATCCACTTCGAATCATTCGAGCGCGGCCTTGTGGTGCGCTATCGGATTGACGGCGTGCTCTATCCCGTGCTGACACCGCCGAAGCGATTGCAGTCCAGTATCATCGCCCGCCTGAAAATCATGGCGGGGCTAAATATCGCGGAAAAGCGCCTGCCGCAAGACGGTCGCTTTGCCATCCGGACGGCGGGAAAAGACGTCGACTTGCGTGTGTCTGTACTCCCCACCTCGCACGGCGAACGTGTGGTCCTTCGTCTGCTCGAAAAAGAGAATCGTCTCCTGAACCTGACGGAGATGGGATTTTCAACCGACCGGCTCTCGTCCATCCAGCAACTCATTCAGCTGGCTCACGGCATTATCCTCGTCACGGGCCCGACAGGAAGCGGCAAGACGACCACCCTCTATGCGGCCCTCAGCCAGATCAACGCGCCCGATAAAAACATCATTACGGTCGAAGATCCGGTCGAATATCAGTTACTCGGGATCGGGCAAATGCAGGTCAATCCCAAGATCAATCTCACCTTCGCCGCCGGCCTGCGTTCGATTCTGCGCCAGGATCCCGACGTCATCATGATCGGAGAAATCCGCGATCGTGAGACGGCGGAGATCGCAATTCACGCCTCCCTCACGGGCCATTTGGTATTTTCCACGCTGCATACCAACGATGCGGCCAGTGCCGCAACGCGATTGATCGATATGGGGATCGAGCCGTTTCTCGTGGCTTCCTCGGTCATGGCTGTGCTCGCGCAGCGATTGCTGCGACAAATCTGTCCTGATTGCAAGAAACCGTACAGACCCACCGTCGATGAACTTAGCCGTCTTGGACTGGATGGCAAGGGGCCCTTTACGTTTTACCGTGGTGCCGGCTGTCCGAACTGTTCGCAAACAGGGTACCGCGGCCGTACGGGTATCTATGAGTTGCTCGTACTCGATGACGAAGTGCGCCGACTCATCGGTGCCAAGGCCGATTCATCGGCGATCAAACAGGCGGCCATCGCTAAAGGCATGATCACGTTGAAGCAGGAAGGCGCGATGAAGGTGGCTCAGGGTGTGACGACGACCGAAGAAGTGATGCGGATAACGCAGCAGGAGATTGAGCTCTAGCAAGATGGTGGAGGCTTGAGGGTGAAGGCTGAGATCGAGCAGAAGATGTTTGAGGCGTATAGTTTGAGGTCTGAGGCCGGAACAGAACCAAATCTGCTCGCGTCCTACCTCAAACCTCAAACCTCAAACACTCTGCGCCGCGGCGCTCTTGGGTATCTCACGCGCCGGTGTTTTAGGAGTTGACCTGCCATGCCGGTCTATCAATACCGCGGGTATAAGAGTGACGGCGGATCCGCTGCGGGCATCGTCGATGCTGAGAGCGTGAAGGTTGCCCGCCTGAAGCTCCGCAAAGACGGAGTGTTCCCCACCGACGTCGTTGAGCAGGGGCAAGCCACCGGCCGGGGGTTGGCGTATGATCGCGTCGCCATCTCGGCTCCGCTCGGGAGATCTCAGGTTCTGTCGGCACCCGATTTGGCCATGCTGACCCGCCAGTTTGCGACGCTGCTGGTCGCCGGGCTTCCTCTGGTCGAAGCGTTGGGGGTCTTGATCGACCAATCTGAAAAGAAGCCCGCAAAAGCATTGCTCGCAGATGTGCGCGAGCAAGTGCGTGCAGGAAAAGCGCTCAGCAGCGTGCTGGAATCCTACGGCAAAGACTTTTCCCAGATCTATGTTCATATGGTACGGGCGGGTGAAACGAGCGGCGCGCTGGACCAGATTCTTTTTCGTCTGGCCGAGTTTCTTGAAAAACAACAGGCGCTCCGGAACAAAGTCACCAATGCCATTCTCTATCCCGCCTTGATGCTGATTGTCGGCGTGGGTGTCCTGTTTTTTCTGATGACCTTTGTGGTTCCGAAGATTACGGCGGTCTTCGCCAGTATGAAAGCGGCGCTCCCCTTCCCGACGGTGGTGCTCATGACGATCAGCCGCTTCTGTTCCACCTACTGGCCGCTCATGCTGCTGGCAGTAGTGGGCGGCGGGCTGCTTATCCGCCGATTCATCCGGACCGAAGCAGGGCGCACGGTTGCTGATCGACTGATCCTCCGCATTCCCCTGATCGGAGACGTGGCGCGCATGGTGTCGATCTCTCGACTCACCGGCACCCTAGCGACGATGTTGTCGAGCGGCGTGCAGTTGCTGGATGCCTTGGATGTCTCGAAGCGCGTGATGAACAATCGGGTCCTGGAGGAAGCGGTCGAAGGCGCCAGGCAGAATATCCGGGAAGGTGAAACGATTGCGGATCCGCTCAAGCGCAGCGGCCAATTCCCGTCGCTCGTGACGCATATGATCGCCGTCGGGGAGCGCAGCGGTGAAATGGAAGAAATGCTGCGGCGCATCGGCCAGATTTACGACGGCGAAGTGGAGCGGGTCATCACCCGGTTTACATCGCTCCTGGAACCGATCATGATCTTAGTCATGGGCGTCATCGTGTTTTTTATTGTCGTGGCCATCTTGCTGCCGATCTTTGAAATGGGTCAGATGGTGCGGTAGGCCGGTGAACGGTGATGTGTGATGAGTTTAACGGGAGGTATTCGATGAGTGGAAGAAAGCAGTGTGAGCGTGCATGGACGATGTGGAACGAGAACCTCCGGGTTACGAGTCGCCCCGCAGCATCCATCACCCATGACCCGTCACGCCGTATCCTCCGCAGTGAGCGCGGCTTCACCTTCATTGAAATCATGGTGGTGGTGGCGATTCTCGCCATCCTGGCGGCGCTGGTCGTCCCGCGGATCATGGGGCGTACTGACGATGCCAAACGGACGGCCGCGAAAGTGCAGATCCGAAACATCGAAGGAGCGCTCCAACTGTATAAGCTCGACAACGGCGTCTATCCTTCGAGTGAGCAAGGTTTGCGGGCGCTGGTGGAGAAGCCCACAGTGGGTGTCATCCCGAAAAAATGGAAAGTCGGCGGGTACTTGCCGAAACTGCCGGAAGATTCCTGGGGCAATCCCTATAAGTATCTGAGCCCCAGCCCCAAGGGCGACTACGAAATCATGTCGCTCGGCACCGATGGTGAGGTCGGCGGAGAAGGCGTGAATGCGGACATTACGAATTGGAATCTGGAAAAGGACTAGAACATTCGCTGGAGGATTGAGGTGAGAGGTTGGAGGCAGGAAGTTGGAGGGTAGAGTGTTCATGAGGGTTGGAGGTTGGAGGTTAGAGGTTGGAAGCGCCGGGCAATTGCCTCGCAGCTCCAACCGTCCACGCCCGATTCCGCTCAACCTTGACCTCGATACTGGCATTCTCGGCTCCACCCTGGGCTTCACGCTGCTGGAGATGATCATCGTCATGTTTCTATTTGTGGCGATGTTGGGGATCGTGATTCCACGCATCAACTTGAACGACGATTTGGCGTCGACTGGTCGGAAATTCATCGGAGCGCTGCGGACCCTCCAAGGGATCGCCATGAGCACGCAGAAACCGGTCAAGCTCTATCTGGACCTGGATCAAAGCCAATACTGGGCGAAGACTATCGAAGGGAAAGAGGAGAAGCCCTTGCTGGATGCCGCCTGGGAAACCCCGCGCGTGTTTCCGGAGACCATCCGTCTGGCCGATGCGTCTTCCGGCTCGATCAAGCGGACAGCCGGTCGCCTCGACCTGACGCTGTATCCCAACGGCCGGATCGATGAAGCGGTTCTGCATCTGACCGATGCCGGTAACAATGTGTTGGCCATCGTCGTCGAATCCGCCACCGGAGCGATCCGCACCAGTGATGAGCGCATTGAGCCTCAGCGGCTGGCGTCCATTCCTGATCGGGTCAAGACCCTGTTGGTTCCGACGACGACGGTGACTGCCGGGAACCAGGCCGGCCTGCTCAAGCCCTAACGCCAATCACACCCCATGCGGCCCTACCAACCCCAAGACGAACGCGGATTTAGTTTGCTGGAGGTGTTGCTGGCCGTTGCGATTCTTGCAATTGCCCTCCCTGTGCTATTGGGTCTGCGGAATTTCGATTTGGAACTGCAATCCCGATCCATGGAGCTGACGACCGCTACGCTATTGGCGCAAGAAAAACTGTTGGAAACAGAACTCTCGGGTTCGTTTCCCATTGGTGAATCGACGGGCGAGTTTCAGACGCCGGCACCCGGGGTTCTCTCGTCGATCACGGAAACCAATCGTGCGCCCGGGTATCGCTGGAAGCGCAGCATTATCCCGACGCCGCTGGAACTCATTCGCGAAGTCAAGATCCAGATCTCCTGGCCCCGCGGCCCGCAGGATGAAACCTTGGAAGTGAGTACCTATGTCTTTGCCGGCCTCGCATTCTAGTGGAATGCTGAAAACGTCCTCCAGCGGCGTTCTCTCGGCGCTCAAGCTCTCAACGTACCCCAGAGGGTATGCCTCGTTCTTTCGCTTGCTGCGGTCTTGCCTGTGGAGCGGCGCGTCTTGGCGCGCCGGGGTTGGGTGGGTGAGACGGAAGAACGTTTTGAGCGATCTGCGGGATCGTGCCCTGACATTCCAGACCAACGGCAGGTCTCTTCCACTTAGAAGCGAAGGCGGATTCACGCTGGTCGAAGCGCTGTTGGCGATTGCGCTGCTCGCAACCTTGGGAGCGATTGTGTTCGGATCCTTACTCACCACGACGCAGGTCGTGGATGCCGGTCGAGCGGCGGCCTCTCGGGAGCAGACGATTCGGCGCGTATTACGGCTGATGGCCGAGGAACTCACGATCGGCGTCAAAGAAACGACGTTCCCCTGGGTCGGTCTGAACGGGACACAAGACGGCCAGTCAGCCGATACACTGGCCTTTGTGACGAGGGGGGACGGATTCGGCGTACAGGCCGCGCGGGAGAGCGAAATCTTGCGCGTGATTTACACGCGCGAAGGTGATCGCTTGATTCGATTCGTCCGGCGCAATCTCTATGGGCTCACCGATGATTCAGTCGATCAGGTCAATCTGGCGACGAAGGTGAAGGGGTTCAACGTTCGCTACTATAGCCGGCAAGGCCAGGTGTGGCTGGACGAATGGAGCTCAACCGGACCGTTGCCGACGGCGCTGCTGCTGGAAATCACCTTCCAAGAGCCCGATGCCGAACCCTATACCATTCGTGAATGGGTGACGGTGGGAGTCTCTTAATGGTGTGGCCCGGGAAGGATCTCTCAGCTTGGAAGGCCCCGCTGCTGTGGATGGTTTTTGGATGTGGACTGTTGTTTCTCTCAATGGCCCTCACGTTTCCCTATGGGGCCTTGCAGACGAGAATCATTGGGGAACTGCAACGAGCTACCGGGATGGAGGTGCGCGCGGCGGACTGGGCGATCGGGTTTCCGGCGGCGATTGAATGGCGGCAGATGAGTTTGACCAAAACCGACTGGTCTCCCCTGCAGCTGGGTCTGGTGCGGGCCCAAATGGGGCTCTGGCGGTTATTGACCGGCGGGGTCACACTGGATCTCGCTGCGCAGATCGACGAAGCCACCGCGACCCAGGGCACGGTCAAATTGACTGTGACCGCCGCTTCCTGGTCCATGACGGGCCCTGTGGCCATGGTTGGCAAGATTCAGAAGCTCGATCTTTCGAAGGTGATTCGTCCCTATGTGGCACGTGGCACTATGACCGGGGAGTTCACGCATCGTCTCGATCGCACCGCGACCGCCGGACCAGCCTCATTCGGCGAGGGCACATGGAAAGCGGATGCCAAGGATCTCCTGCTGGATCACATTCCCGTGGGCAATGGTCGGATCCTGGCGTTGGCCTTCAGCAGCCTATCGCTCAGCCTGGCGTGCCGGGAGCAGATCTGTGAAGTAACCGAACTCAAGGGCGACGGAATCGATGGGTCGTTTTCCGGGCAGGGAACGGTTACAATGCAGCAACCCATACAACAGAGTCAGTTGGCGTTGTCGTTGACGGTAATTCCCGGAGTGGGATTTGCGGCCAAGGCTCCCGGATTGGGTATTCCGCCCTTGCCGCCCGGAACGCCGTTTACGTTCAAAGTGTTAGGAACATTTGCGCAGGCCCGGGTGGCGTTGTAGAGTAGCACGTGACCTTGAGAGGAATTCAGACTGCATGAGTATTGCCACCGAATGTGTGGGCTTGGATATCGGCCAGACCGGCCTGAAGGCCGTGCGGTTTCGCCGCCGGCTGAGCGGTCGTGAAACGATCGAGTATTTCCACCAGCCCCTGCCGTTTTCGCATCCGGAAGATATTGAGCCGGCGCGACGGGTGCAATCGTTGCGCGGCTTTCTCTGGCACAACGGGCTCTATGCCACGGATCGGTTGGTGACGGCGATCCCCTGCCAGGATTTGTTCGTGCGCACGCTCTCTTTCCCGTTCAAAGATGCGGAGAAACTGTCACAGGTCGTTCCCTTTGAAGTGGAAAATCTGATCCCGATGCCGGTGGATGAGCTGGCGATCGGAAGCGTCGTGCTTCCGCCCGGGCTCACCGCCGAAGGGATGTCGCGGATTACCAAAGGGTCTGACGTGCTGGTCACGGCGGCTCCGCGGGATAAAGTGGCCGAACATCTGCGCTTTCTCGCCCAGGCCGATATTGAACCGGCCGCGATCAATGTCGATGCCATGGCCCTGTATTCCGTCACGCAATTTCTTCAACAGGAAGGCGGCCACGTTCCACACGATCTGGCCATCATTGATGTGGGCGCGTCCAAGACTACCATCTGTTTGGTGCACGAAGGGCGCCCCGTGGTCTTGCGGACTATTTTATGGGGCGGCAATCACCTGACTCATGCGTTGGCGGTGCGGCATGCCTGTAGTTTTGCCGACGCAGAACGGCGCAAGCGCAGCTTGAATGTCCAACAGGTCGATGCCTGGCTGGAGCCGCTGCTCAAAGAACTGCGCGTCACGATCCAGGGCTACGAAGGGACCGAGCGCGGGCGTCTCACCCACTGCTGGGTGTCCGGCGGAGGCGCAAAGCTCAGAGAGATCGGCGGATATGTCGCGCATCAATTGGGGCTCTATCCGGTCGGTCCGCGGCAGGGGTTCGGGTTGAACAGCCCGCGTGCGTTTTCAATCGCCTTCGGATTGGCGATCCATCCGAAACTGATCAGGCCGAAGTGGCGCTTCAAGCCGACGCCGGCCGGTCTCGCTCTCGATTTGAAGGCCGTCTCAGACGCGAACGCCCCGCAGTCCCTGACTTCGGCGCGGGATAAGCGGCTGGCATTGGTGGGAGCCGTGGTGCTGGGAGCACTGGCTCTGGCGGACGGTTTGACGCATCTCTATCTGAAAGACCAGCGAGTGCTTCAGCTGAAGGGCGCTCTTCAGAGTCACTATGCGCAACTTTTTGAGCCGGGGGCTGCGCCGGGTGAAGAAATGGATCAGGCCCGTTTTCGCATTGCCGCTGTCGACAAGGCGCTTGCCATTGTCGATGGTTCGCAGCAGCATGTGCTGGCCACGATGGCGGCATTTATGAAGCAGATGCCGGCCGGCGTTTCCGTCAAAATACGAGATCTGACCGTCGAAGGCCCGATGGTATTGCTCGAAGGCGAGACGACCTCATTTGAAGCCGTGGAGAAGATCAAGCAGACCTATTCGGCCGGCGGAACATTCAAGGATGTGGCCGTGAGCGAAACCCGGGTGGGCGCGTCATCGAATCAGGTGGTGTTTCGCATGAACGCGACGGTGGCACAGCCATGATGCACCAATTGCGTGAACGGTGGACTCAACTGGCTCCGCGCGAACGCACGATCTTGTCGGTCGGCGGTGTCGTGGTTGTGGCCAGCCTGCTGTTCGCGCTGGTCGTTGATCCCCTGCTGACGACCATGGATCGCTTGGACCGTCAGGCCGCCAAAAAGCAACGAGAGAGCAGCGAGCTGGCGGCATTGGGTGCCGACTATGCGAACAAGCGCGCGCGGCTGACCCGTGCGGAACAACGGATGCCGGTGACCGATGCGGGCTTCTCCCTGCTGGCATTCATCGAGGACGCGGCGAACCAGGCCCATGTGCGTGAGCGGATTGCCGGCATGCAGCCGCAAGTGCAGGCCCTGGCGCAAGGGTATCAAGAAACCGCGGTCGACCTCCGCTTGGATGGCGTTCAACTGCCGGATTTGATGGCGCTTCTGCTGGCGATTGACCAGGCCCCGTATGATCTGCAAGTCAGGCATCTGCAAATACGCCCGAAGTTCGATAATCCCGTGAATCTTGATGCCACTGTTCGAGTGGTCAGCTATGCAAAAGGATGATGAACGCGGCGTTGCGCTCCTTCTCGCTCTGCTCATATTGTCCCTTCTCGTTGCCCTGATTCTCGAATTCGACGGCGAGGCCCGGCGCGAATACCGCGATGCAGCCGCCTTTCGTGATAGCTTCAAAGCGCACACCCTCACCAGGGCTGCCATTCAGGCGGCTCGCGCCATCCTCCAACAGGATTTTCTCAATGATAAAAAGGCGGGCGAATCGTACGACTCGCCGACCGATCTTTGGGCGATGCCGATCAAGAACTATGCGATCGGCGATGGCTTTCTGAGCGCGCAGATCGAGGATGAGCGGGGCAAGCTCAATTTGAACGATCTGGCCGCCGTTGCCGGCGACGCCATTCAGAAGAAAGCGAAGATTGATCGGTTCAAACGGCTCTTTGAATTGCTTCAGCTCAGCCCTGATCTGGTGGATGCGGTAGTCGATTGGGTGGATCAGGATGAAAACCAGGAGCCGGCCGGAGCGGAAAGTCTGTACTATCAATCGCAGCGTCCGCCCTATCGCGCGGCCAATGCGCCGCTGTCAGGTCCGGGCGATTTGCGGCTGATCAAGGGTTTTACACCGGACATTGCCGACCGGCTTTCGCGGTATGTGACGGTGTTTCCTCAGGAAGGCGGCGCGCTGGTCAATCTGAATACGGCGGACCCCTTGGTGATTCAAGCCCTGGATCCGGCAATCACGCAATCAATGGCGGCAGAAATTATCCAAGGGCGGCCCTATAAGAAGAAGGAAGATCTCGATCGCATCGGCAGCTTTCAGGAAATCGGCGCCAAATTGCGCGCGACTCAAAGCGGGTACGATGTAAAGAGCGAGTTCTTTTCAGCCCGGTTGGCCATCAACGTGAACGATGTGACGAAAACCGCCTGGGTGGTGCTCCAGCGCGACGCGAACAAGGGTGAGAGCACGGTGAAGTATCTGCGGGTCTACTAAATCCCTGTTTGATCCCGTTCGATAAATCACCATTCCTGAGACAAAGTTAACAATTCTGTAACATTGAGGTTACTGTCCGGAAATTATACCCCGTTATTATTGTGGGTGTAGGGTGCGGTGAACTCAATATACGGAGGAATTTAGGATGACACTACATCGTAGGGCGTGGGCTATGGGGTTTCTCATGATGACGGCGATTCACTACGGATATGCAGATGATCAATCCTATGCCGAAGTCAGTGGCCCGATGGCTGCTGCGACGGTTGATAGCGCGTTGGCCCATTACAATCCTCAGACTCAAATTGTCGGGACATTCAAGATACAAGGATCTGAAACCATGTATCCGCTGATGAGCCGTTTGACGATGGAGTTTCAGCGTCGACAGCCGAAGGTGGCGATTGATGTGAAGGGCGGCGGTTCCACGAAGGCCGTGGCCGAATTTCTTCAGCCGCCGCTCAGCAAAACCGGCAAGGTGATGTTGCAGGAAGAGCGTGCCGGAAGCTTCAAGATGATTACGACATCACGAGAACTCTTTGACGCAGAAGTGAAGGAATTTGTTGAGCAGCATGGTTACGAACCGACGGCGGTGCCAGTGGCCGTCGATGCCGTGGCGCTTTATGTGCACAAGGATAACCCGGTCTCGGGATTGACGCTCGATCAGGTCGATGCCATGTTTTCATCGACTCGCAAGCGTGGTTATCAATCAGCCATTACCCAATGGGGTCAGCTTGGACTGACTGATGGATGGGATAAGGCCTCGATTCAGCTCTACGGGCGTGACCGCAAATCAGGGACCAGGGCGTTCTTTCAGGAGCATTGCCTGGCGGGTGGCGAATTCCTACCCGGTCTCCACGAAGATCCGGGTGCGGCATCCGTCATTCTGGATTTGGGCCGAGACCAACTCGGGATCGGCTACAGCGGATTAGGGCTGCAGTCCTCCAGCGTCCGGGTTGTCCCCCTTGCAGAAGCAGCCGGTATGCCGTTTGTGACGCCGGCTGCGTCAACCGTGGCTGATCAAACCTATCCCTTGCGGCGGGTGCTGTACCTCTACATCGATAAGGCTCCGGGTGCCTCACTCCCTGCCGCAGCGCAGGAATTCCTGAAGTTCATCATGACGCAGGAAGGACAGGAAGCGGTTTCGAAGGCCGGATTCTTCCCCTTACCTGTGGGGGAAGCGGCGAAGAGTGCCGTGGCAGGAGAGCTTTCGTCCCCTGCCCCGACGATCCGGTAGAGCGTAGGACGGAGACGTTGCTTCTGGTTACGGCGAGGGAAGTTTGCGAGATGGCTGCTTCTTGGATTTGGCCTGATCAAGTTCGAGACGCAGCCGCTCCATTTGGGTATTCAGCTCTTCCATCTTCTTCTTCTGATCATCAAGACGGCTGCGGAGTTCCAGATTCGAGCTGGTCAGCTCCCGGATTTGAAGTTGTAATTCGTCGGATGGTCCAGCAGCCGGTCCGGTCTTCTGAAGAGCTGCAGGCGGCAGCTCGGCCCCGGCCCGGCTTGCGCGAGCCGGCGATGGCGTCGCGCGTTGCGCTAACACGTCTTTGACGTTCAGTGACAGATGCACGGCCTCGAAGGGGGCCCATCGGGGCTCTTCCGAATCCGGGACCATGGCAGCCTGCGCGGGGCCCGTCACCCAAAGTTTCATCCCTTTCGTGTCACGAAGGTCTTTGAGCTCTCCCCCTCCGGTGTCTGCCTGGATAAAAGACGAATGATCCTGAACAACGACGTGCAGGTACCGGCCTCTCAGGAATAACGATCCGACCGTGCGATCCTCGCTATAGCTTACGTCCGGCTTCGGCAGTGAGAAGAAGACCCGTTCAGTCGGTGTGGCTTGCCGGAGCGCCGTTGCCAGCTGCCCGGAAATCATCGCCAGCTCCTTGGGCGGAAACAAAGGGACCGGGTGAGGGTTACTCAACATGCCGACGATCGTCCCGCTCCACCCGCTCACCTGGATGACTTGGAGCAAGGTTTCAAGTTCTGTCGCGGTCATTTCGGCCGGATGGTGATTGAGAGTGAGTGTCTCGGATCGCGAGAGCGTCGGATCCGGTTCAAGGCCGATACGAATCCCTTGCTGGTCGTAGACGACGCGTTCTGCCGAGGAAAAGAGGCTGCAAGAGGAGAGGGCGGGTGCGCCGAGCAGGAGCGAGCATGAGAGCAACAGGCGGCCTGTAGATCTGTTTATTTGCATGTGAATTGAATCCCCCATATGCGATCGGCCCCAATCTGTGGGCCCCAGGCCCGATCAGCGGATTTGCTGACCTTCGGGACTTCTCCCTCTTTGACGATATGAATGCCGGATGGACATTTGTCCTGCATGATGCGTTGTGCGTCATGCCGTCCTGGAGAGGAAAACACATCGGACTCGGTGAGGATAGAAAATGTTACGAGGCCTCCGGCGGAGGTCTCTCGTTGGAGCGACGCGTCATGCCCGCAGGCGGCAAGGCTGATGACGACGAGGGCCAGAGCGCTAGCCCGGAGGATCATCCTGATGCCTAGCGCTCTGGTCGGTATCGAGAAACGAATGGCGTCAACTCCCGCTACTTGGTCGAGGTACAGAAGGTATCTTCTTCCAAGGTTTCATAGCCTGCGCCATAGGATGGGAAATCAGCAATATCTCTTCCCCCGGTTTTCCAGAGATGGACACAGGCCGCTAGAACCGTGGGAAGACTCTTGGGAAGGTCATCAACGGACACCACTCGCGGGGCATGTGTCGTGCCCACTACCATAATGCGGTTGCCGGGCTGGAGGAACGAGGGGTCAATCTTGCCCTGATAGACGATGGCAAACTCCCCGCTGCGCTTCCCCGTGTCTTTGGGGCCATAGGCGGGATGTTGGACGATAGGAAGCTGGGCCGTCACAATGGTGATGCTGTCGCCCTTCGTTTCCGCTTGGACAATCCGCCCGCCGAGTTGAATCTTTTTCGCGTCGGCCTGGTTCGGCACCATCCGCCAGTGAGCGAAATCAAAGTTCGGATCCACGCCCTTGAGTGTTTCCGGCGAAAAAATACTCGGTGCTGTACAGGCCACCAGCGTGGTGGTGATCAGCACCATGAGACTCTTGGTCAACGTCTTCATATCGCTCCTCCTTACTCCGAGACAAGTCAGAATGCAATGGTCGAGGTGAACGCCTACCGCGGCTACATAAAGCGAACCTGGAATTGCACAAAGAACGCATTCTGGGCAAAGGGATCCGCTTTGGAGTCGAATGCCGGCGTGTTGGGCCCGGTGCCCAGTCCCGAGTGATGCCGGAACTCATAGTTGAACTGCAGCTTCGACTGAATCTTCGGCGGGAAGTTTTCGAAGTAATAGGTGAGCCCCACGATCGATCTGGTGTACATGTCGTTGCCCATACTGGTATTCGGATCAAACTGCTCGTACATAAAGGTCGGCTCGAAATTCTCGAGCGGCCCGCTGGTGATGAGGTACTTGGCAAGCACATACCAGGTGCGTCGGGTCATCCCCGGCGCGCCGGACCCTCCGCAGCCGCTGGCGCAATCGCCGTTCGCCGCTGTTCCAACGGTCGTGGCATTGGCGCCATCATGCCCTTGCCAATATTCGCCCTGTACCATGAATCCAGGCAGAAGTTTCGAGGTGTATCGCGCATCGATGCCATACCGGTCGAAGGAACCTTTGCCGCGTCCGTTAATCAGCGTGCCGGCGTTGTTGGAGTGGCCTTGAATGGTCGTGAAGCTTACGAACGAGACGTCGTTTCCAAACAAACGGACCCGGCTGTAAAACGCCTTGGGTTGATTGCCACCGCCGAGCCCCGATGTGGTGCTGACCAGGCTGTTGGCCTGATAGTTATTGTTGTTCATCACGCCGACCACATATTCCAGGCGATTGGCGATTTTCCCGCGCACATCGGCAAAATAGTCGCGCTCTTGGATGAACTCAATCGCTCCGCCGGTGCCGTTCTTGTTTTGCCCCGGTCCACCGCCTCCGCCGATTGATGTCAGATAGGGAGAACTGATCACATCTCGCAGACCTCCGGAGGTCTCGGTGAAGATACCGAAGGGCATCCGGAAGATACCGAGCCGGATCATATTGAGATTCGGCGCCCAGGCCTGGACGGGCCGCACATCGATATAGGTTTCACGAAAGAACGTCGCCGACGTCGGTGTCGAGGCGCCGCTGGTCGGGGTGTTACTGGTCAGATTGATGCTTTGAAACTCCATCAACGCATGCCAGCGGGGGATTGTGTCGCTGATCTTTCCCCAGAACAGCAACTCTGAACGGCGGATGGACAAGCTGTCCTGGTTCCGCCCTTCCGGTACTCTGGCATTGACGTGGCCGTAGAGGAATTGCAAGGCATTGAGTCCGAAGTTGACCTTGTCCCGGAGCAGCGGAAGTAGTTCGGTCTTCCCCTTCCATTCTTCCAGCGAATCGATCCGGCGTGATTGATCGGCGACTTTGTATTCCTGCTCGGCGCGGATTTGAATCCACTCATCCATACTAATGGTGCCCTTTTGCAGGAGCAGATCCTCGATGGAGGTTCCGCCGGGCGGTAATTCCCTCGCCGGCGCCGACCCTTGTCCTTCGGGTGTGGATGTCGTCGTGGCCTGCGCGATGGCGACGGGTGATCCGCCCTGATCCTGGGAGCGCCGCGGCTCTGCGGCGCGCGCCTCTGACTGTGGCATGGCCAGAGCCATGGCAGTCAGAATGGCTGCAATATGGACTGTCCTTTGAAGTCCTCTCATCTCGACGTACCCCCTCGGTTGAATGTTGATCGCTTCATGATGGCGAGCCTGTTCTCTCATGAAGGGATCACGGGACAATTGCCGGCATGTTACAGGATTGTTAAAAATCCGTCTGCCTCCCATTTCAAAGGGATGCGAAACCCGGAAGGTCCAACGGTCGGGAGGAGAGAAGTTAACACGGTGTTAACAGACCTGTAACCTCATCGGAAACATTCAGGCGTACGGTGATAATCGATTGTGGTGTCGGTCAATAGGCTGAGCCCCTCGCAATTATCATCAGTAGGCAAACTGGGAGAAATATTATGCAGAGATTGAGGTTGTTCGGGTTAGTCGCCATCCTTGTTCCGGCTCTTGCGACAGTCGGCCTGTGGTCATCTGAGCTGGTGCACTCAGAGTCCACCGCACTCATTAAAGTGGATGGATCGAGCACGGTGTTCCCTATTACGGAAGCGGTGGCCGAGGAGTTTCAGAAAGAGACGAGAGGTTCGGTTCGTGTGACGGTCGGCATTTCTGGAACCGGCGGCGGTTTCAAAAAATTCTGTCGCGGTGAGATCGATGTGCAGGATGCCTCGCGTCCTATTTCCAGCAGCGAAATAGAAGCCTGCCGTGCCGGCGGAGTCCAATTCTACGAATTGCCGATCGCCTTCGATGCCCTGACCATTGCCGTGAGCCCGCAAGCAACCTGGGTGGACTCCATCACGGTGGCGGAATTGAAAACCATGTGGGAACCCTCTGCGCAAGGGCGGGTGACCAAGTGGAACCAGATCCGTTCGACCTGGCCTGATCAGCCGCTGAAACTGTTCGGCGCCGGATCCGACTCCGGCACCTTCGATTACTTCACTGAAGCGGTGGTCGGAAAAGCCAAATCCAGCCGCGGTGACTTTACGGCCAGTGAAGACGACAATACGCTGGTCCAGGGTATTGCGAATGACAAACAGGCGCTCGGTTACATTCCCTTCGCCTATTACGAACCGAACAAGAAACGATTGAAAGCGGTCTCCATCGACGGCGGTCATGGGCCGGTGAGTCCGTCGCGCGAGACGGTCGAAAACGGTTCCTACCAGCCGCTGTCACGTCCGCTGTTCATCTATGTGAGCACGAAGTCAGCGGCCAGGCCTGAAGTGAAACGGTTTGTCGAGTTTTATCTGGCGCAAGTGCCGGTGCTGGCTCCCCAAGTCAAGTATGTGCCGCTGCCGCCGCAAGCCTATGCATTGGCCGGTGAGCATTTTAAGAATGGACGACACGGGACCGCGTTTCAAGGAGGCTCGACGATCGGGATGAAGATCGAAGACCTGCTCCGACGCGAAGCGACACTCTAAGGAGCAAGGGGATGGACACCATGGAGGTTCACATCGCCGAGGTCCCGGTCGAGAAGAAGACAGTCGTCAGGAGTCTCGCCCCTCGACTTGTTCCCCGTCTCAAGGAGAAAGCGATCGAGCTGCTCTTGCAGCTGGCTGCCTTCACCTCGGTGGCGATTACGCTCGGGATTGTCGGCGTGCTGGCCTACGAGTCGTTCCACTTCTTTCAACAGGTTTCCGTGGTGGATTTTCTGACAGACCGCCAATGGACCCCGTTGTTTGCCGACGCGCATTACGGAATTCTCTCCCTCGTGTCCGGAACGCTCGTGACGACGGCGGTGGCCTTACTCGTGGCGATTCCGATGGGCAGCCTGATCGCTATTTATCTGAGCGAGTATGCCTCGCGTTCGGTGCGAGAATGTGTGAAGCCGGTTTTGGAGTTGCTCAGCGCTGTGCCCACCGTCGTGTACGGATACTTTGCGCTGTTGTTCGTGACACCCACATTGCAAAAAATCTGGCCTGACCTTCCAGGCTTCAACATGCTGAGCGCCGGGCTCGTGATCGGCTTCATGATTGTTCCCTATGTCAGCTCCGTGAGCGAGGATGCCATGCGAGCGGTTCCGGTCTACCTGCGCGAAGGAGCCTTTGCCTTGGGCGCCACCCGTATGCAAACGGCGCTACGCGTCGTCTTCCCCTCAGCCTTGTCCGGCATTACGGCCGCCTATGTGTTGGGCGTCTCCCGGGCTATCGGAGAAACGATGGTGGTAGCCATTGCCGCGGGGATGCAACCAACGCTGACCCTGAATCCGCTGGAACCGGCGGCGACGATGACCGCGTACATTGTGCAGGTCAGCCTAGGTGACCTGCCGCACGGAAGCGTGGGCTATCAGACGATCTTCGCCACGGGGCTCATGCTCTTATTGATCACCCTCTTGTTTAACATTGCAGGCCATGCGCTTAAAAAGCGGTATCGCCAAGTATATTAAGTCCACCGCCTTGCAACGTCGCATCATGCGGCGCAAGGGCCTCGATCGCTTCTTTGCGTTCGAAGGACTGTTCGTGATGGGCGTCGCCCTTCTCGTCCTATTCGCCCTGGTAGGGCAACTCACGGCTGATGGGGGCGGCCGCTTGTCCTGGCAATTCCTCACGTCCTTCCCGTCGCGGTTTCCTGCGCAAGCCGGCATTCTGACCGCCTGGATCGGCACCATCCTGGTCATGTTGGTCACGGCGCTGGCGGCCATTCCATTGGGGATCGGAGCCGCCATCTATCTGGAAGAATATTCCGGGAAAAGCTGGTTGACCGACGTGATCGAAATCAACATCGCCAATCTGGCTGGCGTGCCGTCGATCGTCTACGGGCTTATGGCTCTCGGGCTGCTGGTCTATGAGCTGCACTTGGGGCAAAGCTTCCTGACGGCCGGGCTGACCCTGGGTATGTTGATTCTCCCGATGGTCATCATTGCGACCCGCGAGGCAATTCGATCGGTCCCTCCTGCCGTGCGAGAAGCGGCCTATGCGCTCGGCGCCACCAAGTGGCAGACCGTGCGGGATCATGTCCTGCCCTATTCGATGGGCGGGATTCTGACAGGCATGATCCTGGCGCTCTCGCGCGCCGTCGGCGAGACGGCGCCGCTGATCACCGTCGGGGCCCTGTCGTTCATCGCCTTTCTCCCCCACCCGCCGTGGCAGGGAGAATTCCCGTTTGTCTCGTTCGAGTGGTTGTTTGATCCCTTTACGGTGATGCCGATTCAAATGTTCAATTGGGTGTCCCGACCGCAAGAAGAGTTTCACGTGAATGCGGCTGCGGCCGGTCTGATCTTATTGGCCATGAGCCTGGCGATGAACGCGGTGGCGATCGTCATTCGGGCGCGTTTCAGAAAACGGATTCACTGGTGATGATATGAAAGCCTTGGATGTGTCGCAAACGGTGTTAAAAGCGGAGTCGCAGGGGCTCAATTTCTTTTATGGCCGGGCGCAGGCGCTTCATGGCCTCTCCCTCCCCGTCTACGACCGCTGTGTGACGGCGCTGATCGGGCCGTCCGGATGCGGGAAAACCACCTATTTGCGCTGTTTCAACCGCATGCATGACCTCTATCCAGGAAATCGCTACGAAGGGGCCGTCATCCTGTATCCGGACCGTGTGAATATCGTTGGGCCTGAGGTGGATCCGATCGAGGTACGGATGCGCATCGGAATGGTGTTTCAAAAGCCCAACCCGTTTCCCAAGTCCATCTATGAAAATGTCGCGTATGGGATGCGTATCAGGGGCGTGTCGTCGAAGGCCGATCTCGATATAGTGGTTGAGCGGGCGCTGCATGAGGCGGCGTTATGGGGAGAAGTCAAAGACCGTCTCCAGGCATCCGCGATGAATCTCTCGGGCGGGCAACAGCAACGCCTGTGTATTGCCCGGGCTCTGGCGACCAGTCCTGAACTCCTCTTGTTTGATGAGCCGACATCGGCGCTCGATCCGACGGCCACCTCGCGCATCGAGGAGCTGGTCACAGAACTGAAGCAGAAAGTCGCGATCGTCATCGTGACGCACAATATGCAGCAGGCGGCGCGAGTCTCGGACCACACGGCCTTCATGTATGAGGGGCGCTTGGTGGAGTTCGATCGTACTGAGAAGATGTTTACCAATCCATCCGTCAAACTGACGGAAGACTATGTTACCGGTCGTTTCGGGTAATAATCGGAGTTCGCACCATGCAACGACATATCGATCAAGAACTCAGTGACTTGAAAGACCG
>JACOEJ010000034.1:0-30452 GCA_024998645.1 Nitrospira sp.
AGGCCCGCGACGGGCGGTTCCTGGAAATTCTCGGCATTTTCGACCCGCTCAAGGAACAGGGCCTTCCAGAAGTGAAGCAGGATCGGGTGTTGACCTGGTTGCATCATGGAGCCCAGCCTTCGGTGACCGTACGGACCTTGTTGCGTCGTTCCGGTCTCTGGAAGCAATTTGAAGCAGAGAAAGCGGCGAAGAAGAAGGCCTAGCGACCATGGTGGCCGAGCCGGTCGAGTTGGTAACAGTAGGGCGGATCGAACGATCGTTCGGGGTCAGAGGCGAGGTGAAAGTCCGTTCGCTCAGCGATGTGCCCGGTCGATTGGAGTCATTGGGAGCCGTGAGTGTCCTGGCGACCAATGGCAAGACCTGGGATACGCGGGTGACGCATATTCGGCCTGCGGGGCAGGGGTATATTCTCGCGTTTGAAGGCCTGACTTCCCCTGAGGAGGCCGGGCTGTGGCGTGGCGGGTTGATTCAGATCCCGAAAGGCAGTGCGCCCCCGTTGCCGCAGGGGCAGTACTATGAATGCGATCTCATTGGTTTGCGAGTGCAGGATGAACAGGGGAACGGTATCGGGACGTTGACCGACATCTGGGAATTAACCGGCAATCATGTGTTTGTGGTGCAGGACGGGAGCAAGGAAACGCTCATCCCCGCAGCGCGAGAATTGGTTGTGGCCGTTGATTTACAGCAGCGGGTGATGACCGTACACATGATCGAAGGGTTGGGAGCGTGACGTGTTGCGCATCGACGTTCTGACATTGTTCCCCGAGATGATTCTGCAGGCGGTGGGGCATAGCATGCTCAAGCGCGCGCAAGAGAAGGGGCTGCTGGCCATCCAGGCGCATAATCTTCGTGACTACACGATGGATCGCCACAAGGTTGCAGACGATGTTCCCTATGGCGGCGGTGCGGGGATGGTCATGAAGGCGGAGCCGATCCTGCGCGCGGTGGATGCGTTGCGCGCCCAGGCCCAGTCTTGCGGGGAGGAGATCCGTCTGATGTTTCCCTCGCCTCAAGGGCGAACCTTCACCCAGGACTATGCGAAGGGTCTGGCTGCCGAGGGCCGTCGGATCGTCATCCTGTGCGGACATTATGAAGGAGTTGATGAACGGGTTCGCGAGGCGCTCCAGCCGGAAGAGGTTTCGGTCGGCGACTATATTTTGACCGGAGGCGAATTGCCGGCCTTGGTTTTGATTGACGCCGCCACTCGATTGGTGCCGGGAGTGCTGGGTGATCCGGAGTCTGTGGTCGAAGAGTCTTTTTCTGATTCACTCCTGGAATACCCGCACTACACCAGGCCTGCCGATGTGCGGGGCATGGGGGTTCCCGACGTGCTGCTCTCCGGGCATCACGAAGCCATTCGCCTGTGGCGCAGGAAGCAGGCTTTGCGCAGCACCTATGCGCGGCGTCCGGATCTCATCCGGGATCGCAGTTTGAGTCGTGAAGATCAACGGTTACTGAGCGAGATTATTAGCGAGGGCGTTGTCTCAACGCCCGTTTGAAGGAAGGAAAGGGAGAGCATCATGAATCGGTTAGAACGTCTTCAGCAGTCATTCACCAAAGCCATGCCGCCGAAGTTTGAAGTGGGTGATACGGTGCGGGTTCATGTAAAAGTCGTGGAAGGTGAAAAGGAACGCATTCAGGTGTACGAAGGGGCGGTGATCGCTCGTAAAGGGACCCTGAACACGGAAACCTTTACCGTTCGCAAGGTCTCCTACGGCGTCGGTGTCGAGCGAATTTTCCCGGTGCACTCGCCGATAGTGACTAAAGTGGATGTGGTGCGTCAAGGCCGCGTGCGTCGCGCCAAGCTCTACTATCTCCGGTCCAAGAAGGGCAAGTTCGCAAAGGTTGAGGAACGCGAGTTTGTAGGTGAGGGGAAGGCCGCAGCAGCTGCAAAAGCGGCAGAACCTGCCAAGGCCTAAGGGCTTTACCGGGTGGCCGTTATTCCGTCCTTCCCGTACCTCTGAGTCGGTCTCGTAAGTCGGGGGACATGCCGGTTGGGACCTACCGAGGAATTTGAGCAAGAGGCCCGGCGATGCGGGTATCGCCGCATCGCCGGCGTCGATGAAGCCGGACGGGGCCCCCTCGCGGGGCCGGTCGTTGCGGCTGCCGTTATTCTTCCCGTTCGTTGTCGCCTGGTCGGGGTGGACGACTCCAAGCAACTATCCGTATCCGAGCGCGATCGGCTGTATGCCGAGATTATGGATCGGGCCGTCTGTGTCGGCGTCGGGTCATCGACGGCGGAAGAGATTGACCGGATCAATATTCTTGAAGCCACCAAGCTGGCGATGCGCCGGGCACTCGCCGAAATCTCGCCCGCTCCTGATTACGTGTTGATCGATGCCGTGTCACTTGCAGGGATGGCGATGCCCATTCGTGCGATCATCAAGGGCGACGCCTTGTCATTGTCCATCGCGGCTGCGTCGATTGTGGCCAAAGTCACGCGGGATCGGTTGATGATTCAGCTCCATGTGGCTTACCCGCAGTATAATTTCTTGTCGCACAAAGGGTATGGCACAGAGGAACACTTGGCTCGTCTGGCTGAGTATGGCCCATCCCCGATCCATCGACGAACCTTTGCGCCTGTGTCGGCGGCGTTGAGCGTGTCCGCACTCGAGTCATTGCGACCCTGAGGATGCCGGTGACGACGCGTGATCCACGCCACCAATTCGGTCGGGACAGTGAAACGAGTGCCGAACAGTTTTTGCGACGGAAGGGCTATGCGATTCTGGAGCGGAACCTTCGAACCACGATCGGCGAACTTGACCTGGTAGCCGATGATCACGGTGTTCTGGTGTTTGTAGAAGTCAAAGCACGAACTACCGGAGCGTTTGGCGGTGCGCTTCTGGCAGTAGACCGGCGGAAACAAGCCAAGCTGATCCGGCTGGCAGGACAGTATCTGGCCCAGCGCCATTTGAGTGACCGGGTTTGTCGATTCGATGTGGTCTTAGTGCAGGGAGATGCTGAGTCCTCATTTCAGATCGAGCACATCGAGCATGCGTTCGATGTGCCGGATCAAGCGGGCTGGTAGCGGTATTTCCTAGGCAGGTAGTGATGGATGCGATGATTCAACTGATTCACGTTTCGAAGACGTATGATCGCCGTCCGGCGCTCTCGGATCTCACGCTCGATATCGAGAAGGGGGAGTTTGTCCTGTTGATGGGGCCGAGCGGGGCCGGGAAGTCGACCTTGCTGCGCATGTTGATTGCTGCCGAGATTCCGGACGAGGGTCAAATCTTTGTCCAGGGAAAGAATGTCACGAAGCTGAAGAAATCGGAGATTCCATTTCTTCGCCGAAAGGTCGGGACGGTCTTTCAGGATTTCCGGCTGTTGCCGAAGAAATCGGTCTTTGAAAATGTCGCCTTGCCGTTGATTGTGCAGGGGGCCTCGTCGGTTGATATTCGCCGAAAGGTGACGGAGGCGTTGCGGGCGGTCGGAGTCGACCACAAGAAAGATCAGTTCCCAACCAGCCTGTCCGCCGGCGAGCAACAGCGCGTCTGCATTGCCCGGGCGATTGTGAATGGGCCGATCGTGCTGCTTGCCGATGAGCCGACGGGAAACCTGGATCCCGAACGAACGGCAGAAATCATTGAGCTGTTTAAGCTCATCAATGCGCGAGGCACGACGGTCATTGTTGCGACCCATGACCCGCAGGTCATGGCGCAGATTAACCGTCGTGTAATTGTTCTTCAGGAAGGTGTCATGGTTCGGGTTCCCGCTCATGCCGTGCAGGTGGGCGTATGAGACGATTGTTCTATCTGCTCCGTGAAGCCTGGGCCAATATGCGAGCGAATCGCACGACGACGGTCGTGGCGATTCTGACGACGGCCTTCACGCTGTCCTGTGTCGGGATCTTTCTGCTGCTCTATGTGAATCTGCGGAGCGCCGCAGGCTGGCTCCAGGAAGACATCAAGATCATGGTCTATCTGGAGGACCAGCTTACCCGGGACGCCGTGGCCGAGCTCGAAGGTCGACTAAAGGCGGATCGGATGGTAGCGGCCACGGTGTTTATTTCAAAGGAACAGGCGTTGGGTGAGTTTCGCGCCCAGTTTCCCGCAGATTCCCATCTCCTTGAAGGGTTGGGGCAAAATCCGCTCCCGGCCTCGTTTGTGGTGACGCTGGCCCCCCAATTTCGATCCCCCGATGCGGTGAAGCGGTGGACGGAGCGGGTCCGCACGATCATGGGGGTGGCGAAGGTCGATTACAATCAAGAATGGATTGACGCGTTGGCAGGGCTCATTCGGTATATCGAGCTGATCGCCATCGGCGTCGGGGTGATTCTCTCGACTGCGGCGGTGACGATTATCGGAAATACCATCAGGCTGACGCTGTTTTCACGGCGGGAGGAGGTGGAAATCTTACGGTTGATCGGCGCCACCAGGTGGTTCATCCGCATTCCGTATCTGCTCGAAGGCGCGGTGCTGGGTGCCTGTGGGAGTGCGTTGTCATTGCTGATTCTGAAAGGCGGGTTCGAGCTGTTTCGTCAACAGATCAGTTCAACCGGCCGATTGAGCGGCATCGAACACATGATCACTTTTTTCCCTTTCTCAGTCTGTCTGGCACTGGTTCTGGTCGGGATCGGTCTTGGATTCGCGGGTAGTTTCGTGTCACTCCGGCGGTTTGGAGATGGGCGGGCATGAGGGGGCATTTCACGTTCATGGCTGTTGGCTGTCTCGTGGTGTATGCGGGCGCCGCGGGTTTTGCCTTGGCCGCGGGTGATCCGATTTCTGAAAAGATCGAGCGTGAACGGAAGACGCTGGAACAGCTGAAAGATAAAATCGAGGAGAAACGCAAGCGGGCGGATGAAGCGGAGAAGAAGCGGGAGTCCGTGCTTCAGGGGATTCAAACGCTTGATGAACGATTGGTGCGGACCCGCCAGGAACATCAGGAGATTAATAAGAAGCTCCGGAAGAAGGATCGCGAGATCGACTCCATTACTGAACAACTTGGGGCGATACGAGGCAGTATCCAAGAGCGTCGCGATGCCATTCTAGCTCGACTCCGTGTGCAGTACATGGAGGGCCGGGCCGGCTATGTGAAGACATTGTTGTCGGCGGACTCCTACGGTGACTTTCAGCGACGATTGCAATATCTCTCGGCGGTGTCTCAAAAAGACTTTGAGTTGATGGGGACGTTCCGTGCCGATGTCGCGCGGATGGAGCAGGCAGAGCGGCAACGGGCGGAAGCTCGTGCAGGAATGTTGGCGTATAAGGACGCGACAGAGAAGAAACTTTCCGATATCCGGTCTCTGCAGAAAGAGAAAAAGGTGTATTTCACCAAGATCACGCAGGAGAAAGAATCGTTCAGCCGGGCGGCCGAAGAGCTCGAACGGTCTGCCTCGCGGGTGGATAGCCTCCTGCATGAATTGGAGACGCGCCGGAAGGCCATGGCAATGCGGCCGCCGACCGCGCCGGCGGTTCCGCGCGGATCCAAGGGCGCGTTGCCCTGGCCGGCGGACGGGCAGGTCGTGTCATTCTTCGGCCGACAGAAACATCCAACGTTTAATACCTATGTGCAGCGAAAGGGTATCGAAATCAGAACGGTGGAGGGGAGTTTAATCCATTCCGTCATGCCGGGCACCGTGGTCTATGCCGACTGGTTGAAAGGGTACGGACTGGTTATAATCATGGATCATACGAACGGGTTCTTCTCGCTCTATGCCCATGCCTCGAGGATTTTGACGAAAGTCGGGGAGCGTGTCACGGAAGGTCAGGCGATCGGAGAAACCGGAGATACGGGCATGATCGGAGAAAATACATTATACTTTGAGCTGCGTGAAGGGTCCGATGCCGTTGACCCGATGCTGTGGTTGGCAAAGCGATAGAAAACATGGTCTGGAAACGGACTTGATTGGTGACAGGGTTCGGGCATTTGGACGGAAAGGATAGACGTATCATGGAACAGCAGCCGCGAGGGAAGTCTTGGGTCATCGGGCCGATGATGGTTGTGGCCATCGTGTGTGGAGTCCTGATCGGCAAGGGCTGGGAGCGAACCGGCCATGCGACGGAAACGTATGAGGAGCTCAAGACCTTTTCGGAGGTGCTCAATCAGGTTCAGCGGCATTACGTCGATGAAACGAAAACGAAAGAATTGGTGCAAGGGGCCATTCGCGGCATGCTTTCGACGCTCGACCCCCACTCCGCCTATATGACGCCCGAGATGTACAAAGAGATGCAGGTGGAGACCAAGGGCGAATTCGGCGGCGTGGGCATTCAGATAGGCGTGAAAGAGAATCGGTTGGCTGTGATCGCACCGATTGAAGGGACTCCGGCCCAGCGGGCAGGGATCAAAGCCGGAGACTTCATCGTGAAGGTCAATGATGAGACGACCAAGGATCTTACGTTGATGGATGCGGTCCAGAAAATGCGCGGACCGAAGGGGACCAAGGTAAACCTGACCATTCAACGCGAGGGGACGCCGGATCCGCTGCAGTTTACGCTGATGCGGGATACCATCAAGATCGAAAGCGTCAAGTCGAAGATCATCGACAACCTGGGCTATGTTCGGCTGACACAGTTTCAGGAAGCGACGGGACGCGATCTTGCGAAAGCCATCAAGCAGTTCCGCGAGCAGAAAGTCCAAGGGGCCATTCTGGATCTCCGGAACAATCCCGGCGGATTGCTGACGGCGGCGGTCGATGTGTCCGAGCAGTTTCTCCCCAACGGGAAACTCGTCGTGTTTACCAAGAATCGCGAAGGCAAGAAGGATGAATGGCTGGCGAAGTCCAAAGATCAAATGGACGAGCTCCCGATGATCATTCTCGTGAATGAAGGATCGGCGAGTGCGTCGGAGATCGTTGCCGGAGCTCTGCAAGACTGGGGACGTGCAGTGATTGTCGGCACCACCTCGTTCGGGAAGGGATCGGTCCAGACCATCCTTCCGCTCGGTGACGGCTCAGGGCTTCGTCTCACCACGGCGAAGTACTATACGCCCAAGGGACGATCGATCCAATCCACGGGCATTACTCCCGATATTGTCGTCAAACTGCCGATTCCGGCCCCCGCAAAGGACGGAAAGCCCGGCGAAAAGGAGCCTGACACAAAGGCCGTGAAGCCCTCCCAGGGGCAGGGGCAAGGAAAAGAGAAGGATGCGGCACCGCATTCGAACGGGAAGGCACCGGAAGACGCGGCAACCAAGAATGGTGTAGCCCCGCAAACGCCGCCGCTCGATAGTGCGGGAGATCCAGCCCTTGAGCAGGATGCTCAGTTGCAGAAGGCGGTGGAATTGCTGAAGACCTGGAAGATTTTTAAGGAGATGAAGGTCTCCTAGTTTCGCGGAGACGATTTCTGCTGTCGAATGGCCTGGAGCAATTCATCCTCCGATCCGGTAAATCCTGGAACGGTGCGGAGAAGATGGGATGAGACCAGTTGCTCCAGGTCATCCAGCGTTCGGATTCCCAGTCTGGCATAGAGATAGCTCACCAGTGAATCGTGGAGCCCCGGTAGCCGCGCCCAGTTCTTTACCTCGGGCGGCAAGGGCGTCTTCAGTTCTTCATACGTGCGAATCGTTCCTGTCTCTAGAAATTCTCTGATTTTCCCCGCCAAATCTTTCCCGATCCCGTCGATCTCTTCAAGCTCGTGACGCTGTGCCACAAGCGCGATCTCCTCGTCCAGTGCCAGAATCGAATCCGCAGCCCGGCGATAGGCCCGGATGCGGTAGGGATTGGCCCGTTGTGCGGCCAGGAGTGTGGCAATGGATTGAAAGATTTGGGCGAGTTGTTCGTTCTGTGTAGGCATGTTAAGGGTGCTCCGACTATCAACGGACTCGCATTGTGCGTGGGATGCCCCTCTTGAGACAAGGGGGAGAGCTAATTGACAACCAGAATTGTGCTCCCATAGGATGATCGCCATGGCCAACGAGATTCAAATCCAGGTGAATGGGGAGCCGCGCGGATGGCGGGAGGGCGGGACAGTTGCCGATCTCTTGAGTGATCTGGCGGTTGCAGCGGAGCGTGTGGCCGTAGAGTTGAATCTTGAAATTCTCGACCGGAAGGATTTTGGACAGCGGAGTCTTTGCGAGGGAGACCGGGTCGAGATCCTCGGGTTTATCGGCGGTGGATGTGAGACCAAAGGAGAATCGGATGGACGCGAACGATAGATTGACGATTGCCGGTCATGAATTCCGCTCACGGCTGTGGGTGGGGACGGGAAAGTATAAGGATTTCGCCGAGACGAAAAAGGCGATCGAGGCATCCGGCGCCGATGTGGTGACGGTGGCGGTACGGCGCGTGAATATTACCGACCGTTCGAAAGAGAATCTCCTCGACTACATCGATCCGAAGAAGTACACGATTCTTCCGAATACGGCCGGTTGTTACACGGTCGAGGACGCGGTGCGGTACGCACGGCTCGCACGGGCAGCCGGCATCTCCGATCTCGTGAAGCTGGAAGTACTCGGTGATGAACGAACGCTGTTTCCGGATACCGCGGGGCTCATCGAAGCCGCCAAGATTCTGATCAAGGAAGGGTTCATCGTATTGCCGTATACGAATGATGATCCCATTGTTGCGAAAAAGCTGGTCGACATCGGTTGCCCCGCGGTGATGCCGCTGGCGGCGCCCATCGGCTCCGGTTTGGGGATCCGCAACCCGTACAACCTCAAGATTATCATGGAGACGGTGAAGGTCCCCATCATTGTGGATGCCGGAGTGGGGACAGCCTCTGATGCCGCGCTGGCTATGGAGTATGGAGCCGATGCGGTGTTAATGAACACGGCGATCGCAGGGGCGCAGCATCCGATCGCCATGGCAGAAGCTATGAAATATGCGGTCTATGCCGGTCGGTTGGCCTACAAGGCCGGACGTATTCCGAGAAAGTTGTACGCGACCGCGAGTAGTCCTATTGAGGGCATGCTCTAATTACGTGTGTCGAGTAGTGATGGCGGAATGGTTTCTCGATAGTTGCGTCCGCCGTCGCGTCAATTTGACCGCTCAGGTGTTCTGCCGCTTGCCCCATGCTGCCTGTTAATTTCCGTCTACTCTTGGTCACGGATCGGTCGCTGGTTCACGGACGCTCGCTTGAGAGTGCCCTCCGGGAATCGGTGGATGCCGGTGTGCCGGCAATCCAGTTGCGTGAGCGTGATCTTCCGACCCGGGAAATCTTGTCATTGACGCAGCAGATTCGCGCGATGACGCGAGATCGTGCCGTTTCGTTGATCATCAATGATCGTATTGATATGGCGGTGGCATTGGATCTCGAGGGGGTCCATCTTCGCGCCAGCAGTCTTCCGGTTTCGGTTGCGCGCCGAGTCGTGGGCCGGCATCGGCTCATCGGCGTATCAGCGCATTCAGTCGCAGAAGCGCAACAGGCCGGCGATGACGGGGCCGACTACGTGATCCTCGGCCCGATCTTTGAGACGCCGTCGAAGCGGGAGTTCGGTGATCCTCTGGGATTAGCGGTGCTGGCTGATGCCTGCCGCCATTCATCGGTGCCGGTGTTCGCCATCGGCGGCATCACACGCGAACGAATCGAATTAGTGCGTGGCGCAGGGGCATTCGGTGTGGCGATGATCGGTGGAATTCTCGGCCGAGAGGATGTCGGGAAAGCAACCGCCGATATGCAGTCGGCAGTTCGTGCCGCGTGGCCGCCTAATTCGCGCGATGACTCGCATGCACGTTGAGCTCGTGTAGTTGACCACCCCCAGGTCGGGTGTTAGAATCCGTTCACTGGCTTGAAGATGCGATTACGCGCGGTGTCCTAGCGTTACGGCGAGTAGGCACATGGCAGAGAAGAAGAGCGGTTCGAGCCGAATCCGGTCCCTCCGAGATTCCGTGAAGCAAATCACGAAGCGGTTGTCAGAGGGGAAAGCGGACGTGATTTCAAAAAACGACGACCATGCCCGCGAAGTCGACAAACTTCGCGTTCAAATTCAGTCGATGGAAGAAGAGATCCGCCGGCTGTATCAATCCCGTTACCAACTCGACCACGCCACTAAACAGAACGATAAGCTCGTTGCGACGCTGCAGGAAGCCAAGGCCCAGATCGAAGCGCTCCGCGCAGAGATCGAGAAGCTGACGGCGCCACCCTCTTCTTACGCGATCTATTCTTCCATGAATGGCGACGGCACGGCGAACGTGTTTGTGTCTGGCCGGAAGATGAAGGTCAGCCTGCTTCCCGCGATTAACAGCAAGGAGCTGCGCCGTGGGCAGGAAGTGGTGTTGAACGAAGCGCTGAATGTCATTGAGGCGAAGGGCTTCGACGTGCAAGGCGAGGTGGTGCGGTTGAAAGACGTCTTGGAGGGCGGCCGCGCGCTCGTCACCCTGCATTTTGATGAGGAAAAAGTCGCAGAGCTCGCTGATCCGCTGCTGGCCGAGCGGCTCAGCGTCGGTGATCATCTGCTGTACGATGCTCGTTCCGGGTATGTCATCGAAAAACTGCCGAAGTCTGAGGCCGAAGATTTGGTGCTCGAAGAAGTGCCGGATGTCGACTATGAGCATATCGGGGGGCTTCAGAAGGAACTGGAGCATGTGCGCGATGCCGTGGAGTTACCGTTCCTCCATGCTGAACTGTTCGCGGAGTTTAAGCTCAGCGCTCCCAAAGGCGTGTTGCTCTATGGCCCTCCCGGTTGCGGAAAGACCTTGATTGCCAAGGCCGTGGCCAATTCGATTGCCAAAAAGCTGGGCCATCTCACGGGAAAACAAATCCGGAGCTACTTCCTGCATGTGAAGGGCCCGGAGCTGCTGAATAAATATGTCGGTGAGTCGGAACGGCAGGTGCGTGAAGTCTTCAAGAAGGCGAAGGAACAGGCGGCGGAGGGCAATCCGGTCATCGTGTTCTTCGACGAAATGGACGCTCTTTTCCGGACGCGTGGCACAGGGATTTCTTCCGACATCGAGTCGACAATTGTGCCGCAGTTTCTCTCAGAGATTGACGGGATGGAACGGTTGCGGAACGTCATCGTGATCGGGGCCAGCAATCGACAGGATCTTATCGATCCGGCGGTGCTGCGCGCGGGGCGGCTTGATGTCAAAGTCAAAGTCGGCCGTCCGGATGCCACGGCGGCTCGGGATATCTTTTCAAAGTATGTCTCTACGGAATTGCCCTTTGCGCCGGAGGAGTTGGCCCAGCATGGCGGCGACCGGAAAGCGCTGGTTGAAAAACTGACGACGCTCACCGTTGATACGATGTATGCGGCGTCCGAGGAGAATAAGTTCATCGAAGTGACCTATGCGAACGGGGAGAAGGAAGTTCTCTATTTCAAGGATTTTGCCAGCGGTGCGTTGATTGAGGGCATTGTCTCCCGCGCCAAGAAATACGCGGTGAAGCGGGCCATTGCGAAGGAAGGGGTCGGGCTTCGTTCGGAGGACCTCATCCGGGCCATTCGCGAAGAGTTCAAGGAGCATGAAGATCTCCCGAATACGACCAATCCTGATGACTGGGCGAAGGTGGCCGGTAAGAAGGGCGAAAAGATTGTGCATCTTCGCACGATCAGCGGCGGGCCGGCGGAGTCCCGCCAGATCGAAACCGTAACCACGGGCCATTATCTCTAGTCCTGTCATTATTCTATGCAAGACCAGCCGTCGACGAATTTCTCCCGCGTGATCGGCACGGAAACCGAGTTCGGTATTGCAGCCAAGGATGCGGCACTATCGGATCCTGTGGCCGGGTCGATTGCTGTGATCGGGCACTATCCCGGGTTACCGGCCCCTAACGCCGTTTGGGACTATGAAAACGAAAACCCCCTCCTGGACGCGCGAGGCTTCGAGGTAGAGGGAGAACGAGAACGTCCCAACCCTGAGTACAATCGCCAGCTGAATAAGGTCTTGGCGAACGGTGGCCGGCTCTATGTCGACGGGGCGCACCCAGAATATTCCATTCCAGAATGCTCAAACCCCAGGGAAGTGGTCGCGTTCGAACGCATCGGGGAACGGATTCTTGCCAAGAGTCTAACTGAATTGACCCGCGCGCGCGGTCGCGAACAATGCGTCGTCTATAAAAATAATTCCGATGGCAAAGGGAACAGTTACGGCTATCACGAGAACTATCTCGTCGCCCGAGCCGTTCCGTTCGATCAAATACTCCGCGTGCTGGCGCCGTTTTTCGTGACACGGTTGATTGTGGCCGGAGCCGGGAAGGTCGGTGCCGAGAATCAGTCGAGTCCCGCCGAGTATCAGATTTCCCAGCGTGCCGACTTTTTTGAATGCCTGGCCGATCTCAACACGATGGTTAAGCGACCCATCATCAATACGCGGGACGAGCCGCATGCCGAATACAGCAAGTATCGGCGCCTGCATGTGATTGTGGGCGATGCCAACATGGCGGAGCTCTCCACCTATCTAAAGGTGGGAACCTTGAGCATGGTGCTGGAACTGCTGGAAGCGGGTGCGGATCTTCCGCAGATTGAGCTGGACGAACCGGTTCGAGCGATCAAGCAAGTGTCGCGCGATCTGGATATGAAGCAGTCCCTGAAGCTCTCTAGCGGGCGACCGACGACGGCATTAGCGGTTCAACGAGCCTATTGGGATGCCGCGAAGACGTATTATGCGAATCATCCGACCACTGAGGTCATGCAGGATGTTTTGCGTCGATGGGAGCATGTCCTGGATTGTCTAGAGAAGGATCCACGGCTGCTTGTCGATGAGTTAGATTGGGTCGCCAAGCGCCATATGATCGAGTCGTATTTGGACCGGAAGGGGTGCGGGTGGACGGATCCGCGAGCCAAGCTTATGGATCTTCAGTATCATGATGTGCGGCAGGACAAGGGGCTCTTCTATACGCTCGAGCGAGGGAACCTGATCAAGCGCATTGTCAGTGAAGCTGAAATTGTGCGTGCGGAAACCATGCCGCCTCCGGGAACACGCGCTTATTTTCGCGGGCGCTGCGCGGCCAAGTTTGCCGCCTCGCTCTATGGAGTCAGCTGGACCTCGGTGCTGTTCGATTTCGGGAATCCGACCATTACCCGGATTCCGTTGATGGATCCGAGCCGCGGCACGGAGGCCATGACGGGTGCGCTGCTGGAGAGTTGTGCGACGGCCGAAGCGTTATTGGAAAAACTGAAAGCCTAACAGGATGCTGAAAAAATCCGTCAGCAGCGTTCTCGCATCGCTCAGAGGCTCAACGTACCGAAGCGTACGCCTCGCCTCTTCGCTTGCTGCGGCCTTGCTGAACGGCCTTTTTGAGCATCCTGTGGTTATTCCGGTCTCGGTACCTGAAAATTTCAACCATGTTTCTGGTTTCAATCGAATCCTTTTGTAGCCTGCTAACCCAGGGAGCCGCGTCACGCGCCACATATGAACCTTCCTTTTTTGCCGAATCACGATGAGTCGAGCTTCTTCGATTTCATTTCCAAACAATATCCCGGGCTGACGCTGGGGGGAACCAGCGGCGGTGTGTTCCCCGGTACCCAGGAGTCATCACGAGGGGGGGGCGCGTTGACGGTTCCGCAGGCCACGACGGTGCTGGCCATTAAGTTTCAGCAGGGCGTGGTGATTGCCGGTGATCGCCGGGCGACGGAGGGATTTCAAATCGCCGACCGCCGGATCGAGAAAGTATTCAAGATTGATGAACATTCGGCCATGGCTATTGCCGGTGCAGCCGGGCCCTGCATCGAAATGGCGAAACTGTTTCAGACCGAGTTAGAACATTACGAAAAGTTGGAGGGGATGTCGCTGTCATGCGAAGGGAAGGCCAATAAGCTCGGTCAGATGGTGAAGGCGAATTTGCCCATGGTGTTTCAAGGACTCGTCGTGATGCCGCTGTATGTGGGGTATGATCTCAAGCGAAGCGAAGGGCGCATCTTCAAGTACGACATCACCGGCGGACGGTATGAAGAGTCCGATTATCATGCGATCGGGTCGGGCGGAAAAGACGCGCGGAACACCATGCGCGAACATTTTCAGCGCCAACTTCCGGAAGCAGAGGCCCTCAAGCTCGCGCTGATGTCGCTCTACAATGCCGCCGACGATGATGTGGGAACCGGTGGCCCCGATCTGGTGCGGGGGATCTATCCGACCGCCAAGTTCGTGACCGCGCAGGGGATCACGGATGTACCGAACGACAAGATTCGTGCGGTCTATGACGTATTGTTGGCCGCCCGTCGCTCGAAGGAGACGTAACGATGCCGATGCCCTACTACGTGTCTCCCGAGCAGATGATGCAGGACAAGGCGGAGTATGCCAAAAAGGGCATCGCCAAGGGCCGCTCGAGTATCGCCATGGAATATGCGGACGGGGTGTTGTTCACTGCGGATAATCCCAGCGCGTCGCTCCATAAAATCTCCGAAGTGTATGACTGTATCGCGTTTGCCGGGGCCGGGAAGTACAGCGAGTTTGAGAATCTTCGAAAGGCCGGCATCCGTCATGCCGATCTGAAGGGGTTCATGTATAGCCGGGAAGATGTCACGGCTCGCTCCCTGGCCAATGGCTATTCGCAAAGTCTCGGTACCATCTTCAGCCAGGAAATGAAGCCGCTTGAAGTGGAAATTCTCGTGGTCCAGGTGGGGCTGAACAGCCATGCGAATGAAATTTATCGCATTTCCTTCGACGGCAGCATCATCGATGAAAAGACCGTCGCCGTCATCGGCGGCCGGTCGGAGGCGGTGTTGGCGGCGATGAAGGACAAGGTGACCGGTCCTCCTCCGTCTCTCAAAGCCGCGCTGGGTTTCTGCGTGTCTGCGCTGGAGCAGACGGCCAATCAGAAGCTCAACCCTGAAGGATTGGAAGTGGCCGTGCTCGAACGGGCGCGCACCGGCCGCAAGTTCAGGCGGCTCATGCCGGTTGAAGTTCAGCAACTCCTGACGGCCTGATGCGGGCGTGAGGTCATGCCGGGCGCGGAAGTTGAAGCTCGCTCTATGGCCGTGTATTGTGTTGTAATCCTCCATGCTATCCCCCGGTTCTATAAAGCAGCGGATCTTCGGCCTGGAAAACGAGTACGGCCTGATCTTCTCGCCGAACGGACGCATCTACCTGCCGATGGAAAAAGTCCTCGGCTACATCTTTGAAGGTCTGATCCCCAACAGCTGGCCCTCCAACGCATTTCTCGTCAATGGCGCCCGGTTCTATCAGGACACCGGCTGTCATCCAGAATACTCCACGCCCGAGTGCGACAATATTCTCGATCTCGTCATTCATGATAAAGCCGGGGAGCGGCTGCTGGAAGCCTGTCTTCCCGCGGCGGAAGAACGGTTGCGCGAAGAAGGCCTGTCAGGCGAGATCTACATCTTCAAGAACAACACCGATTCACTCGGGAATACCTATGGATGTCATGAAAACTTTCTGATGCGGCGTGACGTGGATTTCTGGAAGGTTACGGAGCAGCTGATTCCCTTTTTCGTCACCCGTCAAGTCTACAGCGGAGCAGGCAAAGTGTTGAAGGTCTCCGGTAAGCCGCAATATTTCATTTCTCAGCGCGCCCAGCATATTCACGAGAAAACGTCTTCCTCGACGACCTCGTCGCGCAGCATCATCAATACCCGCGATGAACCGCATGCCGATGCGGAGCGCTACCGGCGGCTGCATATTATTGTCGGGGATTCCAATATGTCGGAGTTTGTTACCTATGTGAAGGTGGGGACGGCCGCGTTGGTGCTCTCGATGATCGAAGACGGTTATGCCGTGCAGGGGATGGAGTTGGAAGATCCGGTCAAAGCGATTCGGGAGATCTCGCGCGACCCGACCTTGAAGAAGAAAGTGAAGCTGGATGACGGGCGCCAGATGACCGGCATCGAAATTCAGCGGGTCTATCTCGACCGCGCGCAGCAGTATTTGGCGCAGCATGAGCATGATCCGGCCCACGACGACGTATTTCATAAATGGGCGACTTTACTGGATCGGTTGGAGGATGATCCGATGCAATTGGTCCATCAGGTGGACTGGGTGACCAAGAAGCATCTCATTCAGTCGTATGTCGATAAAAAAGGCTGCGGTTGGGACGATCCGCGTGTGTATCTGCTGGATTTGCAATTCCATGATGTGAAACGAACACGGGGATTATATTATCTCATGGAGTCCAAGGGGCTCATTGAGCGGGTCGTGGAGGAAGAGGCTGTGCAGCGGGCGATGTCCACGCCGCCGCAAACCACGAGAGCCAAGGTGCGGGGGGATTTTATCCGGTTTGCCAGGGCTAAAAACCGGTCGTATACCGTTGACTGGACCTATCTCAAATTAAACGGGTATTGGGAAGAGACGATTTTGTGTATGGATCCGTTCAGCGCCACGAATCGTCGGGTCGAAGAATTAGTCTCACAAGTGTCAGGAACGAGGTTCTCTCGATGAATGCCATGATCCAAGCCGTTCAACAGCGCGCTTCGCAATTCGATCGTATGATTCTCACGGCGATTGTTTTGGTCGCGAGCATTTTCCCCATTGAGCTTGTTCCGGGTTCGATGCCGGCGCCAAAGGGGGCGGATGGGCAATATAGTGGGAAACAGGGACAGATTGTCTTGGTCAAAGTGCCGGGCGATGAGCCTCAGGCAGAAGTCCGGGGAACGTTCATGGGTCGTACGATGTCGTTCTTTCCTGACCCGCGAAGCGGCGAAGCTCCCGGCTATGTTGGGTTGCTGGGCCTCGACATGCAGGACGAGCCCGGCACGCATGAATTGGCGGTGGACATCAGGACCGGCGACCAGACTAAGCATGTCAGCATGAACGTGCTGGTCGTTAAAGAAAAGTTTCGAGTCGAGCACTTGAAGCTGCCGAAAGAGAAGGTCGATTTAGACGAGAAAGCGCTGGCCCGATGGAAAGCCGAACAAGAACAGGTAAAAACGGCGCTGGCTGACGATTCACGCTTGAAGCTCTGGCAAGGTGGTTTTCTGGAACCGGTCGGCGGCAAACGCACGGGGATTTTCGGCAGCGTGAGAATCATGAACGGCCAGGCCAGGAATCCCCACAATGGGGAAGACATCGGGGCTCCTATGGGAACCGATGTGCTTGCCACAAACGATGGGGTGGTACGGTTGACGGTCGATCATATCTTTTCAGGCAAAGGCGTCTATGTGGATCATGGTCTAGGTTTCTACTCCATGTATTTCCATCTCTCGGAGGTGTCGGTCAAAGAGGGCGATCAGGTGAAAGCCGGGCAGATGGTTGGAAAAGTTGGCGCGACCGGTCGGGCGACCGGTCCGCATTTGCACTGGGGCGTGAAGCTCAACGGGGCTCGCGTGAATCCCTATGCGTTGTTGGATCTCCCATTTAAGGGCAAGGTGCAATCGGCAGCACCGGTGTCGGTGGCTGAGCCCACTACAGGCGTAGGCGCACCGGCGCCATAGCAGTCTTGTGGTTCCAGCATTGTCTCTGCTGCGGTTTGACAGAGCCCCTTGCAGATTAGTTTGGCGAGATTCCTAATCCCCCAAGCAGCGGCATGAGCGCCGCTTCACCCGGGCCTTGGCCGTTCTTCATGGCATCGCTGATTTCATCAAGGAGTTGGCCTGCCTGAGGATTCAGGTTCTTGAGTTTTTCTCCCAAATGTCCGGACATCATGCCTTGTTGAACCTCGGCCTCTGACAGTTTGCCCTCTTTGATGCCTTGCTGAAGGTGTTGGGCGAGAGCTTGAATTTTCGCAAAGAGGTCGGGAGGCATGTTGTTCAGAATCTTGGCGGCCTCTCCCGTTCCCATTTGAGCGGAGCAGGGGAAGGCGAGCAATACAATCACTCCCCAGACTACGAGATGGGTTCTGAAATGGATCAGCATGGTTCCTCCTTCAGACGGTCATCCAGGTGAAGGCCTTTCGGCATTGCAGTTATTATCCTCACCGGCCAGGCAGGGGGACAGAAAAATCACAAAACAGGATGACACGTGGCCGGCAGGCCAGGGCAGAAGGAAAAGGGATTCTCCTATGTGCCCACGTGTCCCGATGGTATTGTCAGGAAAGTACGTAGATTAAGGACAGGAGGACGAGATGTTAGAAGGCATCGAGATCCCCGATATTACGCTCTATTTGGTGGCCATTCTTGCGCTCCTGGTCATTTGGCAATACTACCAAATGCAAATTATGGCGGGGCGAATCCTCGCGGTCGATATCTTTGACCGATCTGGTATTCGCATGTATTTTTTTGTGACGGCCGACGATGATCATGTCTGCGAAGTCTGTTCAGATGCGAACGGGCGGGTGTTTTCCTCGTCTCAAGTAGCGAAGCGGTCATTCTCCCCACTGGATGGAAAATGCAAACGGGCGGTTCCCTGCGCCAGTGTGCTCGTCGGACTGTATGGAGGGTGGCTCGAGGCCAGAGGCGTGTTGGAGCGATTGCGGGCGAATCTCAGAAGCGGGAAAAGCGTCCAACTGTCGCCCGAAGAAATGCGCGCCATGGTGAATGGACAGTGGGAGCGCAGCATCAGCGCGGATACGGACCGTCTGGGAATCCACATCATTGAAGCCATGTGTTATGAGAAAGTGAATCCGGATGTCGCGGTCTCGGGGTATCGTTTTGTCGTCGACCAGGCCAAAGAAATTCGACACCTCATGTTGTTGGTGCCGGCCTATCTTCGACTCACCCAGTTGTTGATCAGAGCGGGGGAAGCGGCTGAAGCCCTTGAGCTGGTCGAGCGGTTTGAGACGCGCTTTCCGACCAACAGACGGGGGCCTCATTTCCCATCCGATGAGCAGCGCGAGACGATGCGGACCAAGAAGACACAACTGCTAAAGGGCCTGCCTCTGAAGATACCTGCCTGAACAATCCCTCTGCACACTCTCGCCCTGTGGTCGATAGGGAATGATTGTCCAACAGTCTAGAAGCGGAGATCCGGCTAGTAATTTGATTCGAGGCTGGAGGGAGTCTTGTTGAGAACGGTGGCCGTGGCGCGCGACAAGGCTGCGTCGTGGCGGTGATCCAGACCGTAGACTCTGAACTGAATCAGGCGGGTCGGAAGCAAATCGAGAAATTCTTCCAGCGGTTCGGCTGAGACCTGTCTAGTCCCGGGGTCGTAGACATAGAGCGGATTCCCGCGGCGATCTTTCGGATCCGGCCTCGGGTCGAGCGGGGCCATGTCGACACGAAACTCAACTTTCCTCAGCTCCTTTGGAAGCTCTTTGACAATTTGCAGCGCAAATTGCTCGTGACTCGGGAACGCCATGCCCCGTTCCTGCCCCTTCTCCTTTAACGCCGTACTATAGGCCATCTTCCATTTCACGTCGCGATCCAGGATGCGTGCCCATTCCTGGCCGAGGTGGCTGCGCACTTTCTGGCGTGAGGTTGTCCACTGGCGAACTTCCTCTAAGAGTGACCAGTCGGTGAGTCTCAGATAGTCTTCCATGTTTTTGCGTGGATCGTTCGGGAAGAGCAGCTTCATGGTGTCGCCGAAAATATCCCGCAGATGGATGTCGATCGCTCGGGTCGTGCGGTGAAAATACACGTTGGAATAGAGGTACATCCTGGTGTTCAGGAACATTTGCAAGGCCGGAAGTCCGGTCTTGTGGATGGTGAATCCTTTGTCGGTGATGATGGTGTAGTGGATCAGACGAGTCAGATCGACGGGGCCCACGGCTACACCGCACATGTACGAGTCACGGAGGACATAGTCCAGGTTGTCGCCGGTGTAGCTGCCTGAAATGACCGGTTGCAGCATGTCGAGCCAGCGCGGGATTTTGGAATTGTCCTTTCCCTTTTCTTTCAGGATCAGATGAGCGATCTGATCAGGATTCAGTTCCTCGCCTTTGTCAAAGGGGCCCGACGGGCTGCGACGGATTTTCCGAATGATGGAGCCGAGATGGTCACGGATAATGATCTGACCCAGCTTTTCGTGAGTGAGGTGAAAGCCGTGGAGATAGTTGTCGTCGAAGAAGTGGCAAAAAGGGCCGTGACCGATGTCATGGACCAAGGCGGTCACCCGCAGGAGTTCTTCGACATAGTTGGCCGACGGGACGTCCTTCACGACTTTCTTGAGGTAGGGGTACAGATGCCGGGCAAACCGTCCGGCAACGTGCATGGTGCCGAGCGAATGGACGAAACGGGTATGTTCCGCCGAGGGATAGACCCAGCGGGCACTCTGGAGTTGATATATGTAGCGGAGCCGCTGAACCCAGGGCGAATCGATCAGATCCTTTTCAGTGCGTTCGTGCGGATCGGGAGTCGCGTAGGGAACGGTGAACGACACATATTTGTGGATCGGATCGGCGATGAGGGCGGAGCCGTCATAGGGGGCATTGATGGGTTCGTCAACCTGTTGCATAACAGAGCTGCATCTTAGCCCAGCTGATCATGGGGCGGCAATGGTGCGCGATCTGATGTGGATGGTGAGCGACGGTATTTTGAAATGAAATAGCACGCGGCAGGGTAGGCAAGGAGCGATCCGATGAGGCTGAGGACGATGCCTCCCAGCGCGAACGGCGCAGCATAAGGCAGCACCTGCTGATAGAGACCGGTAAAGCTGAGATCTTGCCAATTGAATGCCGGCGTATCGGTTCTCCCGATCAGCAATGCGCCGCTCCAGTAGGTCACGCCAAGAATGGGGACGATCGTCCAGGGATTGTTGATCAGCGCCCCGGCCAGGAGTGCCACAAAGTTGAGTTCGAACAGCCAGGTGAACAGGCCGACGAGAATCATGTGGAAGCCGTAAGCGGGGCAAAAGGCGACGAACACGCCGAGTGCAAAGGCAAAGGCCGTGCGCTGCGGCGATTCCTGAAGGTGCAGGACCTGGCGAAGGAGTGTGCGGAAGGATCTGCGGTCAGCCACAGCGTCTCATTCGTTAGGTGAAATGGCGATAGCTGGTGATCGGCAATGGTACTCTAATGCCATCGAAAGCGAGGGAGTGCAGACCGAATCGGCGTGGACGGATCGTGCCGATCTTTGTGACCAGAAATCGCCTGGCTCGGGCCTGACGTTCGAGCTTCTGCTCGTCGCGTGCAGCGACAGTAAAAAGCAGTTCATAGTCTTCCCCGCCTGCCAGCGCCAGCGCGCTGGGATCCACCTTCTGCTTGTCGGCATAGGCTCGACAGGCCGGTGAAATGGGGAGGCGTGAGAGCTCAATGTCCGCCCCGACCAGGCTGGCCTCGCACAGGTGGCGAAGATCACCGGAGAGCCCATCGGATATGTCGATTGCGGATGTGGCTAGTCTGCCCTGATTGAGCCAAAGACCTTCCTGTACTCGTGCAGTCGGGTGCCGATGCCGATCGATCAAAAAATCACGGGCAATCTTTTTTAGTGCAGTTCCTCGCTGGGAGGAACTGCGATTTGTGAGGAGCCGGAGTCCTGCGAGAGAATCTCCAAGCGTGCCGGTGACGTAGATGCCATCTCCGACTCGTGCTCCGTTTCGAAACAAGGCGCGGCTCTTTGGAGTGGTGCCGAGCAGGGTGATGCTCAGAAACAGGCCCTGACGTGAGGCTGAGGTATCTCCACCGATTAGACGTACCTCATGCCGATCGCACGCTGACATGAGTCCCCGATACAGTGCGTGAATATCGGCTGCGCGGAGTGTGGGCGGAATCGCAATCGATACCAGAAGAAACCGAGGGGTGGCGCCCATCGCCGCGACATCGCTCAAATTAGCCATGGCTGCCCGGTAACCGACTGACATCGGCGAGGCGGTGCACAGGTTGAAATGGACGCCTTCTGTCAGGAGGTCGGTGGTGAGGACGGCCCAGTCGCCGGCGGGAATCGAGACAACCGCGGCATCGTCACCGATGCCCTTGCGAACCAACGGGCTGCGCCGTTCAAACCGGCGTTGGAGTTGCCGGATGAGCGGAAATTCCTGGATGGGCTGTGTGGCCTTCCGGCGGGCCATAGGTGCCAACGTTAGGAGCGAAGGTGAGCAGGTAAGGCCATGATGGTGGCCCGTGCGGCTCCGCCTCCGGCGGTTCTTCGGCTCTTCGGTGTCCGGGAGGGTTTGCTCCGTGCGGCCGCCGAAGGGGTGGAATTCTTCTTGGGCGCCGCCGTTGCCTTCGGTTTTCGGCGCAGGGCTACCTTCATGACATCGTCCATGGTGTCGGCAAAGTGCAGCTGGATGCCCTTTAAGATGTGCTTGGGGATTTCTTCCAGGTCTTTCTTGTTCCGTCGCGGGAGGATCACGGTCGTGAGCATGGCTCGCTTCGCCGCGAGAATCTTTTCTTTGAGTCCCCCGATGGCCATGACGCGGCCACGCAAGGTAATTTCACCGGTCATCGCCAGGTCTCGCCTGACAGGAATGCCAGACAGCGCCGAGGCAATCGCGGTGGCCATGGTAATGCCGGCGGAGGGACCGTCTTTGGGGATGGCTCCGGCCGGGACATGGATGTGGAGATCCTGCTTACTGAACATGTCCGGATTGAGGTTGAGGGTTTTTTCTCGTGACCGCACATAGCTGAGGGCGGCCTGGGCGGATTCCTTCATGACATCACCGAGATGTCCGGTGAGCGTCAGATGACCCTTCCCCTTCATGGCCGTGGCTTCAATGTAGAGCACATCGCCTCCCGACTCGGTCCAGGCCAATCCGGTGGCGACGCCGATTTCATCTTTTTCGAGCTCGGCCTCCGGCACGTATTTGGGGACACCCAAGTATTTGTGTAAGTTCGCCGGGTTTACGGGGAAGCCCTGACCTTTCCCCTCGGCGACTTTCTTGGCGACCTTCCGCATGACATTGGCGATCTCGCGCTCCAGATTTCGCACGCCGGCTTCACGCGTATAATTGGTGATGATTTGCCGCAGCGCGGTGTCGCTCACCTTCACATGCTTGGTGGTGATGCCGTGTTCGGTGAGCTGGCGGGGAATCAGATACGTTTGTGCGATGCCCAGCTTTTCTTCTTCGGTATATCCGGGAATTTCGATGACCTCCATCCGGTCGCGCAGGGCCGGAAGGATAGGATCGATCAGATTGGCCGTCGTGATGAACATGACTTCAGTCAGGTCAAACGGCACGCCGAGATAGTGGTCGGTGAAGGCATTGTTTTGTTCGGGGTCCAGGACCTCAAGCAGGGCGGCCGAGGGATCTCCTCGGAAGTCCATCCCCACTTTATCCACTTCGTCGAGCATGAAGACCGGGTTGGCCGTGCCGGCTTGCTTCATGCCTTGGATCAGGCGGCCGGGGAGCGCGCCGACATAGGTACGGCGATGGCCTCGGATTTCCGCTTCATCGCGCACGCCGCCGAGGCTGATGCGGACGAATTCCCGCCCCAGGGCTTTGGCAATGGATTTTCCCAGCGATGTTTTCCCGACACCCGGAGGCCCGACGAAGCAGAGGATCGGGCCCTTCATCTTCTCTTTGAGTTTCCGGACAGCCAGGTACTCGAGAATGCGCTCTTTCACTTTTTCGAGATCGTAGTGATCCTCATTGAGCACCCGGGCGGCGGCTTTGAGATCGAGATTGTCCTTGGATCGCTTCGACCACGGCAATTCGACCATCCATTCGAGATAGGTGCGGACGGTGGCGGACTCGGCGGTATCCGGATGCATCTTTTCGAGCCGTTTCAGCTGTTTTTCCGCTTCTTTCAAGACTTTTTCAGGCATCTTCGCATCGGTGATCCGCTTCCGGAACTCCGTCACTTCTTCCGCCCGCTCGTCGAGTTCGCCCAGTTCTTTTTGGATCGCTTTGAGCTGTTCGCGCAGGAAGTATTCCCGCTGCGTCTTGTCCATCTCGCCCTTAGCCTGCGCCTGAATCTTTTGCTGCATCGAGAGGACTTCGATTTCTTTGCCGATAATGTCGCTGACCCGTCGGAGCCGTTGGATCGGGTCCGGAAGCTCCAGCACGCTTTGCGTGACGTCGACTTTGAGTCCGAGGTTTGAGGCCACCATGTCGGCCAAGCGTCCGGGCTCTTCCAGATTTTCGATGACGACCATGACATCGGGAATCAGGACTTTCCCCAGGCTGACGATCCGTTCGATCTGTTCCTTGACCGTCCGCATGACGGCCTCGGACTCCAGCGTCGAAGCCGTGATCTTGGTGTCGGGCATTTTGTCGATGCGCACGGAGTAGTAGGGGTCGGATTGAATGTAGTTTGTGACCTTGGCTTTGGCGATGCCTTGCACGAGAATTTTGATCCGCTCATCGGGCAGCTTGAGCATGCGCATGATGATGCCGACGGTGCCGATCGCGTGAATGTCGTCGGGGGTCGGATTCTCGACATCGAGCGCCTTCTGGGTGGCCAGAAAGATCATGCGATTGCCGGCCAGGGCTGCTTCGATGGCCTTGATGGACATCTCGCGTCCGACAAACAGCGGTAACACCATATAGGGGAAGACGACAATATCGCGAACGGGCAGGAGCGGCAGCTGGTCCGGGACTTCTACGTTTTGCGGGGGCTGAAGGTCTTGTTCAATTGAGTCAGTCATGGAGCATCTGCCCTTTTCTGCGTTGGTGTTCCAAACGAGCGGTGATCCACCTGGCGTTGCGGCGGTTGTCGTCCTGCGATCAGGTACGACGAGTGCCCGTGGCCGGACGCATTCTGTTTGAGAGGTATTCGTGAAACTCAGGCCCGAGGGAGGGGTTCTTGAGCGCAAATTCTACCGTTGCAATTAAGAATCCCAATTTGTCTCCCGCATCGTGGCGGTGCCCCACGACCTCGTGGGCGTACATCGGTGATTTTTTTGCCAGTTCCTTCAAGGCGTCGGTCAATTGTATCTCTCCATTTTTCCCCGGGCGCGTCTTGCGTAAGATCGGGAAAATCTCCGGCGGAAGGATGTAGCGTCCAATGACGGCGAGATTGGATGGCGCCTCAGCCGGTGATGGTTTCTCCACCAGGTCGTCCACGCGATGCAGGCCTTTCCCAAGCTTCGTCGGCGTGACAATCCCGTAGCGGCCCACATCTTGTTTCGGGACTTCCTGTACACCCAGAACGGCCCCATGGCGTTTCTTATACACGTGGATGAGTTGGGCGAGTGCCGGGACCTGGGCGTCGATGATTTCATCTCCGAGGATGACCGCGAAGGGTTCATCGCCGATCAGATGCTGCGCGCAGAGAACGGCATGGCCCAATCCCAAGGCTTCGGACTGGCGGACATAGCAAAAATTCGCGAGGTTCGAAATTTGGCGGATCTGATTGAGCATCTGGGACTTGCCGGTCCCTTTGAGATTTTCTTCCAGCTCGACGGAGCGGTCGAAGTGATCTTCGATGGCGCGCTTGCCTCGGCCCGTGATGACGATGATGTCTTCGATGCCTGAGGCGACGGCTTCTTCAACCGTGTATTGGATCAACGGTTTGTCGACCAGCGGCAACATCTCTTTCGGGGAAGCTTTTGTGGCGGGAAGGAAGCGAGTGCCGAGGCCTGCCGCAGGGATAATGGCTTTTCTGACGGTGTGCGATGACATCGGTGGGATAGTATGTGATGGGTGAAGTGAAGTCAAGAAATGGGCAATCTTTCTCTGTCGATTCACGCGGCGGTTGTGACGTCGCCATACTCCTTTACATCATGGAAAGGGCTCAATATAATCCGAGAGTTTTGCGCCACGGGTCGCATCTGCCTTCATTGCAAAACGTGTGGGGAGTTTTCTCTTACCGAGAGGAGCGCCGCGAAGGTGGTTCCTCAGAATAGGATCGGCCGAGTGACATGACTTCGGCTCAGGCCTTGCGGGAGTTTCGGATACGGTCTCAGGACATCGTGGCCGTCTACACTATTATGGTAGGGGGATCTGGGTTTGTGTTGTTGAGTGGGTATGGCAAGCTGCAATGGTGTGTCGTGATGTTGGCGCTCATCCTCTCCTGCCTGGTGGTGGGGGATGTGGTCGCGCAGGTTACCGGCATGAAGGTCAAGACCATCGAGATCCGTGGAAATAAACGGATCGAGTTGCCTGCGATCGCCGGACGTCTGACCCTCAAGGTCGGTGATCCGTACACGCCGGAAACGGTCCGTGGGCAAGTCAAAATTCTGTACGATACGGGGTTTTTCGAGGATGTGCAGGTCGAGACCGAAGCGGGTGAGGGAGGCACGGCGGTTGCGTTTGTCGTGCGGGAGAAGCCCTTCATTACCGAGATCGTATACGACGGAAATGAAAATCTAAGCGACGATAAGCTCAAAGAAAAGACTACGATCAAGAGTCAATCCTTTCTGGATCAGCAGCAAGCCAAAGAAAGCGCCGAGAAAATACGGCTTGCCTACCAGGACGAGGGGTATTTCAACTGCCAGGTGATTCCCGTCGTCCAGACATTGGATGAAGATCGCAAGCGGTTGACCTTTTTTGTCAAAGAGGGCGACAAGACGAAGGTCAAAGAGGTCGTCTTTGAGGGGATGCGTTCCGCCACGAAAGAGGAGGTTTTCAAGCTGGTGGCCACCCGTGAGTGGATACCATGGTACGGACTGATTACTCAGCTGAAGTTGCCCTCATTCGTATCGGATGCCGGCATTCTCAAGCGCGATGAGCTGGCTAATGACGTTGAGCGAATCAAGGAAATTTTGTTGAATAAAGGTTACTTGAATGCGCAGGTCGGTTCGCCGACGGTCGAACTGACGGATGATAAAAAGTGGTTCATCGTGACTTATAATGTGTCGGAGGGGGAACCGTTCACCGTTGCGGAGGTTGGGTTTCGAGGGTACACCGTCTTCGAAGAAGCTGAGCTTCGTGAAAAACTGAAGATCAAAAACGGTGAGATCTTTCAACGGGCCAAGATCCGCGATGAAATCACGCGTATCACTGACATGTATGGCAGCAAGGGCTATGCATTCGCCGATGTTGTGCCGAATGTGAGTCCGAACAATGAAGAGCGCACCGCCAGCCTCATTCTCAGTATCAAAGAGGGTGAGATGATGCGGATCCGGCAGATCAATATCACCGGCAACGATAAGACCCGCGATAACGTCATTCGCCGGGAAATTCGTGTCGACGAGCAGGACGTCATTGATACGCCGTCGTTGAAGCGCAGCTTCCAGCGGCTGACCAATCTGAACTTTTTTGAGACTGTGGAAATCCTCCCGTCCCAGGTCGAAACGGATAAGGTCGATCTGAACGTGAAGGTCAAAGAAAAGCCCACTGGGCAATTCAGTATCGGCGGTGGATTCAGCACGCTTGATAAGCTTGTCGCCATTGCAGATATCACCGAGGGCAATCTTGGCGGCAACGGGTATATGGGGCGTATTCGCGGCCAGCTTGGTCAACAGCGGTCGTTGGGCCTCCTTACATTACGGAATCCCTATTTGAACGATTCCCTGACGTCGGTGCAGCTCGATATGTATCGGAGCATGACCAACTATTTTTCTTATTTTGAAACCAAAACCGGCGGCAGTGTCACGTTCGGCCGTTGGCTGTCGGAGTATGTCAGCGGAAGCTTCAGCCTTGTGGCGGAGCAGTTAAATTTCAAGGATCCCCAGCCGGGGCTCTGTCCGGATCTGTTGCCGCTGATCTGTCGTCAGCTGGGGAGTCAAACGACGACCGGATTCCGGACGACGCTGTTCCGCGATACCAGAGATTACTATCTTGATCCTCGGTCAGGCATGCGGATCGGCGGCGGCGTCGATTACGGCACGCCCTATCTCGGAGGAACGAATAATTTCTACAAATACTACATTGACATCAGCAAATACACACCGCTTCCTTTAGATACGCGCGTGGCTACCCGCGTGCGCTATGGCGTGGCGGAAGGGGTCGACGGGAAGCAAATCCCTTTGACAGAACGGTTCTTTGTGGGTGGTATTAACACCATGCGTGGTTTTGCATTCGGAAAGGCCGGTCCGGTCGTGCCGAACCTGTACACGATTATCGGGGCCTCGAAGGAGTTAATTTTTAACTTTGACTATATCTTCACCATCTCGTCCGAGGCGAAGCTTAACGGAGTGCTGTTCTTCGACTATGGAAAGGGCTTCGACGACAACGAGAAGATCTCGCTGAACCTGAGAAAGGCTGCCGGTATCGAAGGTCGGTGGATTTCGCCGTTTGGACCGCTCCGCGTGGCCTATGGGTTGAACCTCGCGCCGAAGACTGGTGAGCGGACCGGCGTGTTCGAGTTTACGATTGGGTCATTGTTCTAATGGGTGATGAAACGGGTGGTGTGGAAGGGATGAGAGTCATGAGTAGATGTTGTCGGACCGCCGCCGCCGCGCTTCTCGGGGTCATACTGTTTGCCGTGAGCGGCTGTGCGGGAGCTGCTCCCAAGATCGAGGGGAAGATCGGTGCGTTGGATCCCGCCCGGATATTGTCCGATACCACTGCGGGGAAAAAAGCCAAGGACAATCTCGCGGCCTTTTCAAAGAACCGACAGATGCTTATTGAGCTCGATGAAAAAGAGCTGCGCCGGATGGAGGAGGATTTCATTAAGCAGGCCAGCGTACTCAGTCCCACGGCGAAACGTGAACGGGAAGAATCGTTCCGCCGGCGCATGCAGGAGTACCAGCAAAAGGTGACGGAGTTGAATCGGGAAGTGCAGGAGAAGCAAAAAGATGTGATGGACGGGTTCCGCGACAAGATTGAGACGGTGGTCGGCAAGGTCGCGAAGCGGCTGGGCCTGCAGATTGTCGTGGATAGCGGCAAGGGCGGAGTGACGCTCTATCGCGAGGATGCCCTCGATATTTCGAATCAGGTGATTGAAGAGTTCAATCGGGACTATCCCTAGCAGGAGGAGAGACGCCGTATGAATCGAAAAAGCGTAGTCGGGATGTTCGGAGTGTTGGTCGCGGGCCTGTGGCTTGCCCACTCGGCCGTCGCGGCGGAAACATTTAAGGTCGGGGTGATGGATCAACAGGCGGTCATGGAGCAATCCAAAGCCGGCAAGCGGGCGCTGGAGGAAATGAAGAGCTATTCGTTGACCCGGCAGAAAATCGTCAATTCCGACGATCAGGAATTGAAAGACCTGGAGCAGTCTCTCCAGGATCCCAACAGCAAGTTGAGCGAGCAGGCGAAGCAGGAAAAGCAGGAGCAGTTCAGGGCGAAGCTCGAGGCGTATCAGCGCCGGCTGGCTGACTTTAATCGGGAAGTGCAGCAGAAACAGCGCGAGATGGTGACGGAGTATGCCAAGAAGATTGCAGCGGCCGCACAGGTGGTGGCGCAGAAAGAGGGCTATCAGGCCATTCTCGACAAGGGGAGCGAAGTCATGATCCGCATCGTCTTGTACCATCAGCCTGGATTGGACGTGACGGATCGTGTCGTCAAGGAGTTCGATAGTCAGAATAAGTAGCGGTAGCGTAGAAGGCTGGCTATCAGGACATTTTTCGGCAATGGGCAGCGATGTCATGGTACGGATTGTGTTGTGCCATCGGCCCGAGCTGGACGTGATGGATCGTGTCGTCAGGGGGTTCGATAGTCAGAATAAGTAGCGGTGGTGTGGTGACGTGACGGGGAACAGAGGAGGCAACGGCCATGGCAGTGATGGAGCAGGCAGAGATTCAAGCATTACTCCCGCACCGGTATCCGTTCCTATTAGTTGATCGGGTGCTGGAGTTGGATCCCGACCGTCGAATTGTGGCGATTAAGAATGTGACGATCAACGAGCCATTTTTTCAGGGCCATTTCCCCGGGCGGCCGGTGATGCCGGGGGTGCTTATTCTGGAAGCGATGGCGCAGGTCGGCGGCGTGTTGGCCTTTAAGTCCGTGCAGGTCACCGGTCGACCGGTCGTCTATCTGACCGGCATCGATAGCGCGAAGTTTAGGAAACCGGTGGTGCCCGGCGATCGCTTGCGGTTTGAGGTGGATGTGGTCAAGAAGCGGGCGCCTTTCTGGAAGATGCAGGCCAAGGCGTATGTCGATGACGATGTGGTGTGTGAAGCGGAAGTGACGGCCATGGTGACTGAAGAGAAAACAGAGTCGCGACCATAACGGGGCCATTTGCGGAGGTCTGGCGTGCAGATTCATGCGACAGCAATAGTTCATCCGGGTGCGAAATTGGCGGACGATGTGGTCGTCGGACCGTTTTGTCTGATCGGCGAGCATGTCTCGATCGGGAAGGGGACCAAGCTGCTTTCCCACGTGACGGTCGACGGGTGGACCGAGATCGGCGAGCGGAACGAGTTGCATCCCTTCTCGTCCATCGGCGGTCCGCCCCAGCACTTAGGCTATAAAGGTGAGCCGACCAAGGTGGTCATCGGCGACGACAATATTCTGCGGGAATATGTCACGGTCAATCGGGCCACGGTACAAGGCGGGGGTCTCACGTCCGTCGGCAATAAAAATTTCCTGATGGCCTATGTGCATGTCGCTCACGATTGCCGGCTGGGGAATCATCTGATCCTGGCGAACGCAGCCAGTCTGGCCGGGCACATCACCATCGGCGATCATGCCATCATCGGCGGGTTGACGGGCGTGCATCAGTTCGTGCGCATCGGGGCCTATGCCATGGTGGGAGGGTGTTGCGGAGTGGTCCAGGATGTGCCGCCGTTTACGCGGGCAGCCGGCGGGTATCGGTCGAAACTCTACGGATTGAACTCGATCGGATTGCGCCGCCACGGGTTTTCCGGTGAGCGGATCTCGGTGCTGAAGAAGGCCTACGATCTGTTGTTCCGCGAGGGCCATCGATCCGCCGAAGCGATCAAGCTAGCCAGGGCGGAGTTCAAGGATCAGGCGGACGTGGCCCAGATCCTGACCTTCATGGAAGCCACCAAGCGTGGAATTTCCCGTTCGATCGGGAAGGACCAAGGCGATGAGGATGAATCCGCGTGACCACCTCAATGCCCAACGAAGACAAACGTATCGGACTGAT
>JACOEJ010000034.1:30552-33840 GCA_024998645.1 Nitrospira sp.
GTCTTTACAACGGTGCGGCCGGACCTGCGGGCGCTGGCCTTGTTCGCGCGGGTCGCTCTCTGGAAGGATGACGACATCCTCAGGGAAATTGCCGCTGAAATCGAGCGGGAAGGGATTACGATTTGCGAGTCCACCTTCGGTCTTGAGGGCATCCTTGTCGAAGAAGGGACGCTCGCCTCTCGTGAACCGTCGAAAAAAGAGTGGGACAATATACGATATGGCTGGGAGATGGCCTACGAAATGGGGCGTCTCGATATCGGACAATGTGTGGTGATCAAAGACAAAGTCGTGGTGGCAGTCGAAGCGGTCGAAGGGACCGATGGCGCGATCAAGCGGGGCGGCGAATTGGCGAAAGAGGGCGCGGTCGTCGTGAAACGGTGCAAGCCGCAACAGGATCTCCGATTCGATTTGCCGGCCATCGGGCCGCGAACGATCGAGGTGATGGCATCGGTGAACGCCACGGTCTTAGCCGTGGAAGCCGGGCGAACCGTGATGCTTGATCGGGACCTGCTCTTGGAGAAAGCGCGCCAGGCTGGCATTGCCGTGGTCGGGATCAAACATCTTGAACCGATCAAAGCGTAACAGGATACTCAAGCTGGCCGTTCAGCCAGGCCGCAGCGAGCGAAGAGGCGAGGCGTACGCGGTGGTACGTTGAGTCTCTGCGTGAAGCGAGAACGCCGCTGGCGGACTGTTTCAGCATCCTGCTAAGTGAACGAGAGGACATGCATTCAGTGAAGGATTTGCGGGCAGGCGTCATCGGTGTTGGACATCTCGGGCAGCACCATGTGCGGCTCTATGCCTCCATCCCCGGTGTGACACTCGTCGGAGTCACGGATCAGAGTCCTGAGCGCGGGCAAGAAATCGCCGGACGTCATGCAGTCCAGTTCTACCGCAGCCCTGAAGAACTATTGAAGGCGGTCGATCTGGTCAGTGTGGCCGTGCCCACTTCCTCCCACTATGCCGTGGCCAAGATGTGCCTCGAAGCCGGCAAACACGTGTTGGTCGAAAAGCCGATTGCCGTGCAGCCGGCCGAGGCGCATGAACTGGTGGCGCTGGCCAAGGTGAAGGGCCGCCGGCTGCAAGTCGGTCACAGTGAACGCTTCAATCCGATCATGCGGACCATGCGGACGCACATTAAGCGCCCGGTGTTTATCGAGGGGCATCGACAGAGTAGTTACAGCCCGCGCGGGACGGACGTTGACGTGGTGTTGGATCTGATGATTCATGACCTTGATCTCGTGCTGTCGTTCAACCCCGGTCCGGTCGAAGAGGTGCGTGCTTCCGGCATCGCAGTGCTCTCTCCGACGATCGACATCGCCCAGGCCCGTATTCAGTTCCGTGGCGGTTGTGTGGCGAATCTCACGGCGAGTCGCGTATCGACCAATAAGATGCGCCGGCTGCGGTTGTTTCAACGGGAACAGTATATCTCGATCGATTTCCAGACCCGGCAGGCGGTGATCTCACGGCGCCGCATCGTGCCCGGTGGCCCGTCTGAACTCGACACCGAAACATTTCAAGGGAACGCTGACGAGCCGCTCAAGCTCCAACTGGAGTCCTTTGTCCAGGCCATCCAAACTGGAACGCGGCCCGAGGTCTCCGGTGAGGACGGTGCCGCGGCACTGGATGTAGCGCATCTGGTTCTGGCCGCGATTGCTGAGTATACGGCTCTGGTGCAATCCCAACCCGAACGGTGACGGTCAGTGTCGCCGGTACGATGGTCCTCCGGGGTGGACTGTCCAGAGTAACCTGATCTTCAAACTGAGAGACTGTCGATGTCGAGGATTTTGATCGTAGCCGGAGAGGCCTCCGGTGATCTGCATGGCGCCAATCTGGCCCGGGCGCTTCTGGAACTCGATCCCACTGTCCGATTGGTGGGGGTCGGCGGGGCGGCCATGAAGTCTGCCGGTGTACAGCTCGTGGAAGGGTTCGGGCATCTCGACGTAATGGGGATCGTCGGCTTCTCGGCTCTGCGCGCGATCATCCGCCGGTTTGCCGCCATGCGGCGGCTGCTCAGGTCTGAACGGTGGGACGCAGTGGTCTTTATCGACAATCCCGGACTCAATCTGCGCTATGCCTGGTTTGCCAAGTCCGCGGGATTGCGGGTGATCTATTATATTGCGCCGCAGATCTGGGCCTGGCGGCCGGGCCGCATGAAATATATTCAACAGCGTGTCGATCATGTGATGGTGATTCTTCCGTTCGAGCCCGAGCTGTATCGTAAGGTCGGCTTGCCCTGTACGTTTGTCGGCCATCCGCTGCTTGATGCCGTCGCCCCGCATTATGATCAGCTGAAGCTGCGCGAACAATTTGGGTTGAAGCCGAGCGGTCGGGTCATCGCGCTCTTGCCGGGAAGCCGGTCGGCTGAGGTGCGCCTGCATCTTCCGATTCTTCTGGAAGCGGCAGAGCGGTTGATGCGCGACGACCCGACGACGCAATTTCTCATGGCACAGGCATCGACGATTGCCGATGATCTCATTCAGCCGCTGCTGCGGAAAAGCTCGGCGCCGGTGAAGGTGGTGGCGGAGCAGGCGAGTGAGGTAATGGCGGCTGCGGATCTTATCTTCGTGGCGTCGGGGACTGCGACGCTGCAGGCGGCGGTCGTCGGAACGCCCATGGTACTGCTCTATCAGGCGCATTCCTGGTTAACCTATCGGTTGGCCCGGTTGCTGATCCGGGTCAAGTGGATCGGACTGGTCAATCTGGTGGCCGGGCGGACAGTGGTGACGGAATTGATTCAACATGAAGCGACAGGTGCGAGCGTGTATGATGAAGCTCGGCGGTTGTTAGATGATCGTGCCGCCTATGATGAAATGAAACGGAGTCTGCGGGCTGTGAAAGCCAGCCTCGGAGAGCCCGGCGCTTCCCGCAGAGCCGCCCAGGTGGTATTGGACGCATGTCGAGCCTAGATCGATTTCTTCGATTGCTGCAGTATGTCCGACCCTATCGGGGCCGGTTTCTTGCTGCCATTGTCTGCTCCGGCATGGTGGCGGCGTTGTCCGGCGTCTATGCCTGGCTGGTCAAGCCGGTGCTGGACGGTATTTTCATCGAGAAGGATGAAACTCTTCTCTTGGTGCTCCCGCTCGCCCTCTTGGCAGTATCGATTGTCAAAGCCCTCTTCAGCTACGGACAGACCTATCTCATGAACTATGTCGGCAATCGGGTGATTGCCGACATTCGCCAGGCGCTGTTTCTCCATTTGATGCGGTTGCCGGTCGGTTATCATGACGCCAATACCTCCGGAAGGCTGGTCTCGCGCGTCGTGAACGATGTGGGGTTGATGGCGAATGC
>JACOEJ010000035.1 GCA_024998645.1 Nitrospira sp.
GTGATGGTGATGTACATGCGGGAACCGGAAGCGGTCACGGCCTTATCGCCCAGGTTCGTTTCGTCCCCGGCCCTCTCCATTGTGCTGGCCTGTGCCATCGCAGGCGTGGTGTTCTTCGGATTCTATCCCGATCCGATTGTAAACCTGGCGACCCAGGCCGCCCTCACGCTGAAATAGCATCTCTGGTTCGCCAAATAAGATGCGCCGCGGGGAAACCCGTGTTACGCTCACCTTCGTCGAACACTCGGCGCACCACCGAGCACATTCATCGCAAGCATCCTGGACTGAAACCTGATGCAAGCCATCCGCTTTATTTTCGATCTACTCAAAGCTTTCCAACGCCACGGCTGCACCAGCCTGGCGGCGTCGCTGGCATTCTTCTCGCTCCTCTCCCTGTTTCCGCTCGTCTTTCTGTTGTTGTACGGAATCAGTTTCCTGGTCAGCCAGGACGTGATCGGCGAGCAGTTCCTCCTGAGCTTTCTGAAGGGCTTTCTCCCGTCGCTGGGTGAGCGCCTGGCGGAAGAGCTGCATCGCATCAGTGTGCTGGAGAGCGTCCGGTGGGCGGTCTTTTTGTCGTTTGCCTGGTTCGGAGCTCTGGTGTTTTACGAATTGGACTACGCGCTGAATGTCGTGTTCGAAAGCACCTGGAAGCGACACCCCCTGATCTCGACAGCGATTTCAGTCGCCTCACTGGGCGCCACCGGACTGCTTCTGATCATTTCCTATGTGGCGACACAGATTGTCAATTTTCTCACCGGCTACGTCCCGCAGCTGTGGGGGTTGGATCTGGTGGCCCTGGCCGCGCATGACTTTCTGCTGACCTACACCATTCCCTTCGGTCTGGCCTTTTTGACCGTCACCGGTTTGTACCGGTTCGTCCCGCGCCGGCCCCCGCAATGGCGGGAGGCGATGATCGGGGGCATCACATTCGGCCTGCTCTGGGTGTCCGCTAAATTGTTGTTCGTGACCTATAGCGGGTATGCCACGGTCTATGTACGGCTGTACGGTTCGCTCCTGGAAATCGTCCTCATGCTGCTCTGGGTCTACTATTCGGCCGTCTTATTGCTCTTTGGCGCTGTCGTAGCCCACAAGCTCCAACAACGGGCGCAGGCCATCACGCCGGCGGCGCCCCTCGCCTCCACAGCCTAAAGACCCGAATCAGCCCCCTCTCGCAGAAGCCCCCCATGCAGGTCTCGGATCGCCGTTGCAACTTCCGGCCTTTTTCTAGGCGATCCCCTCCTTCCTCGATACAATGGCTTCCGGCCATAAAAGGGAGCGGCATGTCGGACGACTTCGGCAAAGAACTGTTAATGTTGGGCGGGACCATCGCGGGCTTTGTGGCAGCGCTGCTCACGGTCCTCGAAAAGCTCCTCGACTTTCAGACCCGTATGCACGGCAAGAAAGAGGCGAAGGGATCATCCCGGCCTGAGCGAGCCGTGCCTGAATCGACTTCCACCATCGACTTCTTCTCTTCTAAACCCCTTCGTGGATCGTCCTATCTCCTCTTGTATGAAACCAGTGTGATCGTCGCCGCCGGCGTCATGTTGAACTATGTCGGACTGACCCTCAGCCGCCATATGGAAAGCATTTTGTTCCTGGATATGACCGGCACGGCGCTGGTCGCATTTCTCTTGGGCCCCTGGTGGGGGGCCATCGTGGCCCTTCTCTCAAATTCCGTCGTGAACTGGCTGCTGTATCCGGAAGCCGGCGCCGACGTCGTGATCTTTCCCTGGTCGCTCGTGAATATGACCGGCGCGCTCTTCTGGGGCGTCATGGCAAGACAACCGGGCTTCCAAAAGTATGTGCGGACGGCCAAGAGTTCTGCCCTGGCCCATAGCTGGTTTCTCTTGAGCTTCGGCCTCGTCGGGGCAGTCGTGATGAGCGTCCCCGGCACACTCGTACAGGCGGCTCTGAATGAACGCACCGTCTTCGCGTTGAATCCCGAGGTGGCGGAAGCACTCAGCGCTCGCGTGGTCCAGTGGGAAAGCGTCGTGCGGGGTTCCATTGAAGCGATGCTGGGCGTGCAATGGGGAGAGAGTATCAGTTGGTATGTGGTGAACTGGTTCCAGAACATCGTCCGGTACATTCCGGACAAGACCATGAGCGCGGCCATCGCGCTGGTGGTGCTGAAGTACGGCTACCCTCTGTTTGAGCAGGAATTGATCCACGGCGGCCCTGAAAAAGAACCGCCCGGCGATGAGCGCGTGCTGCCGTTGGTCCTCGGCCTGCTCTATGCGCCGTCCTACGCGACGCTCATCAGCAGCGAGAGCTATGCCGGCATGCAGTTCTGGCCGCTCTGGACACTGCCCTGGCTCTTTATTGTGATGGGCTATTTCAAGCTGCGCTATTGGGGGGCGACGGATGAGATGCTGCACGAAGCCCGCCTCGAACGCGCGGAGCGCTATGCCCGCGCGCTCAAGCCGATCGGGAAAGAACCGTCTTATGAATTCTGCCGGCGACTCACCTTCGTCACGCTCGTCGCCAGTCTCATTTTTGCCCTGTGCCTGCCCATCCTTTTAATGGACTTCTATCGCGTCACCTTCAAATTCTTCTGCGTGGTCTACGGATTCTTGCTCGTCGTCCATCTCATCCGCGTCGCCATCGCCCAGAATATTTCCGTGGCACGCTCTGAGTGAGCGGTGACTCGGCGTCCGTATCTTATCCCTCGCAAGATTGGCGTTACGCTTTGTGCAGTTGCAGATAGTGCACGATCGCTGAATGGGTGACGAGCCCGATGACCTGGCCCTCCTGCACGACGACCAAACGATCGAGCCCTTCCTGACTCATCCGCTGCATCGCCTCCAACACCGGCACATTCGGCTCAATCATCAAACCGGGTGACGCGGGACGCATGATCTGTCCAATCTGCTTCCACGCCCAGAGCGTTTGGGAGACGGCTTGGACGTCCATCACGGTGACCAATCCGACCAGCTCCCCGTTTGAAACGACCGGAAAGCCTCCGTACCCGTGCGGGACAAAGAACTGATTCACCGCGTCTGCAACCGTACAATCCGGTGGAATAGCCACGACCGTCCGAACCATAAGATCGTGAACGGGAACGGCTGCCAATGACTGACGCAATCGGGCCTGCCGGCGACTGGCCAGCGCGGTCGCAAAGAGGAACGTGGCCATGAGGATGATCCAGCTGCCGTCGGAGGCCATCGATCCCGGCAGATCCCCGCTGAGCGCAGCGATCACGACCATCACCCCCGCCAATCCGAACAAAACACCGAACACCAAGCCGACCCACGAGGCCTGCACGGTCGCCCGATAGAAATCTTTCCCCCAGGCCCAGAGCCCGGCGCGCAAGATGCGGCCACCGTCCAGCGGAAATCCCGGAATCAGATTGAACAGGCCGAGTTGTAAATTCACAAACCCCAATAAACTGCCGAGCATCATCAACCCTCGCCAGCCTGTAGCCTCGCCCGCCGTACCGGCCAGCTCGACCGCACCCAGGCACAGCAGTCCGAGCATCACGCTCACGGCCGGACCGGCAACGGCAATGAGTAATTCCGCACGTGGATGCGGCGGCTCCTCCCGCATGTGCGCGACGCCGCCGAAGATGAAGAGGGTGATCTGGCTGATAGCGATCCGATAGGTCAACGCGACGTAGGCATGACCCAACTCATGGAGCAGGACGGATCCGAACAACAGAACGGCCGCAACGGCCCCCATGGCCCAATAGCGCTCTTCGGACAATCCGGGCAGATTGGCCGGCAAATATCCCGAGGCCAGGCTGGAGGTCACCAGGAAAAAGACGAGGAACCAGGACGCATGGACGCGAATGGGAATGCCCAGCGCACGACCGATTTCCCAGGAACCGAGTTGCATACTTGCACCGTAACAGCGAACGCCGCACGCGGTCAATTCATCTTCTTCCTGCTTAAGGTATACTTGTGGCCATGTTACCCAAGGCGTTCCCATGGATACTGAGGGGCCTCCTCATTGGAAGTCTGGGAGCGTTTTCGTCTCCCGACACGATGGCCCAGGTCATCAAATCAGGACCATCTTCCTGCCCGGGGATCGCGCTGACGTTCGATCTCTGTCCCGTAAAAAAGAGCCCGGGCTATGACCAGGCGCTGGTGGACTACTTGATCCAGCACCAGATCCCCGCCACCTTCTTCATGTCCGGCAAATGGATCGCAAAACACGATGCCGAAGTGGAACACCTGCTGGGAATCCAGTTCTTCGAAGTGGGCACCCACGGCGAAGTACACGCGCACTTGCCCATGCACAATGCCGACGAACAGCAGAAAGAAATCTATGCCCCGGTCAAGCTCCTGAGCGAACACTATGCCCATGATGCGATGCTGTTTCGACCACCCTATGGCGAATATAATGACACCACCATCGATGTCGTGAAACTCCTCGGCCTGCGCTTCATTCAATGGAGCATCGAATCAGGCGATCCTGATCCGACGCTGACGGCGGACCAGATCCTGGCCCGCATCGAGAAGCGCGCCAAGCCCGGCAGCATCGTGGTGCTACATGCTAACGGGAAAGGCAAACAGACGAGAGCGGTGATCGAACGACTGACGACCGACGTGCTCCCGCGAAAGGCGTTGAAACCTATGACCGTGAGCGAGTTGTTGGCCTGCAAACAGCGCAACCCATGAGTACACCCCACATCAGATCCATGCAAGCCGCCGACCGCGACGCCGTGGTGCAATTCCTGGCGGACTCCGACCCCTGGAAGACCCTCGGCTATACCAGCACCGACTGGACCCGGATCTTTGCTCCGATCCCCCAAGGGCGCGACGCGATTGTTGCCTTGGTGACTGACAAAATCGCGGGCGTGGCTCTGATCCGGGAAAAGTTCTTACTGGGAGATTATCTGGAGCTGCTCGGAGTGGCTCCATGGGCGAGGAAATCAGGCGTCGGCGGGGCACTCCTGGCCCATGTGGAGCACTCGGTCTTCGCGAGAACCAAGAACCTGTTTGCCTGCGTATCCGATTTCAACGCGCCGGCGAGGGCCTTCTACAAGAAACACGGCTTTCAGGAAATCGGCCCCATGCCGGACTTCTTGATACCAGGCAGCGCGGAGATGCTCCTGCGGAAAACGGCGGGACCGACAAGAAAAGGCGGATGATTCAATGAAAGTAACCAAACTTCTCCACACCAGAATGCGCATCAGTGACATGGAGCAGACGATTCAGTTCTATACGTCCGTGCTCGGGCTTGAAGTCATCGAGCGCAAGACCTCGCCACGCGGGTCACATCTGGCTTTCTTGAAAGTCCCTAACAGCGAGGAACTGATCGAACTGACCAGCTTTCCCCCGAGCGGGCCCGTGAAGGTGCAGGAAGATCTGGTCCATCTCGCCTTTCAGGTGGAAAGCCTCGACGCAACCATTGCGTCCCTGACTGCCAAGGGCGTCAAGATCACGGACGGCCCGACCCAGACATCGTCCGGCAGCCGCTTCCTCTTCATCGACGCCCCCGATGGCTATGAGATCGAGCTCATCGAACGGCCCGAGGGCGTGAAGATCGTGTAGTGGCACCAACCCCTTTTCCTTCTCCTCTCCTTCGTGTTACGTTTCTCGCCCGATTCGATCCATAGACACTCAAGAGGAGCCTCTGCATGAAGAACGGATTTTTTCGCGGTCACGGCCTCGGCAATGACTATATCGTGATGGACCCCAAGGAACTTACCTTCACACTCACACCCAAAAACATCAAAGCGGTCTGCGATCGCAACTGGGGTCTGGGCAGCGACGGCATTCTGGCGCTTGCCCCGAGCAGGAAAGCCGACTTCGGTCTGCGCATTTACAACCCGGACGGCAGTGAAGCGGAAAAGTCCGGCAACGGGCTGCGCATTTTCGCCCGCTATCTCCACGCCACGGGAAAAACGAAGAAGAAGCATTTCACTGTCGAGACAAAAGGCGGTCTGGTCACGATCGATTTGCATGTCGATCGCCATGGCGATGCAAGTGCCGTGACGGTCGAGATGGGGCAGGCCACGTTCAAGCCGGCGGCGCTTCCCTGCACCATGGCAGTCGATGAATTGATTCAGCAGCCGATTGAAGCGGCCGGACGTGCGTTGTCCTTCACGGGCGTGAGCGTCGGGAACCCCCATTGCGTGGTCTTCAAGCAAGCGGGAGAGTCCTGGTCGCGCGAAGATCTGCTGAAGCTCGGCCCTGTTCTGGAGAACCACTCCCTCTTCCCGAAACGGACGAATGTCCAATTGGCAGTCCCAACCGGACCAAAAGAAATCTTCATCCTCATCTGGGAGCGTGGAGCCGGAGAGACACAGGCCTCCGGATCCTCTTCCTGTGCGGCTGCCAGCGCGGCGGTTCGCCTGGGGCTGGTCAAGAGTCCGGTCACGGTCAAAATGCCGGGTGGAACATTGAATATCGAAGTGACGAAGGATTTTTCGCTCACGATGAAAGGACCGGTGGCCGAAGTCGCGCGCGGCACCCTGAGCCCATCGTTCCTTCGCACACTGAAGTAAGATCGGCGGTCACCGTCACGCGTCATTCGTCAAACGGGAAGATAAAGGACTGCGGTTCTTGCTATTCTTACGGTTGACGGATGACGTATGACGACCGACACACTCCAATCCAAACTCGATCACCTGCCCGACAATCCGGGCGTGTACCTGTTTAAAGACCAGTCCGGCGAATTGCTCTACGTCGGCAAAGCCGCCTCGCTGGCCGACCGTGTCCGCTCCTACTTTCAGCGCGGCGCCGACCACTCTCCCAAAACGACGTTGCTCGTCGGCCAGATTACCGATCTCGAAACCATCGTCACCCGCTCGGAACTGGAAGCCCTCATCCTTGAAAGCAATCTCATCAAGCGCCATCGGCCGCGGTTCAATGTCGTGCTGCGCGACGACAAGCAGTATCCCTACCTCCGTCTGCCGATCAAAGACCGTTTCCCACGACTCTCGATCGTCCGTCGGGTTCAAAAAGACGGCGCCCTTTACTACGGCCCCTATACGCCGGCCGGCGCGCTCCGCGAGACCCTGAAGGTCATTAAGAAATCGTTTCCGCTCGCCACCTGCACCATCGAGATCGACGGAACCGCAGAGCGGGCCTGCCTGGAATTTGAAATCAAACGCTGCATGGCACCTTGCACGGGAAACCAATCGCAGGAGGACTACCTCAAGATCGTCGGCCAGGTCCGCCAGTTCCTGGAAGGCCGCGACCATGAACTGTTGGACGATCTCCGCGCGCAAATGGAAGCGGCCGCGGAACGGGAGGAGTTTGAAGAAGCCGCCCGGCTGCGCGATCGACTCTTCAAGATCGAACGCACGCTGGAGAAGCAGCGTATTACGCAAACGGCGGCGACCGACCAGGATGTGATCGGCCTGGCGCGACAAGGCACTGCGGTTGATCTGCAACTGTTGTTTGTCCGCGGCGGCCTGCTCATCGGACGGAAGGATTTCTTCTGGCCGCAATCGGCTGATGTCAGCGATGAAGATCTGGTCCGGTCCGCCATCGAACAGTTTTACAACAAAGACGGCCAGCCGCCCAAAGAACTGCTGGTGCCCACCGCGCTCGCCGACGGGGAGCTCATCGAACAATGGTTGAGTGACAAACGGGGCTCAAGCGTGAAGGTCCTCGCCCCGGAACGCGGGACGAAGCACCAATTGGTCCTGCTGGCCGAAGAAAATGCCGCTGCCTCGGCGGCCAACCACCTGCGCGATGAAGCGCTCGACCGGCAGGCCGTCGAAGACTTGAAACGGCTGCTGCATCTGGAGAAAGCGCCCCGGCGAATCGAGGGGTTCGACATCTCCAATACCATGGGCAATCAGTCGGTCGCCTCGATGGTCGTGTGGGAAGACGGCCAGATGAAAAAGGCGGATTATCGTCGCTTCAAAATCCAGACGGTCATCGGCGCCAACGACTTTGCGAGCATGCAGGAAGTGGTGGCCCGGCGGTATGGCGACTCGGAGCATCTCGCACGACCGGACCTGATCCTGATTGACGGCGGCTTAGGACAATTGGCCGCCGCCATGGAAGGACTGAAACAGGTCGGCCATCGCGATCAGGCCATCATGGGCCTGGCCAAGGCCCGTGGCGAAAAAGAAGAGCGCATCTTTCTTCCCGGTCGCAAGAATCCCATTCTGCTGAGACCGAACGCCCCCGCCACCCATCTCGTCCAACGCATCAGGGACGAAGCCCACCGGTTCGCCATCACCTATCATCGCAAGCTGCGCGGCAAAGCCTTCACCGCTTCCAAGCTGGATCAGATCATCGGGATCGGAGAGATCACACGCACCAAGCTGCTCAAGGAATTCGGGAGCGTGGAGGGGATCGCTCAGGCCACGGATGCCGCCCTTCATGCAGCGGGATTGGCCGAAGAGACCATCGTGAAGCTCCGTTCCGCATTGCCATAGACACTGTGCCCCAGACTTGCACTGGTATGGGAGCCTACATTTAGCCTCATGGCCCTACCCCTGATAGATCGAGCTAGATTTCATCCTTTCTATTGTGCTTAACTAGAGCCGTCTGGTCCTTTGAACTCCCCCTTCGTGGTCATGACGGTATGAGGACTCAACGGCCTTATATCCACCCCCAAGTCCCACAGCAAGGGGGCAAGATACTCCCCGAGCATGCGTCGTTATCGTGTCCGCTCGACGCCCTCACTCTCCACCCTAGCAGGCAGCGGAGAAAGAACAGCGTGCCGAGCATAAAGGTGGTGCAGTGATTTTTCGCGGTCCGGAAAGCCTTCAGTACCCGTCTCGAAAAGAATTTCAGCATCTGGCTGAAATCATGTATCAGGTCCGAGGGGTACAGAATCGCGATCACCTGCCAATCCTCGCTTCAGCGGTGGCGCCGTTGATTCCACACCAGTTTGCTGCGTGCGGTTCGTACAACACTCAGAAGCGTGCCTTGCACGTCGCCTACACGTCCTTTAACAAAGAACTCAACGGGCTATACGTTTCGCAAGGCTATGTCACGGACCCCTCTATCCAACTGCTCGATCGTACGCAGATTGGAACCGTTTCAAGTGAAGACTCGCCGGAGCTCACTATTCCACGAGAAGTAACAAATCTGAAGCTTGATTTCGGAGTCAAGACCTGCCTTTCGGTTGGCGTCCGTGGAGTCCTTGGCGCCTGTACATACTTTGCGCTCAGCAATTTCGACCAACGCCAGATCTGGAAGCTTCGGAGCATGATGCAGATTCTGGCACCGCATTTTCATCTGGCCTATATGAGAGCGACTACATGGGCTCAGGGAACTCATGCACCGACCAAGCGGGTCGATCTGACCGCGCGCGAAGAAGAGATTATGCGTTGGGTTGCGGAAGGCAAGACCAACTGGGAAATATCCATGATTCTGAAAGTGAGTCTGAACACCATTAAGTTTCACCTCAAGAACATCTATCAGAAACTCGGAGGGGTGGAAAACCGCTGGTCGGCAGTCGCGCAATGGCAATATGCTTCCACAGAAATCCAGTTCCCCGACTCACCTGATAACGAGACCTAGCCCACCTCGAACTCGATTCATGTAGTACTACCCGCTCGGGAACGCTTCTCCAAGCCTTCGACAATCTCCCGTTTCCTCCCTATCGTCCCAACACCCCTCAGATCGCTTGTCCGATTGCAGGCCGGTAGCCCCTTCGTGTCTTTGCGCGCGTGCACATCTACCAAACTGGTCCACTTAGGGGGCCTACCCATCCGGGTAGGTCCCTTCTTGTTTCACTTCCCCTATCTTCTGCACCAACCAAGGAGGCGCCCATGATCACCGCTGAATGTCAGATTGCTAAATCTGCTGCAGTACACACGTTGCTCGATCTCTTAGAGCAGCGCAAGACACGCCGGTTCGGATGCGGGATGGAGCTGCCCGGGGGGCCCCTCCGCTACCGAAGCACCATGCCTCCGATTCCTCTGAGCCAAGAAGAAATTCGCTATCTCTTGTTCGCCGGCGTCGGCGAGACCGGGCGCCATCTGGCCGACATGCAATACGTCCGCCGGACAGGCCGCGAGGATGGCCAAGGAATGGCCATCATGAACTTCCAGGGTAGAACCGTGGCCAGCGCCTGCGCCGCCAATACAACCAAACTCTTCCTCACCGACGACGAAGGAGTCTATTTTGCATCATCGGTCTCTCATCCCGAGAGCGGAATTCCGCCTGAGCTGGTGACACTGCAGCAACGCCGGCTCGAGATTCCCCGCCGACTTCCCTACATGCTCTCGTTCAATCAGTGGTACACCAACCGCCCCGGCACCCTCTATATGATCCCCGTCACGGAAGTGGCGCGGGTCTATCTCAATCTCCTCCTGGTGCTCCTGAGCGAAGAGTATGGCTACTTTTTCGTTGATACCGACAACGGGAACGCCGGCTGCGGGCTGGATGCTTTCCGCCGCAGTCGCGGCGGTCGCCTGCACGATGATCCTTCCACAAACCGGGTGATGACCCTTCGGGATCTCGACGCAGCGATCAACGATACGGCGCTTCAAGAACAAGGGTTGGTCTGCCAGAACCTGTTCTTGATGACCCAGGCGATCGGCCTCGGCGGCGGCATCCAAAGCGTGGGCAGCGGGCGGCACCTGCTTGGCCTTGAGCCGCAGATATTTTCAGGTCTAGGATTTTCGTTTCAGCCATCGAGCGTGGCGGGAGTACGTTCGAACCCCGTCGGGCTCGCAAATCTATGGGAAGGGCCTTGCCCGCCATTCACCTCTTCAATTGAAGAGGCCGTGCTCAGCCTTGTCGACTCAAAATTCGGGCTCGGCGGCATTTACACCACTCCCACCAGTCGGCCATGGATGAATCCCGATGGTGGATCGAAAATCGTGCCGCACGAACAACGTACGATCGAGGCCGTGATTGAGTTCTGCAATTACGTCTATCGCACCTACGGGCGATTCCCGGCCCATGCCGATGCCTTCAAGACCGTCATTGCCTTTCAAGCCCATCACGTGGACGTCGGATTCTACGACAAGTTCTATCCGAACGAATCAGTCCCTCAGGCACAACGGGATCACTTCGCCGCATGGCATCAGAGCCATCTTGATGAAGGCGCCGCCATATCGGCGATGCACGAGGAGGTGCTCTCATGACACATCGTCGCCGTGTCGTTATTACCGGATTGGGGATCGTGTCGCCGCTCGGATGCGATCTGGGCATGTTTTGGCATTTGTTGAGCCGTGGCGAAAGCGGCATTAAGCCCATCACCAGCTTTGACACCTCACCCTTCAACGCCTCGCTCGCCGGCGAGATCACGGATTTCGATCCGACCGATTTTATTCACCCCAAAAAAGCCCGGCGGATGGGTCGGGTTTCACAATTTGCCGTGGCATCGGCGTTGATGGCCGGTCGAGATGCCGCACTCGACCTGGACCAGGAGGACCGGGATCGTGTGGGCGTCTGCTTCGGCACATCGGTGGGCGGATTGAAGGAAGCCTTTGAAGCGCACGATTCGATGCTCGCCAAACAATACAAACATACCAATCCCTTCACGATGACCACCACGTTCCCCAACGCCGTATCGGCGGAAGTCTCCATCGCCCTGGGAACGCACGGTGAATGCGAAACTTACTCCATCGGCTGTTCATCCACGGCTAATGCCATCGGGCGCGCGTACGACTTGATTCAGGGCCATGATGTCGACATCGTCATCGCCGGCGGAGCCGAAGCCCCGCTGCATCCCACCATCTTCTCGGCCATGGATGCAGGCCGAACTCTGGCACCGGACCATGGCGGAAGTATCCGCAACCTTCCCCGCCCCTTCGACCAAACACGCTGCGGGATTGTCTTGGGAGAGGGCGCCGGATGCCTCATTCTTGAGGAAGCCGAGCATGCCGAGCGGCGCGGCGCACGGATCTACGCCGAACTGGAGGGCTGGGCGTTTACCACAGACGCTTTCTCGATGGCGCGTCCCGAAGAAACCGGGAAAGAACATCGTCGTTCAATTGAGCGCGCGATCGCAGCGGCCCATTGGTTTCCGGAAGAGGTGGACTACATCAATGCCTGCGGACTGGGAACCGTTGAATTAGATCTGATTGAAACCTTGGCGATCAAAGCTGCGATGGGCTCTCAGGCCTACCGCGTCCCGATCAGTTCGTTTAAATCGGCCCTTGGACATGCGTTTGCAGCAAGCGGGGCCTTTCAGCTCATCGGGACCGTTCTCGCGCTCCAACATCAATTCATCCCTCCGACACTGCATCTGACACAGCCGGATCCTCAATGCGATCTGGACTACGTGGCGTGCGTGGGACGGCCTCGCACGATGCAGCGGGCCTTGATCAATAGTTTCGGCTTCGGCGGTAAAAACATCGTCATTGCCGTATCGGGAGTCGACGTCGCCGCCTCCCAAGACAGACTGGTCCATGGCGGTGTCGGCGCGCTCTATCACGAGCCGATTGCGGCGCCGGCGTTGGCAAAGTCTCCGAGCACGGATCTGATTCAGTGAGTGAAGGTGATCGACGTGCGCCCGTATGTTGGCGCTTCGCCATCAGGATCATAGGGAGGATTGTAAAATGAGCACGATACAAATCACCGCAGACCAACTGTCCACGCCGGACGTGATCGCCAATCCATATCCCTGGTATCACGAGCTGCGCGAGCAATCGCCCCTGAACTATGAGTTTCTTCCGGCAGGAGCCGTTTCCGGCATAAATGAACCCGTGAGGGCCTGGGCCTTGATGAGGTATGCCGATGTGTACGGAGCCCTCCGGAACCATGAAACCTTCGCATCGAATCATTCGCTCGCGGGAAAAGTCGTTCCCCGTCTCGCGCTTATTCACGACGATCCTCCACGCCACACTCGTTTTCGTCACCTGGTCAACAAAGCGTTCACGCTGAAACGGATTGAGGCACTGAAACCTTGGATCACGACCGTGGTGAATGAGTTGGTCGACGAGATGGCGGGATCGCAAGAAACCGAGTTCATGCATGCCTATGCGATTCCTCTGCCTGTGAAAGTTATCGCGCGAATGCTCGGCATTCCAGGAGAGGACTACGTCAGGTTCAAACTGTGGAGCGACACGTTCCTCGCCTTCAGCTCAATGACCCCCGGAGAGCGTGCAAAGAGCAACCAGGAGATGATGGCGTATTTCGGCCGGATGGCGGCCGCTCGACGAACACAGGCGGCGGAAGACCTCATTACCGCCCTGGTTGAAGCGAATGTCGATGGGGAGTCCCTTGCAGACGCTGAGATCATCGGCTTTTGCATGCTGGCCCTGATCGCCGGAAATGAAACGACCACCAACCTGCTCGGCAACATGCTCGGCATCCTGGTCGACCGCCCTGATCTCTGGCAGCAACTGCGAGCAGATCGAAGCCTGGTTGATAGAGTGATAGAAGAAACGCTCCGAATCGAAAGTCCATTCCAGCGGCTGTCCCGTATTACGACTTGCGACACAGAGCTCTCCGGGGTCGCGATTCCACAAGGGTCCCTCGTAACCATCTATTACGGCGCAGCGAACCGGGATCCCGCCGAGTTCTCCAATCCTGATGAATTCAGACTGGACCGTGACCTGCGCAACCACGTCGCCTTCGGAATGGGAATTCACTACTGTCTGGGAGCGCCTCTCGCCCGAGCCGAAGCCTCCATTACGCTCAATACGCTCCTTGATCGCTTCCCTGTGATCGAACGAGGCCGCGAGCCGGCCCTTCGCCAAACAACAAGCCTGATGGTGTACGGCTACCAACAACTGCCGCTCAATCTCAGAGCGTCGAATTAGGATCATCTGTAACTGTTTGATTCACAGAATCGAGAGCCCCTATGAAACACCAACCGGCAATCTCACATAAAGGCACTCAATCCCTCGTGACCGACGTTTTCGGTGAACTCTCACGGGAAGAACTGCTGATGGCCTTATCCCTCATGCATCAGATTCTTGAGGCGGACAGGAAAGGGGACGTGGACCGCCTCGTGACCGCACTGTCCAAGCTGCGGCGCGAGGGCACCGGCCCCAAACTCACTCCTCGTCACTCTTCGAACGAGAACCACGGGATGGCGACGCCGCCGGTGCCTGGAAACTATTCTCACCGTGTCGTGCGCTATTTCTTTTCCCGTCTTGCAAAAATGCAAACGAGACTCGACGCTGAACCGAGCCGTCCTCACGCTTCCGGCAACACCTGTCACCTGTCTCCCCGGGAGCTCACCGTCTTGCTGTGGATGAAGGAAGGAAAAACCAACTGGGAAATTGCTCAGATTCTGGGACTTAGTGAGCGGACCGTTCGTTTTCACGTCGGCGGCATCTTCGAGAAGCTGGATGTCACGTCCCGCACGCAAGCAGTGGCCCGGGCATTGGGAGCAGGGCTTATCGCCTCCTGACGCGACGGCCTACTTGGACGAACCCGCGTGTCCGTCAAGAAGGGCATTCGAGGTCTGCTCATCGCAGGCCTTGTTGAACCGGCTTTCGACTCAACCACTCAGACCATACCGGCCAGCCTTCCGCAGACCCTGGCGCTTGCGCCAGGTGACGAACCCCCACCCTATCCTTCTATGATGCCGGACAAGCGTTCACCGCTCCTGCAGCGTAGAGGAGCCACCATGGCACTCATCTCTTGCGAGGAATTTGATTATGGAGAAGGACTCCACCGGGCTGCGTCTCATTCATGGTTCGGATCAGAAGAGACGGGACATAGAACATCCATCTCCACTGGCTGGCTCTCGCACGAATTCGATCAGGCGCCAGACTCCACGCTCATCCAGCGACCTGATTATGTCGCTGCGCACAACAGAGGCGCGGCTGAGCAGTCTCTTAGAGGACCGGAACCGGATCAGCCGAGACCTCCACGACTCGGTCTTGCAATCGCTGTACGCCATCGGTCTCAGCCTGGAGACTTCCCACCGCACCCATACGTCACCACGACCGGGGGGCGATCGCGCCTACAGCCATGCCGTGGATCAGCTCAATCGCTTGATTCACGAGGTGCGAGGCATCATCAAGGGGCTCGCGGATGGGTCGGTTCAAGACATGGATCTGCCTGAGGAGCTCAAACAGTTGGCCGGCAGTTACGAGCAACTCGGCAGCATCACCATCACGCTCAGTCTGCAATCTTCGGCCCTCGATGTACTGACCAGGGAAGAGGAGCAGGAGATTCTGAATATCGTGCGTGAGGCCTTGAGCAATTGCGTCCGCCATGCGCAGGCGACTCACGCCGAGGTGACGATCAGGACGCACGGCAACCGCGTGCGCATCAGTATCTGCGACGACGGCAAGGGCTTTGTCGAAACCGGCGCGCACCCCAAGGGATATGGCTTGATGAATATGGAAGCACGGGCGAAGAAACTCGGCGGCAGCTTGCTGCTCCGCTCGAAGCCTGGTCAGGGCACGCGCATTACCGCGGAATTTTTACTGGAACCGATTTTGGCACCTGTATGAAGCATGCACGCACGACGCTCCTCATCGTCGATGACCACGAAGTCGTCCGGCAGGGTCTCCGAACGCTCCTGGACCTTGAGCCGGATTTCCGTGTCATCGGTGAAGCGGCATCGGTCGAGGATGCCATCACACAGACAGCACGTCTCCGACCAAGTGTTGTATTGCTCGATGTGAAGCTCCCCGACGGGTCCGGGATCGCGGCCTGCCGCCGGCTGCTCGCGACCACGCCGGCCACCCGCGTCCTGATGCTGACCAGCTTTTCGGAGGACGCCATGGTGGTCGAGGCCGTTCAAGGCGGAGCCCACGGCTACGCCCTCAAGGATGTCCGCACCCAGGATCTGATTCAGGCTATTCGCACCGTCGCAAGCGGCCAGGGCTACCTGGACCCGCGCGTGGCCCAGCAGACCTTGCATTGGATCCGCGATCGATCCCACACGGCCTCCGGTCACTCTCCGGATCGCCTCACGCGCCTCTCCCCTCAAGAGCGCGCCATTCTGCCCCTGCTCGCTGAAGGCAAGACCAACAAAGAAATTGCGGTGGACCTCCGCTTAAGCGACAAGACCGTCAAAAACTACCTCGCCAATATCTTCGACAAACTCCAAGTACGCCGGCGCACCGAAGCCGTGAGCTGGTACATCCGAACAACTCAGACATCATCGCGAGACTCCCGCTTCTAGGTCTTGAGCATACTGCTACTCTGACTCCCGCGCCCTCTAGAAATTCAGGGGTCTCAGGCCCTATGCTAAGCAGTTCGCCAGGGCCGTCGCAGGAATTGGGTAGAATCACCCCGCGGGCGGACCGGCGACCACTCCGGCTGACCAGCGAACCGAGGCACGAAGCGTCATGTACCGTCCCCGCCCCTCCTCACCGACCGAGACCGAGACCGCGACCCAAACCAGTGACGGCATCACGCCGGAACAGGCCGCGCCGTCGACCTCTTCCCCTGCCCATCGTGCCGTGGAGGCGGCGCAAATCGGCACATGGGAATGGCGGCTCGCCACCGGAGGGATAACCTGGTCTCCGCAGGCTGATATCATTTTCGGACTCGCGCCAGGCGCGTTTCCCGGCACGTTTGAAGGATTCTTGAGCCTCGTGCATGAATCAGATCGGCCGCAGTTACAGGCGGCGATTCAGGCCGCGATCGAAACCCGTCAGCCCTACCACCTCGAGCATCGAATCATCACCCCGGGCGGAATCATCCGATGGGTCTCCTGTCGAGGCCGCACCGTGCTGAATGCAGACGGCCACGTCGCAGGCATGGCGGGAACGACCGAAGATATCACCCGCCGGAAAGAAGCCGAACTGGCCCTGGTTGATCTACAAGAGACCCTTGAACAGCGTGTCCGGGAGCGCACCGCGGGCCTCGAACAGGCCGTGCGAGACCTTCAAGAGGAGATCGGGTGGCGGCGCCAGACTGAGGCCGCGCTGACAGCCAGCGAACAACGGTATCACGCCCTCTACGAACACAATCCCACGATGTATTTCACCCTGACGCCTGACGGCACGGTCCTCTCCGTCAACCGGTTCGGGGCAGAAGAATTGGGCTATCGCGAGGACGAATTAGCCGGACAATCGGTACTCGCCGTGTTCCAAGCCGCCGATCACCACACTGTGCTGGAACAACTGCGCATCTGCTCACAGAGCCCGGGGCGAACCTTCGACTGGGAAATCCAGAAGGTGCGGAAGGGCGGACAGCGCCTCTGGGTCAAAGAACGGGCGCGGGCCATCACCGGACCGGACGGAAGCCCGATCATTCTCATCGTCTGCGAAGACATTACGGAACAGCGACAGACGCAAGAGCTCATCCGGGATCGGGATCAGCAATTACAAGCCACCACGCAGTTCCTCCATACCCTGGTGCAGGAGTCCCCCCTTCCTATTGTCAGTCTGGATGCCGAGGCGCGGGTCACCAGCTGGAACCAGGCCGCCACCAAACTGTTCGGCTGGACGGAAGAGGAGGTCCTTGGCCGGGAACTTCCGTATGTCCCTCCCGGACAGGAAACAGAAGCCGATGCCCTCTGGAACCACGGCATGCACCACGAGATCCGTGGCCCGCTTTCGCTCCGCCGGCAGCGGAAAGACGGAAAACTCCTGGACCTGTTGCTGTGGCCGGTGTTCATCGAAAACCCCGACGGCCGACTGTCGACGGCGGTCGGCCTCTATGTCGATCAGTCGGACCTCCGTCAGGCGGAAGATGCGCGCCTGCACAGTGAAGAACGGCTCCGGTCCTTCTTGAATGCACTCGACGACCTGGCGTTTGAATTCGATGATCATGGCACCTATTTAAATGTATGGACCAGGAACGAGGATCTCCTCCTATTGCCGAAGGAGGAGATCGTCGGGAAAACACTGGCCGACCTCCACGGGAAAGAAGCTGGCGAGCGGTACCGTCACGTCCTCACCCGTGTGCTCAATTCGGGACAACCGGAAGCCATCGAGTATTCACTGACAATTCATGAGCAGCTTCGGCACTTCTCCGCAATCCTCAGCCGTATTCCGGCAAGTGCAAGCACCTCGTCGACCGTGGCCTGCGTCGTCCGCGACATCACGGAACAAAAACGCTCGGCGGAAGCTCTGCATCTGAGCGAGCACCATTTAAAGAGCATCATCGAAACGTCGCCGGAATGCGTCAAGCTGGTGGCCGCTGACGGGACACTGCTCCAAATGAACACAGCCGGGTTGGCCATGATCGAGGCCGACGATATACGAGACGTACTCGGCCAATGTGTCTATCCGATTGTCGCCGAATCTCATCGCGAGACCTTTCGGGCCATGAATGAACGCGTCTGCCGGGGGCAGAAAGAATCTCTGGAATTTGAGGTCGTGGGCTTGCGGGGAACTCGCCGCTGGATGGAGACCCATGCCGTGCCATTACGCAATCCCGCTGACGGAGCCATGATTCAGCTGGCCATCACTCGCGACATCACCGACCGCAAACAAGCCGAACTGGCGCTTCGCCTTAGCGAAGAACGCTTCGAAATCGCCTTCCGGTCAAGCCCGCATCCGGTCGTGATTACCGAATTGGCCACGGGGCGCTGCATTGAAGTCAACGACACGGCATTGCAGCTTTTTGGATTCCAGCGCCACGAAGCGGTCGGGCACACCACCATCGCCATAGAACTTTGGCCGAAGCCGGAAGATCGAACACAATTCGTCACGCAACTCCTGGCGAACGGAACCCTCCGGGGAGTGGAATTCACTTTTCAAACCAAAGACCATCGATTGCGACACTGCCTGGTCTCGAGTGAATTGATCGAGCTCAACGGAACGCGATGCATCCTCACCGTAGGGACTGATGTCACGGAAAAGAAAGAGGCTCAAGCGGCCCTACGGGAAAGCGAGGAACGCTGGCAGCGCTTCGTCGCCGATGCGCCGGTAGGGCTGGTCGTCGCCGATGCCGACAAGCATATCCTCAGCGCCAACAAAGCCTTCTGCACCCTCACCGGCTATTCCGAACAGGAAGTGATCAATAACACCTACGCGCTCTACACCCATCCCGACGACCTGCCCAAGAATCTGGTGTTGACCGACGAGTTTTTCGCGGGACAGCGGCAGGCCTACACATACGAGAAACGGTATATCCGGAAAAACGGCGAGCTCATCTGGGTATCCGTCCGCGCGAGTCATCTCACTGTTCGCGGGCACGACACCCCGCTCTTGCTCGCGGTCGTGGAGGATATCACCGACCGTAAACACGCCGTAGCGGAACGGGAGCGCATCAGCCAGGACCTGCACGACAACATTCTCCAATCTCTGTATGCCGTCGGCATGCAACTCGAAGCGGGAAGACTGCTGGCGGGGAAAGCCCCTCGCAAATCCAAACAGCATGTCACCCAAGCCATCCGGCAGTTGAACCATCTCGTCTCGGAAGTCCGGCAGTTCATCACCGACCTGACCCGCCGCACAGCGCCGACACTGGATTTCAGTGTGGCACTGAACCAACTCGTCGCCTCCTGCTCATCGGAAACCCGTACCGCACCCGCGCTGGACCTCGACCCAACCGCCCTCACCGTCGTCACCCCGGCAATCGGCGAGCAGTTGCTGAACATTGCGCGGGAAGCCTTGAGCAACAGTGTCCGCCATGCCAGCGCGACACACCGTTCCGTCAGCCTCACGAAAACCGACCGAGCCATCCGGTTATGCGTGGCCGATGACGGCAGAGGCTTTGACCCCGGCCGCAAACGCCGCCGCGGCCACGGACTGGCCAACATGGCAGCACGGGCCAGAACCATTGGCGCGCAGTTCACGCTCGACAGTGCGCCGGACCGCGGCACCTCGATCACGATCGACGTCCCCACAGGAGATCCGCATGCCTGCTAAAACAAAATCCTCAACCATTCGTTTGCTGATCGTCGACGACCACGAGGTGGTTCGAATCGGGCTCGGCGCCGTACTCGATCTGACGCCGGGCATGAAAGTAGTCGGCCAAGCCCGGAGTAAGGCCGATGCCATCACGCAATGCCGCCGCACGAAGGCGGACGTCGTGTTGCTCGACATCCGCCTGCCGGACGGCAGCGGAATCGATGCCGCCCGCGAGATTCTGTCGGCACACTCGGACATCCGCATCCTGTTCCTGACCAGCTTCGCCGACGAACACACCGTCCTTGAAGCGATCCTGTCCGGCGCCCAGGGCTATGTGCTGAAGGACATCGCCTCCGCCGCGCTGATCCGCGCCATCAAGACTGTCGCCGCCGGACAACCCTTGATCGACCCGCGCTTGGCCACCCATACGCTCTCATGGGTGAAGCACCTGTCGGCCGGCCAGACTTCTGCCAAACGCTCACTCCTCTCCCCCCAAGAGCAGCGCATCCTTCCCCATGTCGCCGGAGGGCTCACCAACAAGGAGATCGCGCAACGCCTGGATCTGAGCGAGAAGACCGTGAAGAATTATCTGGCCAACATCTACTCCAAGCTCCAGATCGGCCGGCGCTCTCAGGTCGCCGCCATGTACGCCGGAAGTTTCAAGGGCTCCGGGCCTCCGCTGGCCTCCAAATCCTCATAAGCTCAGGCCTACCGGCACGCGCCCGCCTTAAGATTCTTCGGGAAATACCGATACAGAGCAGTCACAACCTGACAAGACATCCGGCCCTCTCTTCCTTGCGATCCTCACCAGCCCGCGCGGCGATTACCGCATCAAGTTTGTCCTGCTTCGATCCGAAAAAGATGTGGGTCTCCGCAGCAATACGTCTGTCTCGGCCCAGAGGACGCCATGTTCGATGTATCCAAATTCCGGCTCCAGGACATGACCGCCTGCAGTGCGGCCTTGCGACAACTCGGCGCCGGCGCGTCATCCATCGACATGGCGGCAGACCGAATTACGCGATACCTCTATACCGCCCTGACGACCGGCCCGGATAAAGATCCGGCCTGCGTCCTCGTGCGGTTGTTCAAAACTCACCCGTACGGCCGGCTCAGCCCCGAACTGCAAGCGCTGGTCGATGCCCGCCTTGGACACAAGCCTGCCAATCCCGGCATGAAGTGCTTGACCCTCCTTGCCAGCACGGGGGCCGTCGAAGGCTGGAATAACCCCGCGCAATCCAGCCGCTTCCTCGCGATCCCCCTGAGCGGACCGGACGCCCTGGCCAAACTGCCGATGTTCTCGCAGCTCTTCGCACAATTTCACATTGATCTGCCGCTTCTCGAACAGGCCGACTCCTCCCTCCTGATGGATCAATACGCCACTACCTTCAACGCCTTCTATGTACCGCAGGCGCTCGACAGCCCCTACGTTCCGGGCCAGACCGAATTCGTCGTGCCGTTCGGCGTACAATCCGTGGTCGGCTATGGAGGCCTGTTGCCGACCGGAGACATGTTTGCGGTGATCCTCTTTGCAAAGGTGCCGGTATCCAGGGACACCGCCGACCTCTTTAAGACATTCGCCCTCTCGACCAAACTGACGCTCGCGCCGTTCGACCATGCACAACTGATCGTGCCGGCGCCTCCGCAGCCCCAGCAACCCGGCCCGACCGAGCGTGAGGACACGCCTGCTTTTCTGAAATACCGGGTCGCAACACTCGAATCCATTTTGGCCGTCCAAGAGCAGGCCGTCGAGCAGCAGTCAAGCCGCCTGGAAGCCAGTCTCGCAGATTCTCTCCGGCATGCCGAAGACCTGCAGGCGCAAAGCCTGCGTTTTGAAACGCTCTCCGCCACCTCGCCCGTCGGAATTTTTCAAACCGACGCTGACGGTCGATGCCTCTATACCAATAAAGCCTGGCAGGAAATCGCCGGTCGTCCCCTGGCAGACTGCCTCGGCGACGGCTGGCGCCAGGCCGTCGCCGAAGAGGACCTCGCGGAGATACTCTGCCAGTGGAAAGAATCGGTCCAGCACGGCAGAGATTGCGATGTGGAGTTCCGCATGCGGCGGCCTGACGGGACGATCCGGTGGGTCCACAGCCGGGCGCATCCGTTGCGGAACGACAAAGGAGAGCTGGTCGGCCATGTCGGCACCACGGAAGACATAACCGAGCGTAAGCAGGCGGACGACGCGGTGACCCGGAGCCACGACATGCTGAAGTCAATTGTCGAACATACACCGGCCGCGGTCGCGATGCTGGACAGAGATCTCCGCTACGTGGCGGTCAGCAAACGCTGGCTGCAGGATTACCGCCTGAGCGACCGGGACATCATCGGGAAACGTCACTACGACCTCTTCCCCGAAATCAACGCTATGCAGGAGTGGCAAGCCATTCATCAACGCTGTTTGGCCGGAGCGGTGGAACAGAGTGAAGAAGATCGTTTCGTCCGTGCCGACGGATCCGATGACTGGCTCCGATGGGAGGTCCGCCCCTGGCAGGATAGCACTGGAGCGATCAGCGGCATCATCATGTTTACGGAAGTCATCACGGAACGCAAGCGGGCGGAAGAAGCGCTCCGTGAGAGCGAAGCCCGGCTGCGGGAAGCCCAGGCCATGGCGCATCTCGGCAACTGGGAACTGGATCTGGTGAACGACCGGCTGCTGTGCTCGGACGAAATCTTCCGGATCTTCGAGGTCGACCAGGCACAGTTCAGCGCCTCCTACGAAGCGTTTCTCAACGCCGTCCATCCCGACGACCGGGCACCGGTGAATGAGGCCTACCAGCGGTCGGTGCAGAACCGCACCCCCTATGCGATCGTCCATCGGCTGCTGATGCCGGATGGACGAATCAAGTATGTGCAGGAACGCGGTGAAACTTTCTACGATGACGAGGGGCGTCCGCTGCGCTCCATGGGCACGGTTCAGGACATCACGGAACGACGGGAAGACCAGCTGCAGCTGCAGCACTCCCAGGCGTTACTGAATGCAGTGTTCGACCACCTCCCCAATATGGTGTTTGTGAAGGATGCCAAGACTCTGCGCTTCGTTGAATTCAATAAGGCGGGCGAGCACCTCACCGGCTTTTCGCGCGAGGAATTGCTGGGGAGATCGGATTATGATTTCTTTCCCCAAGAAGAGGCTGATTTCTTTACCGGCAAAGACCGCGCCGTCCTGGCCAGTGGCTCCATGCTGGAAATTCCCGAGGAAGAGATCAAGACAAAACACCGGGGCATCCGTGTCCTTCGAACGAAGAAAGTCCCGCTCTGCGACGCCCACGGCATTCCACAGTATCTCTTAGGCATTTCCGAAGATATCACCGATCGGAGAGCCGCCGAAGTACAATTCAAACAGGTATTCGAGTCGAGTTACGTCGGAATGCTGATGGTAGCGGACGACGGAAGGATCACTCTGGCGAACCCCCGGATCGAACAGACCTTCGGCTATCGCCGCGACGAACTGATCGGACAACCGGTGGAGATCCTTCTTCCTAAGCGTTTCCGAACGACCCATCATGGTCAACGGATCTCGTTCATGGCCTCTGGTGCGTCCCGACCGATGGCCGAGGGCCGCGAACTTCACGGATGCCGCAAGGATGGAGGGGAGTTCCCCGTTGAGATCGGGCTGACTCCAGTCAATACTCCGCAAGGACGCCAGGTCCTCGCCTCGATCACCGATATCACGGAACGCAAGCAGAACGACGCCGCTCGCTTCAGGCTGCAGCAGGCCATCGAACATGCCCAAGACGGCACGGCCCTGCTCGACGACACCGGCCAATACATCTACTTGAACCAGGCCCACGCCTCAATATTCGGCTACACCGTTGATGATCTGCTCGGCAAGAGCTGGACAAGGCTGCACCCCGCTGAATGGGCGGCGATGATCGAACAGATGTACTTCCCGATCCTGCATTCGACAGGGCAATGGCAAGGCGAGGTGGTCGGGAAACAGAAATCCGGAAATGCCTTCCACATTGATCTCTCGCTGACCCTCTTGGAAGATCCGGGCACCGGCCGCCGGACCATCCTCTGTACCTGCCGCGATATCACTCACCGCAAACAGATGGAACGGGATCTGATCGATGCCAAAGATGCCGCCGAAGCCGGCATTCGGGCGAAATCCGAGTTCCTCGCCACCATGAGCCACGAAATCCGCACCCCGATGAACGGCGTCCTGGGTATGACCGGACTCCTGCTCGATACCACTCTCACGCCTGAACAGCGTGAATTTATGCAGACCCTGAAGCATTCCGGCGAGTCGTTGATGAGGATCATCAACGACATCCTGGACTATTCGAAAATTGAAGCCGGCAAACTCACGATCGAATCCATCCCGTTTGACCTGCGTATGACCATTGAGGACATCCTGGACCTGCTCGCCCCCACGGCGCAGAACAAACATCTTGAACTGGTGGGGTTGATCGATGCGCAAGCCCCCAATGCCATGGTCGGAGACCCGGGACGCATCCGCCAGATCCTGACGAACCTGATCGGCAACGCCATTAAGTTCACGGAGAGCGGGGAGGTCTTGGTGCAGGTGACGAAGACCGAGGAGGATCGCGCATCCATCCTCCTGCGTTTTGAAATCGTCGACACCGGCGTGGGCCTGACCGAGGAGGCCAAGGCGAAACTCTTTCAATCCTTCACGCAGGCCGATAGCTCGACCGCTCGCAAGTACGGCGGAACCGGCCTCGGCCTCGCCATCTGCAAACGTCTGACGGAACTCATGGGGGGCCAGATCGGCCTGCAGTCCTCTCCTGGAACCGGCACCTGTGTCTGGTTCACCCTCCGATTTTGCAAGCAGACTCCCGCCGCCACATCAGCCCCGATGCCAACGCCCATCGACAGTCTGAGCGGCCTTCGCATTTGTCTCGTAGACGATAACGCCACCAATCGCAGCCTGCTTCAATACCATGCCTGCGACTGGAAGATGCACTACGAGAGCGCCGAGGATGGCCCCTCGGCCTTGGCCCTCATCCGCCGTGCCGCTGCCGAGGGGAAGCCCTTCGACCTCGCCATTCTCGACATGCAGATGCCGGGCATGAACGGGCTTCAGCTCGGCCAGGCGATCAGAGCAGATACCCGCCTCGACGATACGCGACTCGTCCTCCTGACCTCGCTGGGTCGCCGAGGCGATGCCAAGGTTGCTCATTCCACAGGATTTTCAGGCTACCTCACGAAACCCGTGCGCAAAATGCACCTCTATGATTGCTTACGTCTGGTCATGGGACAGTCGCCCGTTCCTCAAGCCGACGAGCAGACCACCTCGGCGACTCCGGCACTCATCACCCGTCACCAGGTGGCGGAAGTTCACGCCCAGAGACGCCTCCTGGTCGTCGACGACAATTCTGTGAATCAAAAGGTGGCGGTGAAAATGCTGGAGAAGCTGGGCCATCGCGTCGATGTCGCGGGCAACGGGAAAGAAGCGCTCCTGGCCCTGACTCGGCATCCCTACCACGTGGTCTTTATGGATTGTCAGATGCCGGAGATGGATGGATTTGAAACGACCAGGCACATTCGTTCTCATGAGCGACCAGGCTGCCACGTTCCCATCATCGCCATGACCGCCAATACGATGGCCGGCGACCGCGAACAATGCCTGGCCTCAGGCATGGATGATTTTGTGAGTAAACCGGTCAAGAGTCAGGATCTCCACCGAATTTTGATTCAGTGGTTGCCCCCATCCGACAACCGAGCGGCGGCGTAGGCGGGTATGAGAAACCACGAGCACTTCTCCATCGTACTTCTTGGATCGGCAGTACCCCTCACCGGATCCGTCGACAGCTGGCTGAGCATCCACTTTGCCGAACCGCTGACGGTCGCAGCCATGCATACAATCCCTGAGGCGCTGGCTTATCTCCAGTCGCACCGAGTCGATCTGATCCTTGTCGACGAAGCAACGGCACGGACCGAACTGCGCACGATCCACACCGCCTCACCCGCCACTGCAATCATCGGGCTGGTCATGAAGATGGACGAATCCGTTCAGCGTCTCATGCTGCGGCAAGGCGTTCACGAAGTGCTCTGCCTGCTCCCGTCGACCGACGCCGAACAAGCCCGCACCATTGAACGGGCCCTGGCCCGTGTCAATGGACGTGCCGGGCTGCTCAAGTCGGGTGAAGCGTCACCCGACATAGCGGCCGCTCCGCCCCGGTTAATCCACGATCTGAACAATCTCCTCACCTCCATCAACGGGTTCGCCGATCTCTTGCTCGCTCAGCTCCCGACCGATAGCCCGGCACGCATGGGTGCCGAGCAAATTCGCCTCGCCGGAAAACGCGCTGCCACGTTGCTCAAGGCGCAGTCACCGGGACATTCCGGCTTGCCGTCGCCCTCTTCACCAATCGCTCCGTCGATCGCCGCCAAAGCCGCGTAGCCGGCAGCACTCCGGCAGAGTCGCGGAACACCTCTCATCCGAATTGACAGGTCGTACGACGCACTTTAGGATACGCGGCACACCGTGCCCTGAGCGGGCATATGACTGGTTGAGGAGGCCTGATGTCCAGCGAGCATTCGTCCCCGTCCCACACGCCTGCAGCAGCACAACGAACCGCCGTGGCGCAAATCGAACATGTCTTTGAACTCGTCGTGTTTGCCAGCCGCTGGATTCAAGCTCCTCTGTATGGAGGGCTCATCGTCGCGGAGCTGCTCTACGCCTACAAGTTTTTGATCGAGCTTTGGGAAATGGTCCGGCACATCAATCAGCAGGAAGAGACCATCTTCATGCTGGGCGTGCTGGGATTGATCGACGTCACCATGGTGGCGAATCTGCTCACCATGGTCATCATCGGCGGCTACGCCACATTCGTCAGCAAGTTGGATCTGGAAGAGCATCCGGATCGGCCGGACTGGCTGACCCACATTGACCCCGGGACGATCAAGATCAAGCTCGCGGCTTCGTTGATCGGGATCTCCAGCATTCATCTCCTGAAATCCTTCGTCAATATTCACAATGAAAACTACGAAGACATCAAGTGGAAGATCTTCATCCACCTCACCTTCCTCGGCTCCGCCATCCTCCTAGCCTGGACGGACAAGATCATGCAGAAGGATAAGAAACATTGATCCGGTATCGAAACCCATACAGAGCCGTATCACTCTCGACCCATTGTTGAACGCCCTATTCGTCCTGCGCGCCCCCATCCCGGGAAACAGTTGAGTTTCCGGTCTTTGCACCGGGACCTGTCAGGGCATGGCCCTTGCGAACCTTTCCGTCCCATATGTGGTCGTACCCCCATTCTTACACTCTGCGATTGGAGACCATCATGCGTCGCTTTGGTTTCGTCACGCTCCTGACGCTTCCGCTTCTGACCGGCTGTACATCGTCGTTCATCGATCTGCGGGAGAACCTCGATGTGCATCGGTCCTCGTTTGAAGAAAAACTCGCGGGCGACTCTGTGAGGGTGGAACAATTCAGGGCCTGTACCCGACAGGCCCACGATGGCAGCAGCCTGCCCCTCAGCATTGCAACAGATACCCCTATAACACGATCGGTCAGTTCGCCCATCACGAACAGCAGCAGACTCCGGGCCCCCGTGCAGGCGTTGGTTGAACGGATTCACGAGCGGGTCGGGAACAACGCACCTTCCTTCAGCGTCCTCTCCGACATGGTGGATGATTTCGCCGATCCTTCGCGTCGCCGGCTGGATCTGGACAAACTCCGCCTGCTCAACGACGCAATCCGCCATTGGCACGCCCACCTCGATTTCGATGAAGATGCGTTGGAGAGAGACACCTCGCTTTTTGCCCGACTCCTCCTCGCCTACAACCGGGCCTACTTCGGTGACCTGCAATATGCCATCGCCCCCAACCCCGCCTCAGGAACGGTGCGCGGGATCGTCCAAGTCACCTCGCGGGGGTTTGTCGACCGCAGTGGAAACACCGTTCGGTTTCCCGGTCTCTCAGCTGCTGCGCAGGTTGACGCGACTCATACCGTCGAACTGACAACGACTCCCATCAACTCTCAACAGGTCAGCGCCGACCTCACCCGCGTCTTTCTCGAAGCCTTCTTCGATGCCGCGTTCCGTGTTCCCGCCGTGCAGCAGGCAACGGCCCTCCATCTGCCGACACAGACGCCACCCTATCCGGCATTCGATCCCTCACGCCCAGTCATTTCACTCGAAGCCCTGGCTATGGTGACCCGGCGCGCGCTCAGGACTGAAGCCGTCGTAACCTCTCTGACTGGAAAAGCCGTGCGCGGCGGGAGTCTGTTCGGCACGAACAATGAAACCGTCGCTGCCACACTGGAAACGGCGGCGGGAGTTTTTGCAAAGAAACTCGTCGAGCACGAAGGCTTCTGCTATTTTCAAGTCACACAGCATCCCTAATCGCTTAATCGCAGCGCATGTGACGAACTGACGAGGAGCCAATGACGCGCACACTTTCATTCAGCCTGAGCCTGGGATGCCTCCTCGCTCTCAGCGGGTGTTTCGCCAAGATCCACCAGCTCCCCGCTCATACCGACCAACAGACCCCGGTCTTTGCCCCGCTCCCTGAACGTGAGACGCTCCTCGGATTGGCGGTCTCCGGCGGCGGCAGTCGCGCCGCAACCTTCGCGGCCGGCACGCTGGAGGCCCTGGCGAATGTCCGCTTCATGGAGGCCGGACAGGAACGCAGCGTCCTCGAAGCGGTCACCCATATGTCGAGCGTCTCGGGCGGGAGTCTGGCGACGGCCTACTACGCCGTCAAGAAACCGGCCAAGACGGAGCCTGTGTTTGCCGGCCAACAACTGTCTCCCGCCTATCGGCAGTTTTTCGCCCGCTTCAAAGAGGACATGCAGAAGAACTTTCAGATCCGGGCACTGGGGCGTCAAGTGCTGAACTTCCGGGTGGCCAACCCCACCAAGTTCGCTCATTCGTTCGCCGACGTCTGGGATGCCAACTTCTTTGACGAGATCACCTTTGCCGGATTGTATGAGCGAACCAGCCGGGGGGATGCCCCGCAGATCATGCTGAACGGCACGATATACAACTCAGGCCGACGGTTAGTGCTGACCACACTGGCCCCGGCGGACTTTGCCTACGATTTCACCGCGGAGTTGCGCGCTAAGCTGATCGCCAAGGGCCTCCAATTCACCCCGGAAGGCAAGGCCAGCTTCGACCGCAGCGTGGATCGAGCCAAGAATCAGTTCCTGCCGCTGACGATGGAAGACCTCGGCGGTGATCACCGCACACTGCCGGTATCGCTCGCCGTAGCCACCTCCGCCTCATTTCCACCGGTGGTCGGACCGGTGACCTATCAGACGGCGGGATCCTCATCGTATACCCACGTCGGCGACGGCGGCCTTTTCGACAATCTCGGCACGGAATCACTGACTACCCTTTTCCTGAACAAGTTGAATCCGGCTCACCCGCAAACACGACGCGGGCTGATCCTCGTCATCGACACCTCCTATCCCTTCGATGAGGGGGCGGCCGACCTCGGTAGAAGCGAAAAAGGGTTTGAGGTGTTTATCGACGATCCTTCCCGGATTGTCGGCATCATGGAAGAACGGGCCAATGCCTATCAGGCGATGCTGTGGCACAGCCTCCGGACAGAAGGCGTCCTCCTCCCGGATTACGATCATCTGAAACTGATCATCCTCCGGCATACCGACGCCGAGTGGACGAAGGACGATCCAATCCCGGCCGGATGCCCTTCCGGGCTCACCCCGGCGGATGTGAAGCGGGTGATCCGGCAGATTCCAACATTGTTTAAGATCGACGAGGATTGCCACGCGCCGCTGTTGTTCGCCGCGGCAAAGAAAGTCGTGGAGAAACAGCAGGACCGGATTGTGAAATTCTTACAAGCGGCCCCGGCGCACTGACTGCCGGACTGACCAAGGAATCAACCGGACACGTGCATGACCATGATGGATTCTGACCAGACCGACGGCCCGATCCCGCTGGCGCAAGTCCTCGCGGAAGAAGCGAAAGAGCTGCACGATCTCCACGTCGAGTTTCCCGATCATTTATCACCCGCTGAACATCTGAAGCACGTCCAGTCTCGTATCCATGAGCTCACCCCAACGCGGTCGGCACTCTGCATTTCCGGCGGAGGGATTCGCAGCGCAACCTTCGGACTCGGCGTCCTGCAAGGACTAGCGCGCTACAATCTCCTGCAACGATTCGATTATCTTTCCACTGTCTCCGGCGGCGGCTACATCGGCAGTTGGTTGACGGCCTGGATTCGCCACGACCCTGAAGGGCTCGAGGGAGTGTGCGCTCAGCTGGGACAGGTCGCGCCCCCCGATAAACAGCAGCACGAACCGGAAGCAGTCAGTTGGCTCCGCACCTACAGTAACTACCTGAGTCCCCGGCTCGGACTCATGTCGGCCGACTCCTGGACACTCGTCGGTACCTATTTACGCAATCTTCTTCTGAATTGGCTGGTGTTGGTGCCGTTCCTGCTGGCGTTGGTCGCCGCCCCATTTGCCTATCGCGCGTCGCTATCTCCTGCGGGGTCACACGGCGTAATGAGCGCCATGTTGATGGTGAGTTCCTTCGCGCTGCTGCTGAACCTGATATATTTGCATCTGTGCCGTCCGAGCCTGGCCAAGCTGCGCCTGCATCGATTCTGGTACTGGTTCGAATCCCAACGAATATTTTTATTTGTCTGTCTCGCTCCGCTCCTCCTTGCAGCGGTTCTCCTGACCATCGTCTGGGAATGGTATCGCGCCCAGGGCCATTCACTCGGCGAACTGCGCCTGATCGCCGACTCCAGCCTGCTCACGCTGGCCTGCGGGGCTGCGGCCATGCATGTGACGGCCTGGCTCATCGCCGCGTTGATCTTGAAACGGCCCTGGGGTGACTGGTGGCGCCTATGGGAATTCCTCTCGATTGCTTTCAGCGGATTGCTCGGAGGAGCGCTGTTGTGGGGAGCCCTGACAAAGCTCGATGAGTACACAGGCTCTGCCTATGTGAACTGGTATGCCGTTGCCGCCGTCCCCGCCTTCCTGTCGCTCTTTCTTCTCGCGGCAACACTCTTCATCGGCATCGCCAGCCGCTCGACCGGCGACGGTGACAGAGAATGGTGGGGCCGCGCCGGCTCATGGGTCCTGATAGGCTCAATCTGCTGGTTTGGCCTAAGCAGTATCTCCGTCTTCGGACCGGCCATCTGGGAGCAGACCTCCGCATGGACGGCTTCAGCCGGAGGCCTGACCGGGATCTTGACCATCCTGCTCGGCTTCAGCGCCAAAACCGCGGCCAAGCCAGCAGGCACTGAATCGGCCTGGTGGAAGGCACTCGGCAAGCAGGTGTATCTGCTGCTGCTCGCCCCCCTGACCGTCGGATTGATCTTCGTTCAACTGGCCAGACTCACTGCCGCGATTGTGGCTCAGGCGCCATCGGAGCAAGTCGGAGAATTCATCATCGGCATGGCGGGTTTCAGTGTGCTCCTCTCCGTCCTCATCAATATCAATAAGTTTTCGCTGCACTCGATCTATCGCAATCGCCTCATCCGCGCCTACCTCGGCGCCTCCCGATGGAATGCACGCACACCCAATCCGTTCACGGGGTTCGATTCCCGTGACAATCTCGCCATGGCATGCTTTGCCCCGACGGCCGGCGTCATACAAAAGCCCTTTCACGTCATCAATATCGCGCTGAATCTGGTGCACGGAGAACGGCTCGCCTGGCAACAACGCAAGGCCCAGTCGTTTACCGTGTCACCGCTGCATTGCGGAAGTTTCGTCAACCAGTTGGGCTATCGACGCTCGTCGGAATATGGCGCGAACCCCGCCGTTGGCCAGCCCATCACGATCGGTACCGCGCTCGCTATCTCAGGCGCAGCAGCCAGTCCGAACATGGGTTACCATTCGTCGCCGGCCGTGACGTTCTTACTGACGCTCTTCAATATCCGACTGGGCTGGTGGCTGGGCAACCCGGGGCAAGCCGGCCAGGAGACCTATCGTCGCGCCTGTCCGGAATTCGCCGTGGGCCCTATGCTGGCGGAAGCGTTCGGCTTCACCAATGAACAAAAGCGGTATGTATACCTGTCGGACGGCGGGCACTTTGAAAACCTCGGGCTCTATGAGATGGTGCTGCGGCGATGCCACTACATTCTCGTGAGCGACGCGGGTTGCGATGAGAAGATGGAGTTTCAGGACTTGGGGAATGCGATCCGGAAGATCCGGATCGATCTGGGGATCGATATCGATATCAACGTTGAACCGCTACGACCGTCGGCTCAGCATCGCTCCGGGGTCCACTATGCGGTAGGCACCATCCGCTATAGTCGTGTCGATCCAGGTGCGCCCGACGGCATCCTGATTTACTTGAAGCCTTCGCTCAGCGGGGATGAACCGGTCGATGTGCTGGAATATGCCGCCCACCATGAGCAATTTCCGCACGAGCCGACGTCGGATCAATTCTTCGATGAGTCGCAGTTCGAATCATATCGTCGTCTGGGAGAACATGTGGCAACGGAGGTTTTTGCTTCCGTCACCGCACAGACCGGCACCTTGCCGGCCACCTTTGATGCCCTTCAAGAGCAGCACAACCCATCACACGTCTGAGCCTTCGCCCTTCACCAGGATCAATCCGCGCTTACACCCATGCAGATGTCACAACGCCCTTCGCATCGCGCCATTGCGGGGTCCACGCGAGGGCGACGAGCTTCACCGCGATATTGGATTTGGTGGGCTTGATGGAAATAGTCTCGAGCTTTTCGTTCAACGGATCGGTCGCGGCGGCGAACGCGTCGCTCTCCACTTTGAATTGCGTTTCGAGATCCGCCAGTTGTTGCTGAAGAGCCGCCACGTTTTCTTCGGCGTAGCCGACTTCCTGCGATTCCTTCATCACGCGGCCTGCGCTCTTGATCGCCGTCGTCGCGCGCCCGATGTTCGTGGCGCTGATCGTCTTGCGTCCTAAAAATGCGCCGAGGATCGAGGCGCCGACACTGATGGCGGCCTGCACCTGACTGGAACGGGACTCCGCCTGCTGCTTGGCCTTCATCTGCTCGGCCCGCCGGATGCGGTCTTGCAGGGTCGTAATCTTGGGAGCGTACTTCTGACGCAACGATTCGGCCGCCTTGTCTCGCAATTCGCGGCCGGACTGTTGGAGCCGCACGCGGAAATCCCGTTCGGACTCGCCCGGCTTGGAAACGTCTTTTGTCGTCGGGCTTTTCAACAGCTCAAGCTTCTGAGTCCTGAACAGCCAGCCGCCGAAATCTTTGTTCCAGTCAGCGTAACTCTTGGCCTTAGCGGCGCCGGCCGGAAGCGGAAGGAACTGGGCAGCGCCATCAGGCGACTGCTCCAGATCCGCAACCGCGAGGTCCGCGGCAACGGCATGATCCCAATCGACCGGCACTGCGCCGTCGGTCATGGGCACCAACACCGTCACGTCCTGCGTCTGGTCGATGCCGCTCTTCGTATCGGAGAAACGAATCTGAGACGATCCCAGCAGCATCGGGGCATACAGGAGTTCACTGCCCTCCGGTTTGGAACCCCGCAACGGCACAAACTGCTGCGGCACATCCGGCGGAACAATGGGACGAGCCGCGGAAAGTTTGAGGCTTGAGGTGTGAGGCCCGGAAGTCCCTGCCTCCAACCTCCCCCCTCCAACCTCTGTCCGTCTTCGCGGGTCCATCAGCTGTTTGATCTGCGTTCTCGTCAGAGGGCCGCGCAAGTAGGACAGGCACCAGCGGGTTTCAAATACGACCGGCTCATCCTCATGGACATTGTTCATCAGGAAGATGCGATTCCCCAGACCGGCAAGCGTCTGCTCCATGCGCCCCTTGTCGAATTTCTTTCCCGCGCTGGACGATGCCCCTTCCAGCCCTTCCAACACTCGCGCCTTATCGCGTTCCGTCTGCAACCGTCCGATGAACCAGGTGCCGGTATTCGCAAGGCCCTTGTAGTCCAGATCGACGGGATTCTGCGTCGCCAGCACCACGCCCAGACCGAACGCGCGCGCCTGTTTGAGCAAAGTCATCAGCGGCAGCTTGGACGGCGGATTCGCCACCGGCGGGAAATACCCGAAGATCTCATCCATATAGAGGAGCGCGCGCAGGCTGGTCGTGCCCGATTGCGCCCGCATCCACCCGACCATCTGACTTAATAAGAGCGTCACGAAGAACATGCGCTCGGCGTCGTTGAGATGCGCGATGGAGAAAATCGCCAGGCGCGGCTT
>JACOEJ010000036.1:0-6426 GCA_024998645.1 Nitrospira sp.
GCTGTTTATTCAATTCCGCCAGGACGATCCCCGGCTGCACCCGCGCCCAGCGTTCTTCGCGATTCACCTCAAGAATCCGGTTCAACCGCGAGACATCGAGAATGATCCCGCTCCCGACGGCCGACCCGGTGAGATTCGTCCCGGCGGCGCGCGGCGTGAGCGGAATGCCCCGAGACCGGGCATAGCGGATGGTCTTGGCGATGTCGTCTTCGGACTCCACCAGCACCACGGCCTGCGGCACCATGCGGTAAATGCTGGCATCGACGGCATAGGCCGTCTTGGTGGGGAAATCGTCTTTAACTTTCTCGGAGCCGAGTTGGGCCCGAAGATCAGCCGCGATCGCTCGCGATCGGTCTGGAAGAATGAGGGTTGGCGCAGTCATAGTTCAAGCGTGGGGCATTCTAGACGGCCGGAAGCAGGAGAACAAGGGCAAGGTCAGACAGGCGGAACAACAACCGGAACCGGAAGGAACTCACGATTCGCAATGCAATTCTGAAGGCAGGAACAGCGGAGCAGTCAATCAGTCGGCTGGGTCTTCAAAATAGTTATTAACACCATTTTCCTCCCAACTGTTGCACTAGGACATTGAATGCACACTGACACCTTTTCCATCTCCGTGAGCGCGAATACGCAGAGCCGCCCAGGCGCCTACTGCTCCTAGAAAGGTTATGAGAAAACCCATTTTGAACAGCAACGTAGCCTCTATCTGAAATACGACAAGGCACCATTTGGCTACTCGCATGCCAATATCCCAAATGGCATGGATCAAAATAGCCGGAACCAAAGAACCATACTTTTCCAGTAGAATCGCAGTCACTAATCCCATCGCAAACACAGACAGACTCAGCACTCCATGAGGTGCCAAAAAACATATCGATGACACGAGCGCCGCAAAAAAACGGCTCATTCGTACCCTCAACGTCTTGTACAGCAATCCACGATATTCAATTTCTTCCGTCAGGCTAACCAAAACCATTCCATAGGTTATTTTCAGTACCTCAGTAAGAGCGCCACTTATTCCCATCTGATCAATGCCAGAATGCGCGCCGAGACCAAGGGCGGTCATCTGATCATTAAAGACCTTTGCCAGAGCCTTCGGAGCAAGCATGCCAAGTACCATCAGAACACAGAGCAGAGCAAATCCCCATTTCATGCCAATCAGAGTATTTTCGATCGACAGATGTTCACGGCCTAATCCGACCGTAGATGGCCCAGAACGGAATACGTACACAAATAACACGATCGCAAGGAGCTCATACCACTCCAGAAGAAACCTTGCGAACCCAAAGCTCTCTCGTAAGACCGATAAATATGGCCGGATGACAAATCCGACGATCGCCCCGATCACGTTCATTGCAACAAGAAATAAACACAGCTGCCAGATCGTCCAAGGTTGAGGAGCCAGCACCTGACCATTAGCTTGATTTTTTAGGAATTGAAATACGAGCGCCGCCCCCAGTAAGGAGCCAATTGCTAGCAGTGTGTATTGATTGAGAACTATCGACATTCAGTTTCCATACGCCATATAGACCAGCCGGTGGCCATGCAACTCACTCAGCGAATGAAAGTTTATCACTATTCCTCACCATTGAAATGTTTCATGACAATCTCTCGGCGCCTTTCCGCCGGGCTTAACGGCCGTCGCCACCGTCCGGCTAGTTATGGCCAGTGCCTTCCCGTACAATGCCGCCGCTGGAGGTCTCATGTCCCGTCCGACCCTCTACATCACACGTCTGCTTCCCGAACCGGTTATGGCCATCCTGCGTGAACGCTATACCCTCGTGTCCGAACCGGTGGAAAACCGGATTCCCACTGACGAGGATCAGCGGCGGGGATTCGCGCAAGCCGACGCCGTCATCTGCACGCTGGCCGACCCGATCTCCGACGAGCTACTCGCCGCCGCACCGCGCCTGAAGATCGTCGCGAACTATGCGGTGGGCTACAACAACATCGACGTCGCCGCCGCCACGCGCCGCGGGATCGTGGTGACGAATACGCCGGATGTTTTGACGGATGCCACGGCCGATCTCACCTGGGCATTAATCCTGGCCGTCGCACGCCGCGTGGTGGAAGGCGATCAATGGACACGCACCGGGACCTGGCCCGGCTGGGCGCCAACTCAAATGCTGGGGACTGATGTCACGGGGAAGACGCTGGGCATCATCGGCATGGGGCGGATCGGGCAAGCCGTCGCGCTACGTGCGCAAGGGTTTCGCATGCCGGTGATCTATACAAGCCGTCGGCCCTGTCCCGCTCCACCCGGTATCTCAACCTGGACTCACCGGCCATTGGAGGAGGTCCTGACAGAGGCCGACTTTCTCTCGTTGCATGTGCCTCTGTCGGATACGACACGCCATCTCATTGGATCGTGCGAGCTGGCCAGAATGAAATCCACCGCCTATCTCATCAACACGTCCCGCGGTCCGGTCGTCGATGAAGCCGCGCTCCTCACCGCCTTGCAACAAGGCACGATCGCCGGAGCAGGGCTCGATGTCTATGAACGGGAACCGGTGATTCTGTCGGGGTTGGAACAGCTCTCGAACGTCGTGCTGCTGCCCCATCTGGGATCTGCCACGCTCGACGCGCGCATCAAGATGGGCATGATCTGTGTAGAGAATATTGCGGCGGTGCTTGGAGGCCATCCTCCGCTGAATCCGGTCACCCGGCGGGATTAGCTGGCGAGACGGAGCTCTTTCGGACCGGCTTGCGCCTTGCCTCGAAGCGACTCCAGCCGCTGGGGCACATCATGGAACGACGGGATCAGCTGGTAGGTGCTGACCGCCTGCTCCCATTGCGATTCGGTTTCATACAACATCCCCAGCTCGTAACGGATGGCCTGCCCCTTGGCGCCCTGGCAGCGTGGATCCGCCAGCACTGTTTCCAAACTGCGAATCGCCGATTCATACGCGCGCTGGTCCTTGAGACACAGCGCCGTCATCAGGCAGGAATCCAGATAGAACGAATCGGCCGACTTGGACAGATGAAATTCGTCCATCGCGTCTTCGTAGAACCCCATGTTCTTGTAGGCGATCCCCAGCGTGTAATGCGCTTCATAATCGGGCGCCGGTTCCGCAGACGCCACCGATGCTGGTTCAGCCATAACAGGTGGGATCGCCATCGGCTCAATCGAGATTGGTTCAACCGTCTCAGGGATTTCCGGAGGCGCATTCGTCAGCCAGGCGCCGGGACGCGACGGCTCAGTATCCGCCGGCAGAATTGTCGCTGCTGATGTTCCGTCACCCACCACCTGCTCACTCGCACTCACGGGTAGAGGAGTATCCGGAACCGCTTCGTTGATAGGAACCTGCCAGGCCTCGGTCGCCTCGACCAGCGGAGCCACGACGGGCAACTCTTCCGGGACAGCACCTGCCAAGCTGAAATCTGAGGCCTCGACGGCAGAGGGGAATGAAACCGGTTCTGGATCTGGAATGACTGTCTCCGCTACGGATTGCACGACTGATTCGACAACACCCGCAGAGTCAGCCGGAATCTCACCACCCATGAGCACGGTCAGGCGTGTGACCAGGTCTGAGTCCGGGGCCAGGGCTTTCACCTTCTCAAAGAGCTCTTCGTGCAAACTTTCCATCCCTGCTTCGGGATGTAGCAACAACAATTCCACCGCCTTCGCGTACTGCTGTGCGGCAGCAGCGGAATCGCCCTTTTCCTCGAAGAGTTCAGCCGACAACTCAATGAGCGGAACCGAATTCGGCTCCGCAGCCAGGAACTCCGAGACCAGCGCTTCAGCTAATGGATAATCCTGTGCGCGGAGCGCGGCTCCGGCCAGAAAGCGATACTCTCCTAACGCCACCTGGACATCGCCGCGCTGCAAATGGAGCCGTGCGAGCAATTGACACACCTGCGGATTCCCCGGTTCGCGCGTCAGCAACTGGTTGAGAATCGCTTCAGCTCCGGCATATTGCTTCTCATCCATCCGGCGCGTCGCTTCAGCGAGCAGATCCAACGGCTCCGATAATCGGCTCGGCATCGTGGCGGACCCGCCGGACGCCGCGGGTTTTCCGGAAGCAGCCCCACCCTTTTGTGCACCCTCGACAAACTGGGCGGCTTCATTGTTCTTCGGATCGATCCGTAGCACGGCGAGATAGGCATCCTTCGCCTCGTCATACCGGCCCTGCGCCGATCGCTCCCGTCCGAGTTGCAGATAGACCTTGGTCGCTTCGTCCTGAAGATTTTCTTGGAGGCACAGCTCCGCGACGCGCTGTTGAGCATCAAGGTTCGATGGATCCTGGCTGACGATCTTCTTATAGACCTCCAGCGCCTCTTTGCCTTTTCGCTCCTTCAGGTAATACTTCCCCAGCGTGAGATAGTCCTGGACCGCACTGCTCAACAGTCCGCGTTCAGCATTGAGATCGCCGAGATGGCGGTAGACTTCGTACCGGGTGGGGTCGACCTTAAGAACCTTCTTATACGTCGCAATCGCCTTCAGCGTCGCGCCTTCCGATCGGAAACCGGCCGCCGCTTGCAGGAACGCCGTAATCGCATCGGGCACCGCGTTGCGTTTGAGATGGAGATCACCGATCGAGTTGTGGATGCTGCCGTCGTTCGGAGCTTCTCCGGCCAGTTTCCGCCACTCAGCAATGGCAGCATCATACTGGCCTTTGGCTGCCAACAACTGCGCACTCTGCAGAACTTTTGTCCGATCAACGGCCAAGACAGACCTCTGTGAAGAAGAATAGGTAAACGCTAACAGTGTCAATAGGTTTTGTCCAGAAAATGGCAGAAACAAAAGGGGCGTGTTTCTCCTGAAGAAAAACACGCCCCTCACATGACGCTCTATACTGATTTCTACGCTGAGAGCTCCGCCTTCAACACGTTGGCAGCCTGCGGCCCCTTCGCTCCTTGCACGATGTCAAACTCAACCGGTTCGCCTTCTTTCAAGGTCTTGAATCCATCGCCCTGAAGCGCTGAATAGTGCACAAAGACATCGTCGCCACTATCCAATCGGATAAAGCCGAACCCCTTCCGGTCGTTGAACCACTTCACTGTTCCTTTGGTCTTCACAAGATCCTCCTTTTCTCAATGACTACGTGTAGTTACGCAGTCGGCCAAACACGCCGTACAGAGACACAGATGATTGCGATGAACAGAAAGAGAGAAGTGAGGGGATCGACTGACGGGCGTCTGCAGAAAAAAATAAATCACACACAGAACCCATCGGTGAAATGAAAAAGCGAAGTGGAAGTACCACAGCACTTCCACCTTGTCAAGAGACGCATTCGGCCCTGGCGATGTCCGCACGCGGTTTACAAGGTCGCACGACTGCCCTATAGTGCCGCAACGCGCTCACGACCGTTATTCTTGTGATTCTACGAACACTACTCGACCGGTATATTTTCACAGAACTGCTCGCCCCGTTCGGGCTGAGCCTGGGTGCGCTGTGCTTCGTGATGCTCACGCGGGAGTTACTGCGCCTCGTCGAGCTCTTGGTGTCAAAAGGGGTCGGCCTCTGGTCGGTATTAAAAGTCTTCGCCACACTGCTCCCGTCATTTCTGGTCCTCACACTACCTATCGCAGGCATCATCGCCTCAATCACGGCCTTCGGACGCCTCTCCTTCGACAAGGAACTCGTGGCCATGCGGGCTGCGGGACTCAGCCTCTACCGGTTAACCCAGCCGGTCCTATTGTTTGCCCTCTCGGTCTTCACCCTGACTCTCGTCCTCTCCCAGTGGGGACAACCCTGGAGCTCGGTCAATCTGAAGAAAGTCGCGCTCAACCTCCTCCGCGATCAGCTGGTTCTGGCCCTGGAGCGAGGCACGTTCAATGAACCCATCCCCAAATTGGTGATCTATATTCCGGACAGCGGATCCGGGCAGGCGACGCCGGGCATCTTCGTATCGGACGAACGCAGTCCTGATGAGCCTCGAATCATCGTCGCGGATGACTTTCAAGTCCTGATGGATCCCGAGCATGAGCAGGTCGCCCTTCGGCTCGTGAACGGCGTCATTCATAGCCAGCCGGATGTCGTCGATCAATATCAACAGGTCTCGTTTGCCAGTTATGACCTGAAGATGAGTCTCAATCAAAGCGGCTATGCCACGACGGAAGAGCGTCCGACCTACGCCTCGATTCACGCGCAGCTTGTGGCCAGCCAATGGAAGGACACGCAAGCCCTGCGGCGCCTGATGGAGTATTACAAAGACTTGGCCTTTCCGACCGCCTCTTTGGTGTTCTGCTTACTTGGCGTCCCGGTCGGCATTGTCTCCAAACGCTCGGGACGGATGGGCGGCTTCGCCGTCGGCGTGCTGATCGTCGTCGCGTACTATATTTTGAATATCGCCTGCGAATTCCTCGTCACCACGCTCTGGATCTCTCCGTTTGCCGGCGCCTGGATGCCGAATGGATTGTTTACACTCCTCACCGCCTGGCTGTTCTGGAAAATGAGCTACGAATAAGCACGATGACGATTCT
>JACOEJ010000036.1:6526-33663 GCA_024998645.1 Nitrospira sp.
CTCACCGCCTGGCTGTTCTGGAAAATGAGCTACGAATAAGCACGATGACGATTCTCTTTCGCTACATTCTTCGCGAGTACGCCAAGATCTTCCTGATGTGCTTTTCAGGATTGATGACCATCTATCTGGTGATCGACTTTTTCGAAAAAGTCCGCCGCTTTCTCAAATTCGACGCCAACATGGTCGACGTTCTCACTTATTTTGTATTGAAGACTCCGGCGATTTCGTTTCAAATCACCCCGCTGGCGATTCTCATGGCGACGCTCCTGACCCTGGGGCTCCTCGCACGCAATAATGAAATCACCGCCATGCGGAGTTGCGGGATCAGTTTGACCTGGATCGCCTCCCCCTTCCTCATCTTCGCCGCAGGCATTTCCTTGATCCTGTTGAGCTTCAGCTCAACGGTCATTCCGCTGGCCTTAGAAAAAGCCGAAGAGATCAGACTCATCCGCATCGAAAAGAAGCCGACCCCCATGGCGGTCAAAGCGCCTCGCCCCTGGATCCGCATGGGATCGGATAGTCTGATGCACGTCGCAGAAGTCGAGATCGGCGGAACGGTTCTCCATCGGGTTCATCTCTACCACTTTCAAAACGGGTTTCGATTAGACCGCATGACCGAAGCCGCAACCGCAACCTATACCCCTGACGGCTGGATGCTCCAGAACGGAAACCAGCGCCGGTTCCACCCCGACGGATCGGTGGCGCTCGTCCAATTCGGACAGCAACCGGTGGAGTTGTCGCTGATCCCCGACGACTTTTCGACCTGGCTGGCCGGAGACTCCGAAACCATGACCCTCAGAGATATTCGTGGATACATGAGTCGATTCAAGAACGAAGGGAGTTCTTTTGCCCGTCTTCTGACCGACTATTACGGGCGCCTCGCATTCCCTTTCGTCGCGGTCATCATGGTGATCGTCGGCATCGCCCTCAGTCTCCGTCGAAGCGGCGTCCGCGGCGGCACGATGGCGGTGGGGATCGGCCAGGCCTTTGTGGTGGGATTCTGTTATTGGACCACGCACTCCATCGCGATCGCCTTAGGACGAGGCGGGTTACTGGCCCCCATGCTGGCCGGCTGGATCGCCAATCTGCTCTTTGCGAGCTTTGGACTCTATCTTCTACTCAAAGTGCGCTACTGACACCGGTTGACTGCATGCAGACCTTCCGGTAAGTAGTGGGAAAGCATTTGCGAATGAGGAGTATGACGCGTGGCTAGTCGGGTAGTAATCACGGGACTCGGAGTGGTCTCACCGATCGGTATCGGTGTGAGCACCTTCTGGAAGTCGGCCATGGCCGGACAGTCGGGCATTTCGACGATTACGTCCTTCGACCCGTTTCCCATGGATGGCTACCGGTCGAAGGTCGCCGGACAAATCCGAAACTTCTCCGCCGAACAACATATCGGTTCCTCGCACGGCGACCGTGTCGACCGGTACGCGCAGTTTGCCCTTGCGGCGAGCCGTGAAGCGCTCGCTGATTCAGGAATGGAGATGGAGAAAGAATCGCCTCACCGCGTCGGCGTCATTGTCGGGGCCGGTATGGGCGGCATGGTGATGGGCGAACGGGAAATTACCCAACTCTATCTGCATCAGAAGCCGCACCGGGTCCATCCCAACTTTATCCCGGTCATCACGCTGAACTCAGCGTCGGGAATTGTGGCCATGGCCACCGGAGCTAAAGGACCCAATCTGACGATTTCCACCGCCTGCTCATCCAGCGCCCACGCGCTCGGCCAGGCCTGGCACTGCATTCGAACCGGACAAGCCGATGCCGTCATCGTTGTCGGCGCCGATGCGAGCATTACGCCGCTCGTCTTCGCGGGATTTTGTTCGCTACGCGCGCTCTCCAGCAAATTCAACGAGCAACCGGAACGGGCGTCCCGCCCGTTCGACCGGGACCGGGACGGATTTGTGATGGGAGAAGGTGCGGGATCCTTGATCGTGGAGTCTCTCGCCCATGCCAAGAAGCGCAAAGCCCGCGTCTATGCGGAGCTCGCGGGGTATGCAGCGACGAGCGAAGCCTATCACATGGTCATTCCCCGCGAAGACGGCGAAGAAGTCGCCACCACCATGAAGCTGGCGTTGAAAGCCGCTGATGTCAGCCCCTCGGAAGTGGACTACATCAACGCCCACGCCACGTCGACCAACATCGGCGATGCCGTCGAGTCAAAAGCGATCAGAGCACTGTTTAAGAATCGCGCGGATAAGATCGCCATCAGTGCCACCAAATCGCTGGTTGGTCATACCCTGGGGGCCGCCGGTGCAATCGGGGCCATCGCCACCACCTTGGCGATTCATACAGGACAGATTCATCCCACGGCCAATTACGATGATCCTGATCCCGATTGCCGGCTGGGCGGCCTCAGCCGTGATCCACAAGAAAAGAAGATTCGAGCCGCGCTCCTGAACGCCTTCGGGTTCGGCAGCAACAATGCCGCGGTCGTCTTGAAACGATTTCGTGCCTAAGCGACTCCCGACCCAAGAGGAATGACCACCATGGCTGACCGAGCAATCGTCGATAAGATTATCCAGGCTCTCGCGGAATATTTGAAGCGGGATGCCAGCACCATCAAAGCCGCGCACCACCTTCGCGATGACCTCGGCCTGGACTCTATGGCTGTGATTGAATTGCTTTACAAGATCGAAGAAACCTTCGACCTTCAAATTCCTGACCAGGACCTGGTCGGCCTGGCCACCGTCGGATCAGTCGCCTCCTACGTCGAAGGACGTCTGGCCCCGGCAAAACCGACAGCGAAGAAAACCGCAAATCCGGCTACCGCCAAATCGACAAAAAAGCGGAAGGCCTAGCCATGAGCGCGTCCTCCCCCTCAATGACGCTGACCCTCGATCAGATACATCAGCAAGTCGGAGGGGAGCTCCACGGAGATGGGGCAACTCCCATCACGGCAGTGGAGAGCCTCTCGGATGCCACAGCCGAAGCCATCGCCTTCGTAACCAGCGACAAGGACTTGAAAATACCGGATGGCATCAAGGCCGGCGCACTGCTCGCGCATCGTCACCTGTCCGAGCTGCCAATTCCCCACATCGTCGTGACGAATCCCAAGCTCGCCTGGGCTCGCGTCGCTCAACGATTGGCTCCACCCTATCTCCCGCGTGGAATTGCAGCGGATCTCGCCAGAGGTCATCAGGTCGAGATCGGACCGGATGTGTCGATATGGCCGTCTGTCACCCTTGGCGATCGCGTCAAAATCGGCACTCGCGTGACACTGTATCCTGGTGTGTTTGTGGGCTCCGGCTCCACGATCGGAGACGATTCCATCCTCTACCCGAATGTCGTGATCCGCGAAGGGTGCACCATCGGCGCCCGCGTCACCATTCATAGCGGAACCGTAGTGGGCTCAGATGGCTTTGGGTATGCCCAAGATCAGGGACGGCACGTAAAAATTCCACAGCTCGGCGGCGTGGCGATCGAAGATGATGTGGAAATCGGAGCGAACGTGACGATCGACCGCGCAACCACGCCGAAGAAACACACGCGCATTAAGACCGGGACCAAAGTGGACAATCTCGTTCAGATCGCCCACAACGTCACCATCGGCGCGCATTCCATCATCGTCGCGCAGGTCGGTATTGCCGGAAGTACAACCATCGGACAGCACGTGATGATCGGGGGGCAGGCCGGACTGGCAGATCACATTACGATTGGGGATCAGGTCATGATTGCCGCCCGAGCCGGAGTCAATCGGAGCCTCGAACCGAATCAGATCGTCTCCGGAGCGCCGGTCATGCCGCACGAAACCTGGATGAAAGCACAAGCCGTCATTCCAAGGCTTCCAGAGCTACGCCAACTGGTAAGGAGTCTGGAACAACGTGTAGCGACACTGGAAAACCAGCTTGTCCAGACGCCCCGCGCATCAAAGAAAGCCTCCGCACGTGCCCGCAAATAGTCTCATCTGATTCGTACTGGACTAGACGCGACCCCGCCAGAAAAACAACCGCGCCCAATAGAATCCGGCCCATGGCAAGAGAATGGCCGGGACCATCGAGACTTGTCCGATCGAAATCGCCAGCCAGGATCCCCCAAGCATGACTCCTACACCTAGCATATACGCCATCGGGATCAACGAACGCCCCGGATGCTCCAAGGGCGACGGTTCAGGGACTTTTACTCCCTTCTTGCCCTGCTTGGCCGTGGCCACTCGTATACGCGCCGCCAGGACCTCTGGAAACGATTGTAAGAGATAGAAGTGGTAGCGAGACTGGGCAAACCCGAGCGCCGCACCCAATGCGATTAACCCTGTGCTCTGAAGGAAAGTCCCCCACGTGTACTGATCGGTCGCAAAGAGTTGATACCCCAGCCCAGCGACTCCACCGAGCATACTGACCAAGCCGACCAGCCCAGAAGGAATAAGAATGTAGGTTTTGACATAGTCATGCGCGTGTTTCGTAACCTGCTCCGGCCGTTGTACTGTAATCAGTTTTGGCACAATAACCTCATTCGATTGGCACGCCCTGGACCATCAACAACATTCATGAAACCCCGCCGCGACATCCGCAATCCCAAAGAGTCGCAGCGGCACATGGATCGATCATCTGAATGGCAATGTCTCATTCGTCACGACAGGCTTATCGTTCATCTTCTAACATTCATGATCACCAGGATCAACGTTCTCTTTTCACGCCTTAACCGCCAAACCTCCCTGCCGGCATAGCGGACAACGCAGGTCAATCAGTTTTCCCTTGCTCGATAACAAGATTCGCCCTTCATTGCGATATCTTCCAGCCTACAGCGGCATTCAGAAGACGACCCGCGACGCGCGATATTCTCATGTCCACAAAATCTGTGTATGACTTGTGGGTATCCATGTGGATGATGGGCCAACCAACATCACAGGTGCCAGCGCCACCTCCGTGCCTATTGTTTAGGCATCAATTCATTATTTATATCAAATGGATACACTGCGTCCGCTTGTGACAATGCCCCACCACTAGCCATAGAGCTAGCGTGTGATATCAATACGTTATGAGTGCAGCGCGCAAGTATGGAGAGGAGGAATCAGGCAGGAAGAATTTCTTCAATAGTCGCTCGCTCAAGACGTCCGAGATTCACCCATTGTTCAGCCATGGGAACCAGCGTCTTCAGCCGCAGCTCAAGAGCTTCGAGACGAATGGGTAAAGACGTCACCTTTCGGTAAGCCGTGACTGTCAAAAACGACTTCAACCCTTGGAGAAACATCATAATGGTCATCGCCTGAACCAACTTAGCCTGATCATGCAAGAACTCGACATGGCCAAGAATGGGATCCAGCTGAGAGGCTGTGACAAAGCTGGCGGCCTGCGCCCGAAGAGATGCGAGCACCTCCGTCATTTGCGGAACACGCGAATGAACGGCCTGAAGAAACTCACTATCCTGCCGATCCAAGTCACGAAGGATACGCTCAATCGTAGGCACATCGACCGGCTGTTCGGCCTCGCCCACTTCTTCGGCACGATGAATCACCGCTTCCAACATATCCCGCGCCGGCTGCATCGATCTCGATCGAGCCTTCTGAAGCTCACGCAGCGCACTTAACAATGGGAGCGAGGAAAATTCGTGGTTCGGGTCACTGGGATGGATGCCACGCGTAGCCGTCTCCGCGCATTCAATAGCACCCATCTCCTCCTCATGAACCATAGTCACTTCCCCGCCAGTGAGTGGCCGCTCATCTCCCGCTATGCTCTGGGAGGGAATGGATGCCAACTGCCGGACTGCGGCAATGACTCGACCCAGACCCTGGTGCAAATGGCGCAAAGACTCGGTCGCAACGGCAGTCTCTGCTCCGCCGACATCACGAAGCGTAGGCAGCAGATTCGTCGCCATTGACTCAATCTCATCAAGGTGCACCGTGGCGGCAGACTTCGCCAGATTCGTGATCCCGTTGAGGACAATCCCGTAGACATGCGAACGAACCGGCCCCTCTTTGTCGGCACTGAGCCGTGCGAGCGCAGATTGAATTTGCGCCAGCCACTCGTGAGCCTCCAGCGCAAACAAGCCCACGACTTCCTTGTCAAACCCGACATCGTCTTGATTCAACGTCTCCACAACGGACTCTTGACCAAGGACAGCTTCAGGTTTCCCCCCGTCCACGGCACCAGGATGCCGCGCATGTTCCACGACGCCTTGAATGGCAGTCGCAATGGCATCAAGGCTCTCCAGGAGCGACGTAAACTGATCTGACGCCGCCCCCATCGGCACTTCAACGCTTGGAATCTCCGGCGCAAACGTGAGACGACCGACCACGGGGGCCTTGAGCGCTTCGATAATACTCACCAGCGGGGTCAGGCTCAGATCGATATGCCGACTCTCCGCGGAACCTGCGTCTCCAGATTCATCTACCTCCACGATCGGCCGTAGCGGGTACTGCACATTGACTCCCACGACCGTCCCCGTTTCTCCAGTGGTCAGCCGAACGGTCGTCCCAAGGGGATACACCGACAGCTGCTCGACCAGCGCTTTGGTCATCTCCCGCGGGAACGTTGCCCGCTCTGCCACCAGCAACTCCTTAATCGCCTCATGCGGAAATAGTCTGGGGCGATAGGGTCGTTCGCTGATCATCGCATCAAACACATCAGAGACGCCGATGATCAATGCCATCTCGCTGATTTGGCGACCCTTCAATCGATTCGGATAGCCCAACCCATTGGTGCGCTCATGAGCCTGGCGAATCAATTCCGCCAACCATGTGTAGTCTGACCCCGAGCGCTTGATCGCCTCATACCCCAGTTCCGGGTGTTGTTCGATCAACGTGCGTTCGTCCGCCGACAGTCGCCCGGCTTTCGTGACCAGCGATTGAGGTACCGCAAACAATCCGATGTCGTGGACCAGACCAGCCAGCGCCAGCCGTTCCAATTCACGCCCATAGTATCCCAGCCCCATCCCCACCTTCGTCGCCACGACAGCCACATTCAGGAGATTCGTCAAGAGCGGCGATCCCGAGGGACTGGAGAGCGCCATGACGATCAATTCATCGCTGCGTTTCAACGACGCGACCAGCGACGCAGCTAAGACTTCGAGTCGATCGAGTTGAATACTCCGTTGACTTTGTATGGCCGAAGCGACAAGTGTCAGCTCGGCTTCTGCATCCCTATACCATGTCATGGGAACTCGTTCTCCCCTTCTTCCCAACCGAGCCGGTCAGCCTAACGTGGATCTGCGACGTGCAAAACCAGTGTCCGGTCAATGATATCAACATTTCCTTGCGCTCCGCTGAACAAGCAGAGATCGCAGAGCGCATTAATCAAGCGACAGACGCCGCCCGTGTGTCGATGAATCGCTTCCACCGCATCCACCGTAAAGAGCCTTCGCGTGCACCCTGCCGCTGCCAATCGGCCTTGAATATAGGTCTGCGTTTCTTCGGCGTCAAACCGCTCCAGATGATACCGCACCGCAATCCGTTGCATCAGCTGTGGAATACCCGCCACCCGTCCTCGAAGTTCCGGCTGGCCAAGCAACACGAGCGTCAACAGAAACCGATCATTCATCTGATAATTCATCAAGAGCCGGACCTCGTCAAAGATCCGATCCTCAAGGATCGTTTGTGCCTCGTCAATGACAAGAACCGTATCAAGTCCCTGCCTGGAGTTCGACAACAAATGCTCGTTCAAACGCCTCAGCTGCACCGCCTTTGAATCACCGACCGGCAATCCGAATTGATAGAGAATTTCCCCGAGAAATTGCTTTTCCGGAAGAGAGGGATTTGCCAGCAAGGCCACATCATACTTCGACTTCGGTAAATTGAGAATCAGCGCACGGCTCAGAAGAGTCTTCCCGCTTCCAATCTCGCCGGTTAGCATGACGGCGCCCTTTCGAGCCTGAATCCCGTACAAAATCCGTTGCCGAGCTTCCTCATGTTTGACCGAGGGAACATAGAAACGCGGGTCAGGAACATTCTCAAACGGCTGGGCCTGCAGTCCCCAATGCTGTTCGTACGTGAAAGGCATCGGCTCAGCAATTAACACATCAGTCTCCATTCCATCTTCGCCTTACGAAGGAATCGTTTCAGGGATACTCAGGACACGGCGCAACAGAGAGATACCGGGCACCGTTACGCAGCGGGCAACAAGGCTTCGATGGCTCCTCGCTCCCGTCGACCAGCCTCTGCCCACTCTTGAATGATCGTAGGCATCGTACGCAATCGAGTCTCCACTTTCTTAAACTGAGAAGCCGGGGGCATCACCCGCTGTTCCATAACAAGTGTGAGAAAGCTCTGCAGTCCCGTAAAAAACGTCATGGCTTCGACCGCATTCACCTGTTGGGAAACCGACCAGAGTTCAGCAGCCTGATTCGTCATTGCGCTCCACTCGACGGATGCCTCTTTCCATTGGCCTAGAGACGTCTGCGCCATCTTTTCGATCCCGTCGGCCACGAGCGGGCCAAGCCGCTGCACCAACTGCGCATACGCTCGCTCTACCTCGGCACCTCGCTCTAGAACCTCGCGCAACGACGCGGCATCACAATGCGTCACTCCAGTTCTCGTCATCCCATCAATTTGAGCAATGATGGTCTTCGTTACGTGGCATGGCATAGCCGTACTGCCGGCCAAGCGACTGATCAGATCGGAGAGCGCGGCCTGGAACTCCTGCGCCGGCACTGTGACGGGCCCGATCTCTTCCGTTGCAGACTCAGCATCAAATGCCACACCGGTCGCCCGGGTCAGCGCATCGTGAATCTGGCCCAACTGTTTGCAGAGCGCTAAAAAAGCGGCGGCTGAAAGCGGAACAGACGGATCCTCTACCACCTCAACCAAAGGGAGGCCGGAGAAACTTGCCTGCTCGACTTCATGCAGATTGATCGTCGCGGCTGACCCGCCAAGATTCGTTAATCCGGCTTTGATCGTGTGTGCCAGCTTGAGGTGACGATCAGCCGGAGGCCCTTGTTGCAATTCATCGAGTGCCACATGAATCTGTTGCAACCACTCCTGCGCTTCTTGAGTAAACAGCGCAATTAACTCTTTTTGAAATTCGTCGTCAGTTCCGACTGCCATGCCACATCATTCCTTCGCGTGCACACAGGTCTAGGCCCTTGAGATCTATCTGTTTAAGCCCGCCCCTTGCCACTGCCGAGTTGAGATGCCAATCCTGCTATTTCTCCAAGCTTGCGCGCCATATCTTCAAACCGCTTCATAGATTGCTCAGCAGACTGTTCAGATTCCAACACGCGCCGGACCAACGCAGCGTTCCGATCCCGCTCGGTCGCCAAGAGCTTCTCGAACTCCTGAGCCGCAGCCACCATCTTTTCCAACTCATGAATACGGCTCTCTTTGGCGCTCCCAGCCTGACTCACCACGGCCAATTGGTTTTCCAGATCACTCAACCGCTGCACTCCTCGTTCAGCCTCGGCTAGACGTCCGCTCAGCTCTCCTGCACGAGTCCGTTCCGCCGTCAACGCGGCGTCCGCTTGTGTCACTTGTCGTTCCAAATCAGCAGCGCGATGTTCTTCACGGGCCAACCGCGCTTCCAGGTCTTTCGTCCGTGCCGCCGCGGCCTCCAAGACGGTCAATTGCTCAACTAATTTCGCCGTGGCCGCCCGTTCGGTCATCAGCGTGGATTCCAGCTGAGGCACCGCGCTAACCGCTTGTTGGAGATCGGCGATCTGCTGACGAAGGCCCTGAATGGAATCCTGCTCTGACTTCAAAGCAGATTCGAGAACCGATGTCTTTGCCTGTGCACCTGATAGCAGATCCTCAGTGCTGGCAATCTGCGCCTTCAAAGACACAATCTGCTGCCGCTCCTGAGCCAACTCAGCTTCAATTGCCTGCGCCCGGCTCGACTGGTCACCGGCTTCTTCAACACGTTGACGCTCGGCAGCGAGTTGATCTTCTATTTCCTTCGCCTGTGCCGCCAGTACCTCCAGTTCTCCGACTCGCTTCTTAAGCCCCTCACCCTTGACCCTCTCGGCTTGCAGCTGAGCATCGAGCTCACTGGCATGGGCGACTGCGTGTTTATAGATCGCAAGCTGCTCATCAGTGATTTGAGGGCCGTTCCATACTTCAGCGGATGCTACCGGCTTAGGTGCCGGCGCTGCAGGGGAAAGAGCCACCACTGCAGGCTCTTGACGCTTTGCAAGCAACTCCAGAACCCGGTCCTTGAGCGAAGTTCCTTGAAACGGTTTTTTGAGGACCCCGTCAGCATGACAAGATTCAGCCTGTTTCGTCACCTCGTCATTCACAATTCCTGAAATCAGCAACACAGGAGTTGTGGCCAGCGAAGCATGCCCCCGCACAAAGGCGCAGACTTCATATCCACTCTTATCAGGCATGATCACGTCCGACACAATGACGTCCGGCCGTTCCTTCGACAAATACGCGAGCGCCTCTTCTCCATTAGCGGCTAAGGTGACGCCAAGGCCGGCTTCCGTTAATAAACGCTCCGCGACTTTTCTGACCGCAATACTGTCATCTGCTACGAGAATCTTCGGCATACTGACTCCCTTCACCTCTGTTCATAAACATCAACCTTAGGCAGCCCCTAATCGGGCCGCTGCAATAATGGGGACATCTTCAAACTCATCAGTGAAACATCCCACTGTGTCGATATCGTTGTCGCGATAGGCCTGAATCTTTGCGGAATCGAGAGAATGCAACACGGGCATTTCCTCATCGATACAAATCGCCATGGCACCGTCGGCCTGCTTGGCCATCAAACAGAGACGCTGGTCTCCCTTTACCCGAACCTTCAGCATCCCGGCGAGATCAAAAACTGGAAATACCGCCTGATCTCGGCGGATAACCGACGAGATGAAGGGCGTACAACTGGGAATTGGAATACTGCCACTCCAAGCAGAAATCCCGCCAATCTCTTCGGTCTTCACCGCAAGCCGGCGCCCCCCTACCGAGAAGACTAAGAGATGACACAGCTGGGAAGTGGCCTGTCGTTGCCGACCAACCGCACCCCTTAACATGCGATGCCCTTCCTCATTCTGTCGGACGTGTCCGATAGGCGGAGCGGCAACCGTTGGCTCTGATTCAGCCACCCGCCGTGGCCCTGCATGGCACCACTCAGCAGCCACCTCGAGTGAAGCCCTACCGCCACTCCTTCTCCGTATAAGATAAGGCCCACGTACCAGTTCCGCTCTTCACTGCGGAATTGACCTGGCAAAGGCACCACACGCGGCCGTTCGACTTCGACCAAACCATGAACCTGATCCACCCGAATACAGGCACGAATCCCTGCCTGTGCCAAGAGCACCATGCGTGTCTCAGGCCCGTTGCCAGCTTGAGCAAGTCCAAGCCGATCCCCAAGATCCAGAGAAGGGTAGTCCTGACCTTGAACCGTGAGTGTGTTGACGAAGCCACTCTCCTCCATCGTCATCAAGCCTTGCACTAAGTCGGCTGGCAAAGCGAATTGCTGGGAGCCGATTTCTACAATCAAAAAGCGCTCGATCGGCACATGCGCGGCCGACCCGATCCGATGGCCTCGCAAACTCATATCTGCGCCTCATTGATCATATACCCTCGGTTATGCATGTCATCCTATCGCGGACCTGTGCCCGACTACCTTACTTCCAAGCCGCTGACACTTGTCCGACCCATCGCTCGACCTCTTGGAGCAATGCGCGTTCTTCCACGGGCTTGGCAATATATGAACTAGCTCCGATGTTCAGAGCCATCTGACGATGCTTGTCCCCCGCCCGCGTCGTCATCACGACGACTGGGGTCTGCTGCGTCTGTGGCCGACTACGCAATGCTTGGATGACTTCCAATCCGTTCAACTTCGGCATTTCCAAGTCTGTAAAAATCAGCCGGTATGAATGCGCCGAGGCCTTTCGCAATCCATCTTCGCCATCCACTGCTGTGTCGACTTGATAACCTGCATTTTCCAACATGCGTCCGACAAATTTCCGAATGCTCAGCGAGTCATCGATCAAGAGAATTGACGCCATCGCAGGCCCTTTGACATCCGTACTATGGCCCGAATCCTGATGAGGTGCCAATGTCGTTTCCGGAGCCGCCAACATCGCGGCCGACTCCCGAGACTCCCGCGCGAGCAGTCGTCCCGTATCCACCACGAGAACCACATGCCCTTCAGGATCGATCGTAGCTCCGCCGAAGCAGGAACGCTCCATCGAGCGTAACGTGCCTAACGATTTGATGACGATTTCTTGACGCCCCAACAGCTCATCAACTGCCAATCCGATTGGCCCAGAAACAGTGCGCACCACAACCACAGGCATGGAGCTATCCACTATCCCACTTTCCCGTCTGAGCAGGTGTCGAAGCGAGTAGAGATCGATCGCCTCTTCGCCCATCTGCAAAATCGCTCGCTCCCCCATGTGCTGCAACGAGCCCACCGTCGGCATGGTCACCTCACGCACGTTGGGTAATGGGATCGCATACCGCTCTGATCCCACTCGTACCATCAACGCCGTGGCAATGAGCAGCGTGAGCGGCAAATCCAACGTAAATTTGGTGCCTATCCCGGGAAGCGACTCAACGTCTATATGACCGTTCATCCCTTCAATGACCCGCTTGACCACATCGAGACCAACGCCTCTCCCAGCCTGATCCCCCACCTTCTCCGCCGTCGAAAATCCAGGAGCAAAAATATACTTTAAGGCTTCAGCATCCGGCATCGCCTGAATCTGTTCTGGCCGAGCCAGCCCAAGATTTACGGCTTTTGTCCGGATTCGTTTGAGATCGAGACCCGCGCCGTCGTCTTCCACCTCGATGATGATCGAGTTGCCTCGATGAGCTGCGTGCAAATAGACAGTGCCGACCGCGGGCTTCCCTTTCGCCACTCGAGCCCCGGCCGGTTCAATGCCATGGTAAACCGCGTTGCGCACAAGATGGACCAAGGGGTCCACCAGTCGCTCCACGATCCCGGTATCCACTTCAGTATGTTCACCGGATGTCACCAAGGACACTTCTTTCCCTGAAGCACGAGCAATTTCCCGGATCGCACGACGGAACCGTGTAAAAGGAGTCCCGATCGGAACCATACGGGCACGCGCGATTTCATCCCGCATGCCGAGGGTAAGCTGCTGTAATTGGCTCATATCATCATGTGATCGACGGATTGACCCGCTCAGCTGCGACATCGATTCAGTAATATCAGCGGTCACCTCACTGATACGTCTCGCTAAAATGTTGAAATCGTCATACTTATCAAACTCCAGACTGCCGAAGTCGATCAGTCCCACCACGCCGGCTGTTGCCGCCTCCGTAGATGTCGAAGGAGCGGTCGGAAATGTGAACGTGTGTTTCTCTTCAAACGATTGCACGGCATCGACCAGCCTCGACTTGCAGGCTAAGACCTGTTGAGACAATTGCTCCAACACACGAAGACGCTGCTCTAACCGGCCTCGTCCAATGACCAACTCACCAACCAGGTTGAGCAATCGTTCCAATCGGTCTCGGCTGACCCGAATCACTTCACGATCCTCTGCAGACCGTCCATCGGTGGTCTTGGATTGCGCCGCTTCTTCCTTGGGTCCGCCAGACGATTGCATAAGAGGCACCGCTGCATCTGCGGTGAAAGCCGGCTCCACACTTGGAACACCGCCTTCATGCAGAACCTTCAACTCAGCGAGCGCAGAGGAAAATCGTTGCTGAGTCGTTGCCAGGGTCGCTGGGTCACGACGCATCAGCACACGAACGACATCGACGGATCGGAGCAACAAGTCTGTTTGACCTGGCTGCACAGCCAAGTGCCCATCGCGCACGGCACCCATAAAATCTTCAATGTGATGAACTAGATCACCGATGGACTGAAACCCGACGGTATACGCAGATCCCTTGAGCGTATGGGCAGTCCGAAATAATTGATTGATCAATTCGTCGTCCTGAACATTCTTATCCAGCCGCAGGAGATTGGCCTCAAGCGTCTCCAAATACTCCTGGGCCTCCGGAGCAAAGTAAGACAGCACCTCGGGATCCAGTTGCGGAATCAAATACTCAGCCGACAGCACGGGATTCATCGCCATATCATCATCGGCTGTTGGCACAACTGAAGACTGGACCTCAACATGTGCAACGGGAGTCGATGACGCGGCAGCCACGATGGCCTCACCATCCCGCAACTGCTTCAGGAAACCAATCACAGCCGGCACATCATGCTGCAATTGCGGCACATGGGACGGATCTCTCCGCAGCGCGAGCCGAATAATGCCACCCGCCTGAGTCAATCCCTCGAATAGGGCATCGCTCAGTTCAATCCGACGCTCACGAACCCTCCCCATACATTCTTCCATGGGATAGGCAATATCGCCGATGACGGTAAAGCCAACAGTATGACCTGACCCTTTCAACGTATGAGCCGTTCTAAAGAGCCGGTGGATCGCATCCTCGTCGTGTGGATGGGCCTGCAAACTCCTTATTAGACCATCAATCGTATCCAGGTATTCCAATGCCTCAGGAACGAAGTACGACAGCACTTCCGCATCCACGTTTGGCACAAGATAATCCTGACTCAATTGAGTGCCATCTCCAACACCCGGGGCACCTTCATCATCTATAGCGGCCGCCTGACCAGTTGTTTCAGCGCGGAGAAACCCATCGGAAACAGCGAGGCATCGATCAATCGTTACCTGATCTTCACCCCCACCTTGTCCAATCACATCGAGCTGAAGCTGGACCCCCTGCACAATTTCCCGCATCGCACCAACGGCGCGAAGCCAGTCTTCCTCTGGAACCATGTGACTCTGCTCAAGCAACAACTCCAACCGCTCGCTTAACTGCGCGATTCCAGCAAAACCATAGAGCGCCGCAGCCCCTCGAATCCGGTGCGCCACAATAAATTGCTCGTGCAATTGTTGCGGACTTGGAACGGACCCATCGGCTGGATGTAAGGCGCGTTTGAGCTCGCCCATGCCATCGACGGCCTCGGCCACAAAAATAGCCATAAGATTGTCCGGATCGAATTCGGCGCTCATCCTGGTCCCTTCTCACCCGGAGAATGACGGGCATCCCCCGGGCAATCTCATTACACCAGTTTGAATTGCGACACAGAGGCCGTCAGCGTTTCAGCGAGCTTCGCCATATCTTCTACAGTGACGCGCGCGGAATCCGTGGCTTTCTGCGTGGCCACCGCACCGCCGGTGAAGTCCTTAATCGAGCGCCCCACCTTGTCGGTCGAAGCGGTCTGCTCAACCGCCGATGATGCGATGCTTTGCGCCAGCTCAGATGAACGCTGGGCGATCGTAGAGATTTCTTTGAACACATCACCCGTACGCAACGCAGAAGCCGAGCCTGCTTCCACGGCCTGGGTTTCATGTTCCATCGCAACTACCGCATCCTGCGTTTCGCTTTGAATGACTTTCACGAGATCCGCAATTTCTCGCGTCGCCTGCGTGGAGCTTTCCGCAAGCTTTCTCACCTGGTCGGCGACGACCGCGAAGCGAGCGCCCGCCTCTCCGGCACCGGCGGCCTCGATGGCCGCGTTCAAAGCCAACAGGTTGGTCTGATTAGCAATATCTCGAATCGTCGACACGATTTGTGAAATTTCCAAGGAACGATCACCAAGCGCTTTTACCTGCTTCGACATACGTTGCACCGCAGCACGGATACTCTGCATGTCCTGCACGGTTTCTTGGACCGCCACACGACCGCGCTCGGTCGCTTGCAACACTTGGCGAGCGGATTCAGAAGACGCACCGGCCGTTTCAGCTACCTGACGCATCGATGCCGCCAACTGTTCAACCGCGCCCAGCGTCTTGACGGATTCGTCGGCTTGATGCTTGGCCGTACCAGACATCTGACCGGCGTTGTCTCTCAGCGTCCCGGCTGACTTATTCACGCGTTCAGCCGCTTCACGTACTTGACGCATGAGCTGGGCGAACCGCTGAATCATGAGGTTGAATCCGTCGGCCAAGTTTCCGAACATATCCGCCGTGACTTCGCCGCGCTTCGTCAAATCTCCTTTACCGACGTCAGATACCAAGACGAGAAATTGCATCAAGCGCTTTTGCATGACGTCTCGCTCTTCCTCGGTGGACACAAGGGCCGTAATACGATCCAACATCGAGTTAAACGCTTTCGCCATATGGCCCACCTCGTCGTCGCTCTCGAGCTTTGCGCGAGCCTGGAGATTACCCGCAGCGGCTTGCTCGGCGACATCGGCCACATGCACAATGTTCCGCGCAATATACCGAGCCAAGTAGTAGCCGATGGCGCCTCCGAAGATGAGCGCGAAAAGCCCTCCGAACAGCACCCAATTTGTACTACGCGTTGCTTCGGCCTGTCCGCTCTCGTTCAACTCTTTGGCCAATTCTCGAATCGTGGTCAACAATTCTCGTACACGCAAGGTGGCCGTACTGTACTTGTTCGCGACTTCGACTGAGAGAGACAGGTTACCCAGGTCTCGCATACTCTGTTTCTGATCTTCGGAGAGCGCCGTGGAGTAACTATCCGCAAAGGCGCTGACCGCACCGTCGGTCGACACAAAATACTCGGCCAATGCGGTTTTCAACGCAGCGATATCCTTCGCTTCGTTTCGTCCCGTCGCGGATTCGCGCAATTCCGATCCCTGATACGCCTGCAACGGTTCCAATGTCTGCTTTTTGAGCCCCGCCAGCGGTGCAATGGCATCGTCAAAGTCACTTTTCCGTGACTGACGACCGGCATTCAGCAACGCGTCGTGGTACAAACCAAGATTCGTACTGCTGACTCCGGTGTTGGACAACGCAACTGTTGATCCGTCATAAATATTCTGCAACTCGGTTTTTAGCCGGCTTAACCCGATAAGACCCACGAGGCCGACCATGATCATGATGACGCCGACGGCAGAGAACCCGAGAATCAATTTCGGCAGTGTTTTGAGATTGTTGAACCACGTCTGAATCGTCCACGCTGACTTGCTGTGCCTCGCCATAACTTCCTCCTCCAACCCATAGGGTAATCGGTTTCTATCGTCGTCGCGCCGCTTCCCTGAGCGGCGGTCAGCCAACTCAGCGGACAGACTCACGTGTCGGTCATCTAATTCAACACACCTTCCACACAGGCCAAGAGCTTCTGCACGTCCACCATGCCGCTCATGCTCTCTTCAATCTTGGCCAGCCCGGAAAGGAATGGCCGCGACTCCGATAGTCCTCTTGACGTCGTGTTCAACAGATCGTCGGGATGGATCGTGCGGATTTCCGGCACCGCGTCGATCAGAATGCCGACCTGCTGCTGACCATGACGCACGACCACCACGAAAGGCAGTGAAGTGGTCGACGGAATCCCGAGCGACGGACGTAAGTCCGCCAACGGCATGACCGTTCCCCGGAGATTGGCTACCCCCACTAATGTGGACGGCATCCCAGGAACGGGTGTCACGGATTCCAGTTCGAAGACTTCTCGAACATGACGAAGATCGATAGCAAACAGTTCCCCCCCGAGAGTCACGAGGCAGATACGCGACGGAATGGGTGTTTTGCCACCTTCAGCCAGGGCAACCCCGACAGCTTGAGATGTGCTGAGAGCTGGTTCCATGATCTCCCTTCAACAACCAGGTTCGGTGTCTGATGGAAGCCTAGTTCAATGCTCGCTTCACGGCGGCCAAGAGATCTTCAGCTTTAAACGGCTTCACCACATAACCATTCGCGCCCTGTTGTTGCCCCCAGAACTTGTCGCTCTCCTGCCCCTTTGACGTACAGAGCACAACGGGAATGTTCTTGAAGCGATCATCGGCTTTCAGATCGCGACAGGCCTGGAAGCCATTCCGGCCCGGCATGACTACATCCATCACAATGAGATCAGGCTTTTCGGATACGATCTTATCTTCCAGCTTGTCCGTATTCGGGAATGACACCACGGTGTGGCTGGCCGCCTTGAGATACCCTTCGATCATCTGCAACTCAGCGTACGAATCATCGACGACTACGATCTTGCTCATAATGCTCGTCCTCCAGCTCGAATAGTTGAATCATTACACCTATCGCATCGGCACAACGACGCTGATTGCGCCGGCCAGGTCTCCCTCTTTCCATCCTTCTTTTTTCGTTCCGGTAATATCCCGTTCCCCTTTCGGTCCCCCATGGCAGGTCAGACAGGTCGGGCCGGCATATTCAGGATCCATGACACGCATGACCGGCTTCCCCCCAACCATCGTCGCCTTGGCATACTGCTGTCCCTTCGGGTGCCGGGAATCAGCGAACATGCGCAACACTTCCGATTCAAAATCATCGGGCTTATTGCCAGGGAATCGATAATCCGTTCCCGTCAACTTCAAACGAATACCGGTTTTCTTGTAAAACTTTTCTCCGGACTTGCGAGCGAATACAGCAGGAATGAATCCTTTGAAGGCGACTCCCTGCTTATTGATCACCGGCTGCCCTTCCAACACTACTTCGCGTTCTGCTTCGAGTAACGCCAGAAGGATGGCGCTTTGTGGGACTCCATTCGGGCGACTCAGATCCACGCGCGTCTTCGCTTTGAACTTCTCAATGACCTGATGAGCCATGAATTCGTCTGTGAACCCTTTATTGCCTTTGCTGGGATCGTTTATGAGGGCCTGATGTTCCGATACCACCGCGCGGCCGGACTTCAGCAATGCAATCAGCAACTCTGCCGTCTCACCCTCATCACCTGCGCGAGCCAGCAATGGCAACCCCATCACCGTCGCACACACTGCCACACCAAAAATGAGTGACGTTACCTGTGCCTTCATAGGATCCCCTCCTCCTTCAAGACCGGCTAGTCTAGTGGTTCACGCCCAAGTGTAGTCGCTTGCTCTCCATTCGCAAGAAATCGATGAAAATCGGCAACCCTTTCATCCACTGCGTCTTCGCACAGGTTGGACGACACGGACGTGCGGAGACCGCAACCGAGAACAACATCAGAGAAATGGCAACTATTGTGCCGGGATGAGCGAGAGATAATCAGGAAAGACACTCGACAGGGGAATGCGTTCAAATGCTGACATATCTGCACGAATTGTGAGCGACGCAGGCAGAAGGATACCCTCGCCGCAGATTGCTGATGTCCGTGCACGGTTGTGCATCAAGTGACAATTCTTGTTGCTGAATGATCACGAAGACCGCAGAAGGCTGGAGAAAACAGGGATATGCGTTAGAAACGAGTGGAGACAGCCTGGATGAGCGGCATGACCCTGAGATGCAGCTGCAGATGGTCCGCCCACGCATCGAGCTGACCGCCAAGCGACTGAGAAACACCTCGCGAGACTGCGGCTGTCAAAGGGGGGAGCGCCTTTCGACCACGGATTCGGTTAATCCAGGCCCGCCTGAATTCGGGAAGATCGAATACGCCATGAACGTAGGTACCCCAAATCAAGCCGGTTTCGTTCACAGTTCCATCGAACCCCGCCTTTTCCCCTCCCCCCGGCTGTCCAGCCTCACAACTGATCGGGCGAACATGAAAACAGCACCGTGCTCCACATCGAGTCGTCTGCCCCATATGAATCCAATACCCTCGAATGGGCAAACCTCGCTGCGGTTCGATTTCCAGGGACTCCCCCTCGACCCATTGTGTCGTCTTGATCGTCGCGAGCCGCGTTGTCACCTCTAATAACCCAAGCCCCTCAACCTCGCCCCCAGCTTCCACCCAGTCAGGATCCGCAATGCTCTGCCCCAGCATCTGATACCCACCACAGATGCCAACGATCTCAACCCCGTCATTCGCATAGCGACTAATAGCCTCTGCCATCCCGGATTGACGGACATACGCGAGATCATCGATCGTGTTCTTACTCCCTGGAATCACAATCACATCCGCACCATCAAGATCTGCAGACGTTGCGACATAGCGAACCACCACATCATGCTCTGCAATCAGTGGATTGAAATCGGTAAAATTGCTCATACGCGGCAACAAAACCACCGCGATGTTGACTCGATCCTTGGCGAACACCGCAAGGCGATGGCTCTCGACGTCAACAGCATCCTCCTGATCCAGGATCAGGCCCCGCAACATGGGCACGACCCCTAGAACGGGAAGGCCCGTCCGTTGTTCGATAAACCGCACTCCATCGTCAAACAGAGTCGCATCGCCACGAAATTTATTGATAATGATGCCGATCACCCGCTCTCGCTCATGGGAAGCCAGCAGATCCAATGTGCCAATAACCTGCGCAAACACCCCGCCGCGATCGATGTCCGCCACCAGCACAACTCGCGCATCCGCCAGTTCAACTGCCGACCAATTCGCCAGATCACGATTCCTCAAATTCATTTCGGCGGCACTACCGGCTCCCTCAATAATCATCACGTCATATTGACCAGCCAGTCGGTCGTAGCTCTCCTGCACGTGCCTAGCCAATTCCCCCCGCTGCTCAAAATAGGTTCTGGCTTCCGCCTTGCCCCACACCTTCCCTTGCACGACAATCTGCGCGCTGCGATCCGACTCCGGCTTCATCAAGATCGGGTTCATATCCGCATCAGGATCGAGACCGCAGGCCTGTGCCTGCAATGCCTGAGCGCGGCCGATTTCCTTCCCGTCAGACGTCACGAAGGAATTATTCGACATGTTCTGCGCTTTAAATGGTGCCACCTTGATCCCGGCTCGGTGAAAAAGCCGGCATAGCCCCGCCGTGATTAGACTCTTCCCGACATCAGATCCCGTTCCTAGGACAGCGAGTGCGCGTGCTTTCATACGTGCCGCTCCTGCCATTGCTTCGCTTTCGCTAAACCGCGAAACACGCACCGAGTGACGGCCTGTCCAATCAACGCGCCGATCATGGTATGGGTTCCACTATAGGCATGCCAGAGGCCCTGTCCCCTTAACCGGCAGGCAATCACCACCGCGTCGGTCCCGGTCCCGGTGGCACCAGGTTGGCCGGTCCAACTCCGGACCGCATGATCTCTCAAGACACCGGTCTTACTCTCCGTCACAACTTGCACCGCGCCGACCATCGCCGCACTCGACAGGCATGCATTCGTCACAACGATGAGATTGATCGTTCCCGGTCCGGCTGCCTGGCTTCGACGAACACCGGATTCCGGCGATTCCCCCGCCTTCACCGCATTCGTCACACCAACGGTAGCAAAACACTCAACCCAGAGAGCCCCAGACGAAACCCTGGCCGTGACCAATTGTTTCATCGGGACGGCCGTCATGAGCCCAACCGTTCCCTGCTTCACTCCCAGCCTGACAGCGAGCCGCCGGAGCGCCCGGGCGGGGTCGCCGTGAGCTCGATGAAGTGTATTTGCAATCGGATTCGATTCCACCTGGTGATTCAGGATATAGGCCACAGAAGTGAATCCGCCCCCTTGCGGTGCTGAAGAAAGCACTCGCCTCTTGCCTCCGAGATCAATGATCAGCGTTTGCTCCGTCACTCGATACCGGGTCTGCATGCGTGATGACCGTCCTTGTGTCATGACCTCTTTTCGCTCAACACCCGAGAGAGGGCTTTCAACAGCCGATCGTTATCCTCTCGAGACCTGACCGCAATCCTGACAGAGCGACGATTCGCACCCGGAACGGAGGAACAATCCCGAATGAGTAATCCCTCACGCCTCAACTGCTCAGTCAGCTTTCCCCCATGCCACCCGGGCGGCAATTCCATAAAGAGGAAATTTGCGTGCGCCGGAAACAGGGTGCATCCCGGCAATCCGGCAAGTTCTTTGGCCATTCGAGTCCGCTCTTTCAAGACGAATCGGAGACTCTTCTTCGCATGAGCCATATCGTGTAACGCAGCCAATGCGGCCACCTGTCCCATTGCATTGACGGACCAGGGCGGCAATTCGTTGCGCAATTGTTGGATAACGGTAGGGACCGCAACCGCATACCCAACCCGCAATCCCGGCAATCCATAGAATTTCGTCAGACTCCGTAACACCACCACTCTGGACCATGATGACGCCGACGGAAGGATAGACCGTTCCGGGCAATAGTCTGCGAACGTTTCATCGACAATCAACCAGACGCCCCGTCTCTGCACGGCGCGCGCCAGCTTCATCACATCATCAGTCCCGCAGGCCTGCCCCGTCGGACTATTGGGATTGCACAACAGGATCCCATCGAACGCCCGAGATCCCTTTGTCGGCCGTTCCAGTAACCGGCACAGACGATCGATGGGCAATGCATACTGTTCATCTCGATCTGCACACACCGTCGTGACATACCCGCCGGCCCGCGCCATCGACGCGGCATATTCGGAGAATGTCGGTTGGACCAGCAGTAGGTGATCGATCTTGAGCGCCCGCGGAAGGGCATGGATCAATTCTATCGAGCCGTTTCCCATCAGAATCCGTGCGGGTTCAACGCGCCACCGGCTGGCCAGCGCCTGACGGAGATCCCAGCACTCAGGGTCGGGATAATGCGGGACGAGATGACGTGCCCCGGTGATGGCGCGCCAGACTTTCGGAGAAGGCCCCAGTGGATTGATACTCGCGCTGAAATCGATAAGCTCACTGACATCCCGCCCGAGCTCGCGCGATGCCGCATACACATCACCGCCGTGAAAAGGTTTCTTTACTGGAGCCACAACACTCCCGCTCCGATCAACACGCCCAACAGACTCGCCACCGCCATCAATTGGGCCGCGAGCGTGATGTCCCCTACGACCAGGGCTCGCCGGCCATCGCCAAGTATCGGACGTTCATTCGCTACCCCTTCGTAAAAGTTGGTCCCGCCCAGTTGCACACCAAGCACACCGGCCATCGCTGCCTCCGGCCGTCCGCTATTCGGACTGGGGTGATTGCCCCCATCGCGTCGCAACACGTGCCAACCGCGTATCATACGATTCAGCTTGAGCGTAACCAGACCTGTAGCCAGGAGCAGCAGCACCGCGGCTGACCGAGCGGGAATCCAATTGGCCAGATCATCGAGTCGGGCTGAGGCCCAGCCAAAATCGATGTGCCGTTCATCTCGATGACCGACCATGGAATCCAGCGTATTCACCGCCTTGTAGGCCAAGGCTAACGGCGGCCCGCCGAGCATAAGATAGAATAGGGGCGCGATCACTCCGTCTGCGGTGCTCTCCGCAACTGTCTCGACAGTCGCACGAACGACTTCTGATTCAGACAGCTCTTGCGTATCTCGGCCGACAATCATCGCCACAGCCTGACGCGCACCGACAATATCTCCCCGCTGCAACGGCTTCTTTACTGCCTGCACATGGTCCCACAGATCACGCCCGGCAAGCGTGCTTGAGGCCAGACCGATCGTCACAATGATGCCGAGCCATTCAGCCACGGCGCCAGCTTCCACCACCATCCAATGCCCCAACAGATAGACCACCGTCGGAAGCCCCAACGCAAGGATGACTCCTGCAAGACGCAACGCAATAGGACTCCGACAAATCTCTCTCACATGATCGTCACACCATGCAATGACCTGACCCATCGCACGAACAGGATGAGGAAGCCAGCGGGGATCGCCCATGATCAGATCCAGGCCTGCCGCGAACACCAATTCACTCCCTGTCATGGGAGTAACAGCAGTGACGGAATAAGCAGCAGGAACAGGATTTCGATGACCTCGTTCGTCGCACCAAGCGTATCACCCGTAATCCCGCCGAACCACAAGCGGCAAGCAGCCCACAGCGCACACACCGCCAGCGATCCGGCCAGCAGAATCACCACTGTGCCCAACGGTCCGAACCCCCATCCCAGCCCTGCGACGAGAATCCCCGTTGAGACCACGACATGGTGCCAGGACAGATGCGTCAAGAACGAAGCCGCCAGTCCTCCTTCGGCCCGCGCATAGGGAGACGCCCATGCCACGGTCACCATCGCCCACCGCCCGATGGCCGGCATACAGAGGAGCGCAGGAACTCGCAGAGCCTGAGGCAGTGCCATGAGTCCCGCATAACGCAGCAGCAATGAGAGGAAGAGGCCCGTGGCGCCAATGGCGCCGATACGAGGATCTCGCATGATGGGTAACCGCTCAGCCCGAGTCTTCCCCCCTGCCAAACCATCCAATGTGTCGGCCAATCCATCCTGGTGTAATCCGCGTGTGAGCACCACCACCAGGACAATCAGCAGAACATTCCCCACCGCAGGGATGAACACCCTCGACAACCCGATTTCCGCAAGAATCAACCCACCACCGATCAGCAAGCCAACCATCGGGTACCAGGCCATTGACCTCGCCAACTCGACAGCGGTCGGTTCATGCAAGGCATGGCTCAACGGAATCCCGGTCAGGAAGTGCCAGGCGAATACGAATGGACGAACGAGCGCCCCCATGGGACTTAGGCTTTCTCCGACACGCCGGCTTCACCGAATGTTGCCATTTCGATGTAGATCTTGAGCGCCGCACAGACCAAGCTCATGCCTAAACAGGCGCCGGTACCTTCACCGAGACGCAGATCGAGATCCAGCAACGGCTTCACACCGAGATGATCGAAGACCGCCGCATGGCCCCGTTCAACGGAACGATGCGACGCGATGAGATACTCGCGGCAACGAGGCTGAAGACCTACCGCAATCAATGCCGCGGCTCCGGCAATGAACCCATCCAGCACCACCGGTACGCGCTCGGCCGCGGCACCGAGGATCAAGCCGGCCAGCCCACCGATTTCCAACCCACCCACTTTGGCCAACACGTCCAGTGCATCGGCTCGATCAGGGCGATGCAGATCGAGCGCCTGCTGGATCACCGACACCTTCCTCGCATGCCCCGCATCGTCGATTCCGGTTCCACGCCCGGTCACTTCAGAAACCGGCCGTCCGGTCATCACCGCCGTGATCGCCGCGCTCGGCGTCGTGTTCCCGATTCCCATGTCGCCGGTACCGATGAGGCCAATGCCTTCCTGTGCCGCCTGCGTCGCAAGCTCCGCTCCAATCAAGACTGCCTGCTCCGCTTCTGCGCGAGTCATCGCCGGCTCGACGAGCAAATTGCGCGTCCCCCTCATCACTTTCTTCGAGATCAGATCCGGCATCGTTCCGAAATCATGATCGACACCGATGTCCACCACGCGCACGCCCACACCGGCATGACGGGCCAACACATTCACACCCGCTCCGCCACGCAGGAAGTTCAACACCATCTGCGGCGTGACTTCTCTGGGATAGGCACTCACGCCTTCCTTGGTGACGCCATGATCCGCCGCAAAGGTAAAGACGACACCACGGGGAATCGCCGGTTTCAGTTCCCCGGTCACCATCACATAGCGCGCCGCGACTTCCTCCAATCGCCCTAAACTGCCTTGAGGTTTAGTCAGGCAATCCAATCGCGCCTGGGCTTTTTCTAACAGCTGGAGATCAGGTGATTGAATCCGGTCACAGACAGCCTGTAGCGACATTCCCATTCCTCCCTCTTCATTTCAATCGAAGCGGAATCCCGCTCACAGCCAGGTGCGCCTCATCGGCGCCTGCAGCGAGCAATTGATTCACCCGCCCGGCCAGATCCCGAAAGGCCCGAACAGTTGGTTCCGCCGGTACGAGCCCCAGCCCCAATTCGTTGCTCACCATCACGATCCTCGCCTTCGTCTTCCGCATCGCCTCCAGCAAGCCGGCCACTCGCTTGAGCACCATTGCCTCTTTCATCCCGGAGCCCTGCAGATTACTGAGCCAGAGCGTCACGCAATCAACAACGATCGTCTGATAGCGGCTCCCTGCGCGCGCAAACCAGGCCGCGAGTTCGAGTGGAATTTCTGCCGTCTCCCAATCCGCTGCACGAGTGGCCTGATGTCGTGCAATCCTTGCCGACATCTCAGCATCAAGACCTTGCCCGGTCGCGACAAAGGCTCTCGGCCCCTTCGATCCAGCAAGCCGCAGAGCAATCTCGCTCTTCCCCGACGCCGACCCACCGAGCACGAAGATGATCCGGCTTGCCGATTTCGACCGAATGGAGCTACTCCGCTTTCTTGGCGACATCCCGCTCCCACAAGAATTCCGGCTCACCCTGCGTTTTGGCCACCCAGCGTGCAAGGACAAACAACGTGTCGCTCAACCGATTGACGTACTTGATGATCGCCGAATCTACCGACTCAACTTTCGACAATGCCACACAGAGCCGTTCAGCCCGGCGGCACACCGTTCGGGCTTGGTGCAAAAAGCTGGAGACTTTGCCGCCGCCTGGCAGAATAAATTCCTTGAGCGGTTCCAGATCTTTCTGGCAACGATCGATCAGTTTTTCCAGCCGAGTCACATCTTTCGCAGTCACCTGCGGCATGTTCTTAAACGTCTGCCCCGGTGCGGTGGCCAAGATGCTCCCGACATCGAAGAGCTTATTCTGCACCCAACGCAACTCCTCTTCGAGAATGGCTGCCGCCGAATACTCATCGAGCATGTCGGCATTCATGGCGCGCACGACTCCGATTGAGGCATTCACCTCATCGACCGTCCCATAGGCCTCCACCCGTAGACTGTCCTTCCAGACCTGCTGTCCTCCCGCAAGACGCGTTTTCCCCGCGTCGCCTGTCCTGGTATAGACCTTGGTAATGCGCATCACGGTCTCCCCTCAGATCCGGCCGCGGTATTGCCCCACGACTCGTAGTGAATGAGTTCTTCCACCGGAATCCTCGCGCGCCATCCGGCTGCTTCCAAGTCCGGCTTCGTCGCAAAGTCCGACACGTACCCGAGACAGAGATAGGCCAGCACTTTGACCGGCTTAGGCACCCCGAGCACCCGCTTCAATGCGCCATGATCGAGAATGCTGACCCATCCGACCCCGATGCCCTCCGCGCGTGCGGCCAGCCAGAGATTTTGAATGGCGCAGCAGGTGCTATACAAATCCGTATCGCGCACCGTCGAACGGCCCAGCACGTGAGGGCCTCCCCGCTGGCGGCTGCAGGTCACGCCGATATTGATCGGAGCTTCCTCGATCCCCTCCAGCTTGAGACTCCGGTAGAGCACGGACCGCTCTCCTCGATAGCGTGTCGCGGCTTCGGTATTGGCCTGCCGGAATAACTCTTTCACCGCTCCCTTGGTCGCATGATCGCGAACCACCACAAAATCCCAGGGCTGCATGAATCCTACAGACCCGGCATGGTGGGCTGCGGTCAGCACGCGCGTCAAGATCTGATCAGGAATCGGCGTCGTGAGAAAGTTCCGGCGGACATCGCGCCGCTCGAAAATCGCACGGTAGACAGCCGCTCGTTCAGCATCTGAGAATTGACCGTCACCCTGCATGGCCGGTATCACTCCTTCACGTCGCTGGCTCATGATGCGACATGGGATGCGGCCCCAACTCGCCGGTGGAGACTTTCTCCAAACAGCCTGGACAGAGACAATCTTTATACTGTCCGGCAATCCAATCCATCTGCGACTCGGTGATACCGACCTTCCCGCACCAACACTGGTATCCGCCGCACGAGAAC
>JACOEJ010000037.1:0-16581 GCA_024998645.1 Nitrospira sp.
CCGCCAGAATGACGTCTTCCGCTGATCGCGGCGGCGCGCGCCGATGAGGAAGGCACCCGGATCGTCAAGAGATTGCTTGATGAACAATGGAATTTCTTCCGGGGCATGCTGCCCGTCGGCATCGAGCGTGATCACGCCGGTCGCGCCCCCTGCCAAAGCCCGTTCGAATCCGCGGCAAAGACTTCCCGCTTTCCCGAGATTCGTTTCGTTTCTGAGCAGGGTGACATCGAGGCCGGCCAGCACCTCGGCCGTGCCATCCGTCGATCCATCATCCACCACAATGACATGAGGGCACTGTTGTCTGGCACGCATGGCCACGTCACGAACCGTGTGGGCTTCGTTGTAGGCCGGAATCACGACCCAGTAGGATTGGGCGCTATCGCACATCTCGGAATGCTGTTCAGTCACCAAGAGATGTCCTACCATCATTGTGCATATCACAAGCGTAGTTGCCTAGCTTGTCTTGTTGCAGGATGGTCAAAAAGGTCCGCCGGCAAGGCCGCAGCAAGTGAAGGACCGAGGAGGTACATACCAAGCTTCGCTTGAACCGCTCGCTTTGATTACATGCGAGCGGATAGGTACTTTGCCTCCAGTAAACTTGGTACGTTGAGGGTCTGAACGACGCGAGAACGAAGCCGGAGGCCTTTTTCAACATCCTGCCTTTCACGCCATGCCTCCGTTGATGCCGATGACCTGACCGGTGATGTACCCCGCTTGTTCGGACACGAGGAACGAGACGAGCGCCGCGACTTCTTCCGGCGTCCCCACTCGCTTCATCGGCACCATCGCATCGACCTGCTCCGGCTTGAATGACTGTCTCGTCGCCGACGACTCGATCAAGCCTGGCGCAACGACATTCACGGTGATCCCTCTGGACGCCAGCTCGATCGCCAGCGACTTGCTGGCTCCATGCAGGCCGGCCTTCGCCGCCGCATAATTCGTCTGGCCGCGATTCCCGGTCACTCCGGCCAACGACGAAATCGAGACGATCCTCCCCCAGCGGGTGCCGATCATCGGCAGCAACAGCGGTTGGGTGACGTGGAAAAATCCGTTCAGCGACAGATCAACCACCTTCATCCACTGCGCTGCGGTCATCCCGGCCATCGGAGCATCGTCATGGATACCTGCGTTATTGACGACCACCTGGACCGGCCCGCCGGCGAGCAGGGCCTGCAACGCCTGTCCCGTGGCGGCACCATCGACAATGTCGAAGATCGCCACCGTCGCCGACCCTCCTCCGGCTGTGATCTTCTCTGCCACCTGCTTCGCCGATTCGCTGTGTCGATGGGCATGCACGATAACCGCATAGCCGTCCGCGGCGAGCCGCTCGCAAATCGCAGCACCGATGTCGCCGCTGCCTCCCGTGACCAATGCGCGCTTCTGTGCCATCACGCCACCGCCTTGATAAAGATCGACGCGCGTCCTTCAATGATCGCCCGACTGTCGAGCAACAGCGTGAAACGATACATATAACTCTGATCCCCCTCCGCCAGACGCGTGGCCTCCACGATGAGGTCGGAGCCCGTGTCATCGAGCCGCTCGACACCAAAGGTGACGTCCCGGACGCTGCCGACATACCCGATCCGTCCTGCCGTCTGCCGATCGCGGTCAAGTAGTCCCACATGCACACCCATCGCCTGGGCGGCATACTCCAGACCAACCGCCACTGAGAGGCGACCACGGGAGCGGAGCGGATGGTTCGGGTCCCGGTGCGTGGCCGTCCGACAGCGGATCGTCGTCTCGTCCCAGGCCTCCACCGCATCGAGCAGGCGCATGGACCCGCCATGCGGGAGCAGCCGGCCGATCTCGTCTTTTGTCAGTTGCGGCAGGACTCAACCTCTACCATCAGCCGTTGATCGTCCAACAGGTTCAGATTAATCGTGGCGCGGCGCTCCATGGCGAGCGCCTGCAGCACCGGCAACAACCGGGCAGCCGGATTATCGAGCCGGAGCCGTTCGAATTCCTGGCTGAACGCGTGACTCACGTCACGACCGGCGGCGGCCGTCAACGTCACATCGGCGATCGCGAGTGCCTGACTCACTGAAGGCGTGAGCACCAGAGCCGCGGCAAAGGCTGAGGCGATCGGCCGGGCGCCGTTGAGCGGCGCCGGCGCCGGCAGATCATACGCGACAAAGAGAACCGGACGCTCTTCGACGCAGGCATAGGTGACGGCCTCCAACAGCCCGGCCGCGCAGGAATCGTCATAACAGGACAGCGCCGTCGAGGACTGCTGGCAACTTGTCGCAATGCCCCAATAGCCCGCCGCGGTATTGTGCACGGACTGATGAAACAGTGTCGGCGAAACGACCCGCTCGACGGTCGCCAGCGCCCGGCACAGTTTATCAAGCACCTCCATCTCGCCACCGGACGAGGCAAAGACGGTCGCGACCTCATGAGGATCGAGCCCGGATTGCGCCATGGCTTCCTGCGCCACCTGCACGGCCCACCGGACGCAATCGCTGCTCCGCCGCCGCTCATTCGCAGGAAGAAGCGATGCATCCGGATTCGGCACCGTACGGGGATCGAATAGCCTGGTGCCGGACAGCACCGCTCGCCCGGTCGGCCAGCCTTCGAGGCCGGCCGCGAGCAATCCTACTCCGAGAATCCCGACCCGCATCACAACACTCCCAATACGAGACTACAGTTATTGCCGCCGAACCCGAAAATATTGCTCACCACACGCCTGATCGGCCGGTCCTCGTTCTCACGGAGAATGCGGCTGCGCAACGTCGGATCGATCCGCTCGCAATTGAGCGTGCCGGGGATGAAGCCCTGCTTCAAACAGAGAGTCGCGATTAAGGCTTCCGTGATCCCCGCCGCGCCCAACGCATGTCCGGTCCAACCTTTCGTCGAACTGCAGGCCGGCCCATCACCAAAAATAGAATACACCGCTTTGTCTTCGACCGAATCGTTGGCCCTGGTCGCGGTGCCGTGCAGGTTGATGTAGTCGATGTCGGACGGCTGCAACCCGGCCCGATCCAGCGACTGGCGAATGGCGCGAATCGCACCGGCGCCTTCCGGATGAGGATGCGACATGTGGTACCCGTCGGTGCTTTCGCCGTACCCCAGCAATGCGACGGTTCCTTTCCGCCCTACCCGCTCGCTCGACTCCAGTAATGCATAGCCGGCCGCTTCGCCCAGCGAAAGCCCGTCGCGATCTTCATCGCAGGGCCGGCAGGGACTGGTCGACAGCAGCTGCAGGGAGGAAAATCCGTGCAGAGTGGTATGGCACAGGCTATCGACTCCTCCAACGATGGCCGCATCGCAGAGACCCGCCTGGAGAAAGCGGGCGGCCGTCGCAAAGACTTTGGCGCTCGACGAACAGGCCGTCGAGATGACCATAGCCGGCCCCTGCAGGCCCACGCAGGCCCGCACGAAATGGCCCAAGGAAAACATGTTGTGCGTATAGCGATAGCGTGAGGTGTACCAGGGCGGCAATGCACCGGTCAGGGGATCGCGATTCCGGTAGGCATGCTCGGTCTCCAGAATGCCCGATGTACTGGTACCCATGACGACCGCAATCCGGTCGGCTCCGTAGCGCTGGATAGCTTCCGCCACCGCGACCATGAACCCGTCCTGTTGCAGTCCCAGCCAGGCCAGTCGATTGTTCCGGCACTCGAATTGCTCTAAATCCGCACCGAGAGAAAAATCTTCCAGCCCTGCGACCCGTCCGATGTAGGTTTTGAGCAGCGCGTCTTCGAAATCGCACGGCTTCAGCCCTGACCGTCGCTCGCGCAAGGCCTGGGAGACGGCGCCGATGCCACGACCATTCGCCGTGACCAGCGTGTAGGCCGATAGAGTTAACGGCGTCATCGGTCGGTTAGACATTGCCTGTCCTCATTCGCCATGACAATCCCGACAAACCGCAGCGAGCGCGGCAATCCAACGACAGCCATTCGCCGTGACCAGCATGTAGGTTGATAGAATTACTGCCGTCATCGGTCGGTTAGACATTGCCTAGTCCTCGTTCACCACGAACAATCCTGCAAAAACGGCGCGGACAGGGTCAATAGGGTCAGCGGTTGCCTAGACGTCCGCGGCCGGCTCCTTCTCCGCCATCATCCCGGCAAACAGCAGGCAACAGAATGATCCGATCGCAGCGGTCAGGCCGATCGCGTGCAGCACCGGAATCGCCGAACAGGCCAGCACACCGAACACGAGAATCGTCGTGGTGCTGCAGACCAGTAAACCGTATAGCGTCCGTGCGCGCGCTTCGCCCGTGCCCTCGGGCCGATTGAAAAACAGCGCGTAGTCAAGTCCGAGTCCAATGACGAGAAGAAAAGTCGCGACGTGAAATAGCGAGAGCGATTCGCCCGCCGCGTTCACGAGGGCGACGACCACTACCAGCGCGCTCATCATGGGTAACAGGACCGGCCGCAGCACGCTGATCGACTTCAGCCCGACCGCCAGCACAGCGGCAATCACCAGCAGCCCCCAGGCCACGATCGCAAGGGTTCGGTCTCGATAGGCCGTCATCAACCGGTTGGACTCCTCCTTGAGATCCACGTAGGCCACACCGGGAGCATGCCATCCTTCTACGATTTCACCGAGGCGCGCCCTATCCGCCACGCCCCGCAGCGGCACCACGGCAGACCATTGTCCCTGCTGTTCAATCAACAATGACGCCAGCTTCAGCCCCACGGCGGTACGTTTGAATGTGTCGCGGTCGATCATCGGTTGTGTCCGCGCGGCATCGATCGAGTCAAGAAACGGCGTAAAGAGTCCGGGTGCGAATGGCAGCCCCGATAGCGCGGTCTGGAGGTTATGTTCCAGCACGCTCCGCTCAGGAAGAGCCTGCTGCCTGGCCTGCTGACTGCGACGGCTCGGCAGATACGAGGAAACCAGGTCGTAGCCCGCCACCAGCTCGCCGGTTCGCAGTTGTTCCAGTTGAGACATCACGGCTTCCCCGCGTTGGAGCACGTCCTCTGCCGTCTCCCCCTCAATGACAAGCAGATCGCGGACATCCGGTGCCCCCAAGTCATGGCGGAGCTGCTCATCCAGCCGCTTCCTGGCTTCCGACACCGGACTCAGACTCGCGAGATCCGTTTGCCACAGAGGTGTATCAGACCATAACAGCAGGAATGTCGCAAGAACGACCGCCCCCGGCACCAGCCACTTGGCCCGGGTGAGCTGTGCCAACGCCGGCACGATCCCTCGGGGCACCTCCCGGGGAACAAACGCCGGCGGAACACAGACCGGCAGCACATACCGGGTAACCAGAGCCGCCGTGATGAGCCCGACTACCGCAAAGAGGCCCAACTGCGCCAAGGCAGGAAATCCGGACAGGAGCAGGGAGGAAAACCCGATCACCGTGGTAAGCACACCCAGCCGCATCGTCGGCCAGATCGCCCGGATCACGGCCGGCGCGGAGCCTCGCACATTCACATGACTGAACAGGTGGATCGGATAATCGTCGACAATCCCCAGTAGGGTGACGCCGAAGCCGAGCGTAATACCGTGAATAAAGCCGAACCAGCTGTTGACGGCCAACATGCCCGCGACAATGCCGGTCGACAGCGGAATCAAACTCAGCAGTACCAACGTCACCGACCGATAGCTCGCATAGAGAAAGAGCACGACGAGTGTGGACGCGGCGGTTGAGAGCCACCAGATCTCCGCTTCGATGGCCTGCTTGATCTCCACGGCAAACACACCGGGACCGCTCATCACCACACGAAGCGACGCAGAACGGCCCGGCAACGCCTCGAACGTCTTGCGGATGTCGTGCTGAATCGTCGCCTGCGCATCGGCGTCAAACCCTGTCGCTTTCGTTTCCGCGACCAGCAAGGCCTTCGTATGATCCTCCGACATCCAGACACCGCGATGTTTCGCCGGCCCCTCCTGCCCCGCCCAGTCTTTGAGGATCCCCAGAAAGGCTCCCGTCGGATCTCCCGGAATCGTCTCTTTAATTATGGATGCCAGGGGGGAACGGAGGTCGTCAAGCCGTTGTTCCAGTGATTGACGCAAGGATTCGACGGAGAAGGCCTCCGGAGTCACCTGCCGACTCAACAGATAGCGAGACCGGAACAGCAGCTCCTGATCCTGTTTCGACAGAGCCTGAGCGCCGTTCCCGATGATGTTGAAATGCCCGGTCGCACGAAGTCGCGAACCGAACTCTTGACTGGCCTGAGCCAGATCATCCGGATCTCCACCTTCGATGGCCAACAGCATCAGCCGGCCTGCCACGCCGGTTCGCACTTGCGTGAGGAGCAACCGTTGGGTCGCCGTCGCGCCTTCCGGCAACAGGTCGGCCAGCTCGCTATGCACGGACACCTGCGTCGCCACCAGCCACAATCCGCAGACCATCGCCAGCGCCCAGAGCCCCATCACACCGAACCGCCGGCTCATCGTGTGGATTCCCGCAGCACGGTCATGACCGATCGGTCTCCGTCCGGGGAACGAATGGCAATCGTGGCAACGCGGCCCTCCGAGCCGGTAAAGAGAATGTAATCAACCATCGACTGTCCGGCCGCCTCGCGAGGACGCAGCAAGAACGTCCATTGGCGTCGGGTGCCCTCCAGCGTGACGTCATACACCTTCTGCAGACGAGCCGCGTCGCCCGTAAAACTCGCGCGGAAGGCATCGACAAAACTGCGGAGCGCGGGATAGTCTTCGAGCGAGATAGTCCGCTTGATCCCTTTCCGCTCGCTCTCAAACAACACCCGGTCACCTTCAATCACGTACCGCTCGCGAAACGGCTCAGTGATGGCTTTCTCCATCGTCGCCGGCGGAGTGAACCGCAACAGGCCCCTAACGATCAGTGGTTCGGTCAACAATGACGAGTAGGTCGCTTCTTCGAAGCGCATGGAGGGCTCGCGCTGCTCCTTGAGCAGCGCCACCAGGGCGTCGACCGTCCAAGGCGCAGGAGGAGCCTCGACCGCTGCCAGGGCGACACTGCCGAGCAAGAGCAGGAAAGAGATGCCGGTAATGGACTTACGAAGAGGCCTGCCAAAAATCATAAAAGTTGAACCAATTGTCCGGCGCTTCGCGACTGTAATGGGCCAGTCGATCCGCATATCGTTGCGTCCATCGTCGCACATCGTCCTGCCGATGGTCAGCAGACAACTGAATGGACTCACTCAGCAGTTCCAAATGGATGTCATATCGGTTGCCGCCCCGGTAGAGCCCGAAAAAGAGGACTACCGGCGCGCGCACGGCGTGCGCCAGCCGCACCGATCCGCTCGGGAATGCCGCCCCTTCGCCGAGGAACTCACAGCGCACCGATTGCACTTCCGCCATCAGCCGGTCACCCATGATACCGACGACCCCGCCATGAGCCAGGCATTCCTGAACCTGGAGCATCGTATCCACCCCGCCCACTTGAATCACCGTCTCGGCAACAGCGGGGTTCAATTCCTGTATCAAGGCTCGGATCAATGGCGCATTCTGCTCGTCCATCAGCACTTTGACAACAATCTGTTCACGCGACAATCCGACTGCTCGCACGACTTCGAAACTGCCGAGATGCGATCCGAGCAGAAGGCAGCCGCATCCCCTCGCCAAGGCTCTATCGAGGACTTCAAGCCCGTGAATGCGGATATCGAACAGATCAAACCGGCCCCGCAGACAATACACCCGGTCGAGAATGGTTGCGGCGAACGAGTGATAGTGACGGAAGAGTGCCGGCCAGCCCGGTGCATGGCCATGGAGACGTTCGTAATACCGGCGAAGAGCCCGGTTCGCCTGCTGCGAGCCACAAAGATAGTACAGACAAATCGGATAGAGCAGCGCCCGTGCAACCGGTCTTCCCAGAACCTGCGCCACCCAGGCCATGAGACGGATCGCCAGGCGGCTGCCGCGCTCCTGTTGCTGTTTCCAGGTCACCGTCATGGCGTCATCGTCCGGTCGGCGGCCGGAAGGCGAAACCGGATCGAGCCGGCGGCCACTATCCGATATCCGACCCGGCAGGTAAAGGCGGCGGTGGCGGAATCCTCCTGCACGATTTCGATCGTCAGCCGTTCACCCGGCAACAGCGGCGACGACAGCTTGACCGAGGGCAGTCCGGTCACGATCAGGACTTGCCCGCAGTGCTCCCGCAAGGTCTCGATGACTTCTTCCATCACAAGCACGCCGGGCACGATCGGATGGCCGGGAAAGTGGCCGGCCAGAGCCGGATGATCCGGACCGATCGAGACGACACGCTCATGCTTCATGCGGGGACCCTTCAGCCTGTTGTCCCGCAAGCTTCAGCAAGGCCTCACGCGGTAACTTGCCCGTGTCGTTACGGGGCAGGCGCGGCACGAGCAGAAGCGGACGGGGAAGAAACACGGGATCGATGCGCCGGCGCAATGCCTGCTGAATCTCCTCCACGGTTTTTCCCGGTGCCACCACACAGGCGATCAGCCTGGTCACAAGAGCAGCCCCCCCATCGGGCAGGAAAAAGACTCCGTCCTGCACACCCTCGATCTCCAGCAGTTTCTGGTTCAGATCGCCGAGCGAGACGCGATGGCCCGCGATATTGATCTGGTCGACTTCCCTGCCATGCACGATAAACCGACCGTCGGCATCGACGGTGATGCGGTCCGGAACGCGGACCGGAACCGGAAGGTAGTCGGCCTGTACTGTCCACACCGTGTGGTCCTGCACCAGGCGCACCGCGCTCAACGGTTTCCATCGGTCGCCATCGGTCGTCCGCCGTTCAGCCACGCTGCCCGCTTCGGCAAATCCGAAAATTTCATGCACCTCGGTCTGGAAATGCCGTTCGGCTTCCTGCGCCAGACTTCGGGAAAGCGGCGCAGTCGCGGAGAGGATCAATCCGACAGGCGGCACGCGCAGGCCTTCGGTCACGCAGGCGCGGAGATGCAACGGAGTCGTCACGAGTATGCGCTTCCCCGTCACCTCGGCCAAGGCGTCGCGGATGTCGGCCGGAAAGAGCGGTCGCCCGGCATGCATGACCAACCCATGCACGATCGGCAGCATCACCGAGGCTTCCAACCCGAACATGTGTTGATGCGGAACGGTCGCCACCACCGCAGCAGGCGCACCGGTCTTCACACCAAGTCTGGTTCCCGTCGCCCGGGCGACCTCCGTCAAGGCTCCCCAGGTTTTCTTGTTCGGCATCGGTTGGCCGGTGCTGCCTGAGGTAAACGCGATGGCCGCGACCTGGTCCAGCGGGATATGCGGAATCCGCTTCGGCCATCCCGCGATACTTCCATGCCGCCGCAGGACCACAGACTCGACCCCCTCAACCGGCTCACCCTGATTCGTCAGACAATAACTCTCACGATAGTCGCCGGCAATCCGGCGGAGCGTCTGGGGCGCCCGGCTCTGGGGCAGCAACGTCAACTGACCCCGCAGCATCGCCGCCGCGAACCCGACGAGAAACTCATACCGGCTGGACAACAGATTGAGGACGGCGGGACGATCAGGCAACGAATCGGCAAGGCGGGAGACATCGGACAGGAATTGGCGGGCCGTGCGCGGCCCGTCGGTTTCCCAGGCCAGAACCTCGTCCGGATTGTATGGGCCAATCAGTGGAGCGTCGTGCATGGCACCACATGATTCACTTCGTACGATTCTTCTCGATCGCGTTCGTGAGCGCGCGCAGGGAGGAAAAGATCGCTTTGATCTCCGGATCGCTCGATTTGAGTTGATAGCCGTACGTTTGGGAAATAGCCAGCGAAAGCTCTAGCGCATCGATCGAATCGAGTCCGAGTCCGTCCCCGAACAGCGCCTGCGTCGGATCAATCGTGGCGGGATCGACCTTCAATTTGAGGGTTTGAACGATCAATGCAGCGAGGTCTCGTTCCAGAAGAGAGGCACTACAATCAGCCATGGTTTATTCTTAGCCTTTACTAGACGATCATATCGCAGCGCTTGGGTATCGAGGAATCCGTAGGCTAACTTAGAGGCACTTCCAAATCTCAGATGGTACACTTGTATCAGGACTGTTTCAGACGGGCAAGACCTACCGACTTACCTACTAAAATGAAAGCCCCGCTCCAAGCGCCACGATATGGGTCCGAAAATCGAGCGAGGGTTGCAGACTACCGCTCCAGTTAAACCGACTGCCAAAGAACTTATATTCTCCGAAGGCGAATACTCGCTCCGTCAGATTCACCCTCAGCCCGGTGAAGTATTGATACGCAAAACTCATATCACGAGCTATTCCGTTCTGCGTCGTCGCTCCCTTCATAAGATCGGTTCCGACCAACAGGGATGACGACCACCCAGCCCCCGCCCCGATATAGGGTTGGAATTGATCCCCGGGATAGCGGACGATGAGACTCACCAGTGTGTTCCATGCCAGCATGGTCCCTCGCCCTGACTGAACTCCCCCAGAACCCGATGACTGTGGAGCGACAATCTCGCTTCCCAGGCCAAACATTTCAGCTTGGATGCCAACGACATAATTCGTGAACGCCGGGAAAACTCCCGCTTTGATCCCTCCCCCAGCATGATCCCTAACCGTCGTCTGAGGCAATGCCTCTCCACCAACATTCAGATCACGATTCTTTGCCAGAGAGCCGAGGAGGTACAAGCCTCCATAAATTTCCACGGCCTTCTGCTGGACATGAGGCTCATGACGCTCGCTATCGTCCTGAACCTCTTGAGCTAACCCCTCTTGCGCATAGGAAGAGCTCCCCCCCCATCCACCCCACAGATTGCCGATGAGAATGCACATGACAACTGCTGTCAGCTGAGCAGCATTCATTGTCCGACTTGCCCAATTTCTTGCGCGTAACGACATATACATCTATATTTCATAGCGAATAGTTCGCTATCCAACCATCAGGAATGGAGGGAGAGACCGATGACCATTCGCATACTGCTTCTCATCACTCTCGGGCTGTTTGGCGCGCTGAATCTGTCTGCTTGTTCAATTGCCATGGCTCTCCACGGAATGCCAGAGCCTGACTTTGACCATATCAAAATCGGCTCAACCCGAGAACAAATTGATTTCGACTTTCATCATACCGGTGACGCCACAGCCATCGGGGATGGGAAAACTGAGGTCACGTACAAATACGAGATGGGCAATGCCTCTAATCCGGCACGCGCCTCCATTTACGGGCTCTACGACCTGCTCTACATTGGGATTCCGGAACCCATCTTCACCCTTATAGAGCTCTTCCAGGGCCACGACGAAGAAACGCGAGTCATCTTCGGACCTGATAATCGAGCACTTGAAATTCTTGGTTATACTCCACCGCCTCCATCGGAAGCGTTGAAGGCGGCACGCGCAGAACAAGAAAAATTTGTTCGCAAACGGCCTGTCGATCAGCCCAGCCCGCCTGCCGACAGTACCCCGGCTATTCAGAGTCTCCAAGAGACCACGACTCCGTGATCCTTGAGCGGGAATGATTCGACTCTGCGCTAGTAATAGACCTGCAGGGTAAAGAGCACATCATTGTCATGGCTTCGATGCGCATACTCCAGACGGAGGGCCAGGTTCGGAGCAAAGGCAAACCGCTGGCCGACGGACCAACGGATGTCCTCGGATTTCTCACCCAATGCGTAGCGCAAGTAACTCCCGGACGCCATCAGCTTCCAACGATCGGTTACATCGGCAAGCAACCCTAGCGTCCCTCCTCCACCGATACGATGATGCTCCTCATAAGCCCCGCTCACATTTGCATCGGCTTCGGCAAAGGCGAACCATAGCTCGCGGCCAAGCAGATGCGACTCGAGCGTCCCGCCGAGTCCACCATTGAGGTTCCCATTGAAGCACAGCTGGCAGCCCCGATGGGCGATCGTATTCATCCCCACATTGAGCTTCCATGAGGGTGCGAGAAAGAGGGAATCCACAGGTGACAGCGAAATCATGTTCAGCGGGCTAAACCGCTCGACCCTGGCCTGCGATCCATTGTGGTAGTGGCGAAGTGCGAACGAGATCACTTCGATCTGCGCATCCGGTGTATACCCCGGCTCTGAATCGAGTAAATCATGGTAGGCGGCACGAACATTCAGCTCTTCAAACGCACGGTCGTTTCTCCATCCGCCTCCCACGCCGATACGGCTCGTCCGATGGCCCAGGTCCGGCTGTTTGACATAGGGCGCAATGGGCAGGTCGATCGGAGGCGCCTTGATTTCGCTTCTTGCACTCAGCACTTTCCGGTTCCGTTCTCGGTACTGCGCTCCATCAGGGCCTTCTCCTTCGGTGCGGAGCAACAAATAATCAGAGGCCGCCTCCATCACAAACGCCCGACGGTCATCCGCCAATCCCCGAAATGACGAATCTTGTAAGACCGTTGGGTCTTGGATGAGCCGATTCAGCCACGTGCGCTCATCACTGCTCATGGCCTCCCGCTTTCGCCGCACTAAGGTACTGCGCGATGGCCGCGCTACGACGTCTCCGACCAAGCCGGTCGATTCTCGCACCCACCGCACGGTATCGACGGGAATCGTATAGATCGGAAAATGATCGAGCAGGTGAGCGGACGGTTCCGCCGCCTCGATCAACGACAGAATATGGTACGCGCAATTCTCACCGAAAAAGAAATAATCGAAGTAGGCGTTGCCCAGCTCCCAGGCATGCATCAAGAGCCGCTTGACCTGTTGCTCGTTGAGATTTAATCGATATTCCCAGATATCCCGATTCTCAATATCTCGATACTCCTGCACTTTCAAATAGTACGGAATCGTCGAAAAGTATCCTTGGTAGGCTCCGAACACGCCTTTGATGGCATATTCCGGCCCAGCATTGGGCGGCAACTGCGCGGCATAATTGATCGTGTAGGCGAGAATTCTGGTCTGCGGCGTTTGTCCTTTGGCATCGACGCGGAGAAACGTGTGGCCGAACATGGAGGACGGGTTGTTCATGAACCCGGTCGGGAAAATAATGGTGATGGTTTCGGCGTTGAACTCTTCGAACCACTTCGTGAATCGTTCGCATGCCATTGGCGGAAGCCGACGATCATCGAATTGCAGCTTGTCCTTGAGCCAGTGATAGCGGGCGACAAACGCACATTGCGCCGGCTGCTTCGAGCGACCGACGAGATCGTCCGAATAGAATTTCGTGAGCGTCGCACGGAGTTCGGCATCGGAGTTGGTTTTTCCTTGAGTGTCGAGGAAGAAACCCGGATCGTCTTGCATGCTCTCGACCCCGCCGAACAGTGTCCGGCGGTAGTGGAGCAAGACATGCCACTCATGCTCATCGGCAAGGTGCAGCGCATCGGCACGGGCCATGAGATCGCTCAAATAGGCCGTATCGGGAACTGCGGCTTCGACGAAAAGAGTGGTTCCGAAAAGACCGAACCAGGCAAGGGAAAAAGAAAAGAGGAGCAACCTGAGAGGTTCGTGGGGCTCCAGCTGATGAAACCGGAACCCCACGAAGTCTCGACTACTTGTTCAACGACACTTTAGCCAGCATCGGATGCGTGGCCACGGCATCATTCAACGCCTTCACAAGCGCAACGGGCGAGGTCTCGCCGGCTGCCACGAGGGACGCATACTTTTCCTGGGTCATTGCGAAGAACGCCGGCTGCTGTGCCGCCGGGATTCCCATCAAGGTCGCCAAGGACGTCAGATGTTCACCCTGTCCCTGAGCCATATCCTGCGCCAAATTCTCAAAGTTCAACGCTGCAAACACGTTGACCTTCTCCTGCGCCCAGAACTTGCCGTCATTGGTGCAGCCTGATGTTCCGCTGCTGATACCAAAGGTCTGGCTGTAGAAGGTTCCGTTGGTGGTGGCTTCCATTGTCTGCACGGCAATGGTCTTCTGATGCGGATAGTTCTGCCACGCCAGCTTGCCGAGACCGCAACCAGGTCCAGTGTCGGGGTTTCCTTCTGCCGCCATAACCATCCCAACCTGCATTCCTACGAAGGCTACTGCCAACGATGCCATGAGCACTTTCTTCAGCATAATTCTTCCTCCTTAGTGAATGAGTAATTCCTCTCCCACCACTCCATCATGTGTGGGAATATTATAAGAGCGAAGTATAACCCAACTTTTTGGAGATGTCTTAAAAAAAAACCGCCTCATCCAAACCATTCAAGAAATTGGAATCTAGGGAAGAATCGCTATGATGCCGGTCCGGCCGTTCCTCCTTCTCTCAGTTGTTCAATCCCCCAATACGCCGCTTCTGCACTGACCCTGTCCACCATGCGGCCCTCGCGATCCAGAAATCCAAGACTTCCATCATTCGCGGTTTCCGACCTAACGACCATCTCACCTTTTTGATCGCGCAGACGCAGCTGATCCCCGTCACGTTCGATCGTCACCTGCTTCACAACCTGGCCTTCCCGCACATAGGTCACATGAGCCGATTTCCCGTCTTCCGCCCACTCCACACTGGCCGTGAGCGTCCCCAGTTGGACCTCCCGAATGCGTCCGTCTTCATCCTGAGACACTTTGACAGGATTGTCACCGCTCCAGAACTGGATTGAGTTGAAGATGAAGGCGTCGAGCAACGTCGAGAACATGTACACGGGAATGACAATCATGCCGAAGAAGACAAACTCCTTCATCCATTTGTCGTTGACCTCACCGCTGCCTTTCACCCCGCTATTCCAATGATACACATTACGGGTCAGATTGAACGGACCGTAGCACCCGGTGCTCGACAACATGAAACCCGCCAACACCGCCGAGGTAATGATTCCTCTCATAGATATTGCTTTCATCTTGTCGCAGCTCCTTTCTTCGAACGTGGTTTGCCGTTCTTACGTGTGGCTGATCCGACCGAATTCTTCAATCGAATCAATTCCGGCATGATTTGCCCCTCGTGAATGGTCAGCATCCCGATTCCGCGCGGAAGAGAAAACCGTCGAGGCCCTGCGGAACCGGGATTGAGCAGAATGGTGCCGCCATACTGCTCGATTATCGGACGATGGCTGTGGCCGAAGATGCAGATATGGGGCTGTGTGCTGTCCAGCCACTCGCGTGCCTCATCCGTGAGGCGTCCGCGTTCGAACAGAATATGCCTTATCGCAATGGTGACTCCGGCACGACGGACGACGCGCACGCGGGGGAATCCACTCTGCTCAAAATCATCGACGTTCCCTGAAACCGCAACGACCGGCGCGATCTGTCGGAGCTGCCGAATAACGTCGGAATCGCCGATATCGCCGGCATGGAGAATGGCTGTCACGCCGGCAAAATGCTCGATGAGCGCCCAATCGAAGAGCCCATGTGTATCGGCAATCACGCCGATACGAGTGAGGCTTTTTGGTTTCACGGCACCGGGACTGGCTGAACGCCGAGCGCATCCTGCACGGTCTTCCACTCAAAGGTGAACGGCTCCGATGCCCGCTTCGGTAACGCGGCGAGTTCGGCTTTCAATCGGTCCGCCCGCGCGCTGCTCATCGGATGCGTCGAGAGCCATTCCATCCGTCCTTCATCTTTCTCCGAAAGTTTCTGGAAAAATGTGATCATGCCGTGGGGATCGATCTTCGCACGATAGACCAGTTGCAACCCGGTCAGATCGGCTTCCATTTCCTGCGCGCGGTCGAACTTCAGCGTCAGCAATTCGACACCGACCTGCCGCATTAATCCGATGAGCCCCTGCTGATCGCCGACGATGATCGCGACCACCGCCATGACACCCAGGTTTTTCACAATCCGCTCCATCCCGTGGCGCTGCAACACGTGGTTGAGTTCATGCCCCAACACGCCTGCCACTTCCTCTCCGCTGTCCGCCTTTTTCATCAAGCCGGTAAACACGACCACGTAGCCGCCCGGCAGCGCAAACGCATTGACGACATCACTCTTCACCACGGTCACTTGAAACTTGTAGGGATTGTCCGGAATCTGCTCGGCCAGGCGCTGAGTCATCTCTTCGACAGCCTTGACGGCAGGGCCTTCTTTCATCACGTCTTGATGACTCAGAAAATCCTTGTAGGCGGCTTCGCCGAGCTTCTGCTCCCACTCAACTGGAATTCGACTGACCGCCATCTCCACCAACAGATCGGCCCCGAACCAAAGCCCCAGCGCCACAGCCATGATCGAGCCAGCGACAGTCCCCCACATGACACGATGCCGGTGGCGAATCTGCCGCACTCGCTCCGCTGCCTGTTCAAACGGCTGACTCAAGTGATCCGGCGCCGCTTCACGGAACGCCCGGATGAGGTCGGGATGTTTGAGATACAACGTACGCGCCTGCAGCCCTTCACCCCATTTCAGAACCAGATGATCATGGTCCAGCCCGCCAGCAGATACCGCCAGCCCCGTAAAAAGGACTCGCTCAGATGGAAAGGTCGATACTGTCGGCTCATGGGTGATCGTGAGCCCATCGCCTTCAATCTGGACAAGACAGGGGGCGCCGCTGGCCGGAAACTCCTCACCGAAACAAAGGGCGTTAGGGAAAAACGTGGTGGCCATTTAGAGGTTATCCGGCTGCTCAACATGGTCTCGAACGAGGCCGCAGGCGAGCAGCAACCGGAGGCGTGATGGATTCCACCCGCCCGCCCCGAGCTGCCAAGACAGCTCTTTCCTCGAGCAGGGTCCGTTGAGGATTGCCTGCGAGCCGAGAACGAAGCTCAGCAACCAGCGCGTCTTGGCACGCGGGGGTTGGACGGGTGAGATAGTTGCCATTTCAGCCGCCGGTTATTCCGACACCGGGATGAATTGTCTGATCCACGCCCCAAAGCTGCCCGGGTTGCGGCTCTGGATATACACAATCCCCGGTCCACGGAAACGGC
>JACOEJ010000037.1:16681-32723 GCA_024998645.1 Nitrospira sp.
AAGCTGCCCGGGTTGCGGCTCTGGATATACACAATCCCCGGTCCACGGAAACGGCAAACCAGCCCTTCGCCGGACGTAAAGCTGGCAACCCAACCGGAAGCGGCTTTCTCGATGTTGTACGACGTCGTCGCAGACCAGGCCACGAGGTGGCTGTTGTCCACGATGTATTCCTGATCCGGCCTGAGTTCGATTTTATGAATGGCGCCGAAGCTATTCACCGCCAGCATCCCCTTGCCGCCAATCTTCAGAATAAAAAACCCTTCGCCACCCAGGAGTCCGCGGCTCAAACTCTGCATCTTGCTTTCGATCGTGATGGAATCGGCCCCGGCCAGGAAACCATCCTTCTGCACCATATATTCGTTCACGCCGTCGAGCTCCAGAATGACGATTTCGCCCGGCACCGTCGGCGCCAGCAACACCTCGCCCGGCCCGCGACTGGCCCGCAAGGTCTGGAAAAAGAATTTTTCCCCCGTCAAAAGCTTGCGCGAGAGCGCCCCAAGAAAGCCGCCCTCCATCTTACTCTCGACATCCACGGTCGGCGAGGAACCCACCATCGCCCCCGATTCGGCTTTGATGTGCTCCCCGGCCGCCAACTCAACACGCACCATCGGGAACGCCCCCGGATAGAGAATTTCACTTTTCATCGATTGATCTCCTGAAATAGACGCGGAGTCTGGACGTGCTCCAGACACAAGACTCAGATCCGGATGATTCTGTGGAATGTGTGCGACACTGTCAAGCACGCATCAGGAATCGCTTAGCGGTTCGGACGGAAAGGCCGGTCGCGGTGCGGGAACTGATTCGACGGTGGAGCAGACCCGTCGGCCCCGAAGTTCTTTTTGAACTGTCGGCGAAGCGTGCGCCGTTCATCGGGCGTCATATTCTTCCAGCGCTGGCGCATCTCATGGCGCTCTTCAGGCGGCAACGACCGAAACCACTGCCGCGCGTTGCGAATGGCCTCACGCTTTTCCGGCGGCAACTCGCGAAATCGCTGGAACCGTTCTCGCAATCGCTGTTGATCGTCCGGGGACATTTGCCGCCACTCCTGGAACCGCTGCCGCGCCTCGGTCCGTTCATCAGGATTCATGTTCGACCACTGTCGCGCGCCGTTGCGCAATCGCTCCTGACGATCCACCGGCAGCTGATCCCAATCCTGATTGAATTTCTGCAACAGCTGTTGCTCCTGCTGATTCAGCTGACTCCACGGCACGCCTTGAGACTCAGCCTGGGCCCATGCCGCGAGGCTCCATCCAAACAGCAGAACAATATTGAGTACAAGTCCCATCATCGCTTCATCTCTCGCATGGGATCGATTGGACGAGCATTTTGCTGATCAGACCCTTCACGGTTTTCCCGTCGATTCGTTCGCGGCGTTTCTTGCGTCGGCCCGGATCGCTGGTCCTTTTGGGGAGTCACCGTCTCGGCCCCCGACAATTCAGCAGCATGAAAGGGGTCGACCCATCGGCCATCGCCCATGTGCCAGTTACCTAAAAATTCCAGGAAGTCGGTATCCGGCACTTGCATGGCCTCAGGCGGCGCGGCAGCCGCCGATACCGCCGTCCACAGCAGCGCGCAGCACATCCACCAACCTAGGCACGTATACCCGCTACCCTGCCTGGTCATCATCGGCCAGCCAATGGAAAAATTCGAGATCTTCGGCTAGCTCGACATTCTCGACAGACGTGACGAGCTCGAAATCATCCAATGGCACGGCCGCATGCTGAGGAGGCGCCGCCGGTTGCATCCAGAGCAGCACGGCCAGCGCTGCGAGCGAGGCTACTGCCAGGCCGGAAGCCCAGATACGCCAAGAAGACTGGCGTGCGCGCGCATCCAACGCGGCAAGCCGTCCCTGCTGCAGTCGGAGGGCCGTCGCATGATCCACCTCGCCGACGGCACGATCCAATACCGCCTTGGCCTGACCGACAAACTCACGATCGCTGTGATGCAGATCCTGACTCATGGCCAATGATTTCCTAATAGTGTTCGAAGCGTGTGAATGGCTCGAAAATAGTGTGTCTTCACACTCCCCTCGGAACAACCCATCGCCGCCGCCGTTTGCGCCACATCGAGTTCTTCCCAGGCCCGCAGTAAGAATGCTTGCTGCTGTCGGAGCGGCAGCGTTCGCAATGCCGCATCAAGCGCCGACGAAGCCTCTTTGATCTTCAGTTGGTGGTCTGCCGTCGGAGTCGTCGTATCAGCGATCGCGTCCAATGGATCGCCGGCTTCCTCGCCGTCCTCGTCGCGGCCCAGCCAGAGACGCCAGCGGGACCGGACTTTTGTCCGCCGATACCAATCGCGAATCTTGGATTGCAAAATCCGATGAAACAACGGCCCCCATTCCGCTTCGTCGCGCGTACCATACCGTTCGACCAGCTTGAGCATGGCCTCCTGCACAAGATCGAGCGCCTCGTCATCGTGTCCCGTGGCGATCTGGGCCATCCGAAACGCGCGGCGTTCGACCCCGGCTAAAAATCGATCAAGCGCCCGTGTCTCCTCCAGAGTCGAGATCCTCCCACCCAGATAGCATTGACCACTGTGGGCCGGTGTCAGGCTACGAGAGAGTACCATTCGCAGTTCCTCACCTCGATGCCGACGGAATACGATCCTGCGCCGTACGACTGATTGTCATGAGATCTGCTCTCCAGGTCAAGGCATGCGTCCCACGCGACTCTCGGTTCGAGGGAGCCGCCTACTCACCTGAACGCCTTGAGGAGCCGTGGGTTGACACCGACTGGCGACGTGAACGTGGCAGTCAGCAGAATCTCGACTGTGCGGTGAGACGTGAAACCGGTGAGGTTACTTCGACTTCGGAGCAGGCTTGGCAATTGCTGCCGCAGGTTGATTGACGGGAATAGACACGACGACGTCCTGCTGAGGGTCCGCATCTTGGTCCTTGCCATCATGTCCCACGCTATACATGACCCCTCGCCTGAGATTGACCAACATCGGGAGGCCCGTATAGGGATCATAGAAGCGCTGACCGGCTTTGGCGATCCGCGCGAGGAGATCGGCGTCCTGCGGACCGCGCCGCAACCAGGCTTGCAGACTCGCCAGACGGAGATGCGCATCGGTATCGATTACCAGACCATTGTAGTGATCCCATGCCGGGAGCGGATCGATGCCGATGATATTTTCTATCGGATTGGTCACATAGTCCATGACACTGGTCGCCGGATGCTTGATATACGTGGAGCGCTTTGGCATGGCGCCATACCGACCTTCTCCGGCGGCCTTATAGGACGATTCGTAGTATTCAGCGTAGTCGTTGAATCGCCGCTGTTTCGGCAGCGGAAGCATGCTGGCCACGCTAACATGGAGCGGCACGTCCTCACTCCGGTCAGCATCGAGTTGTGACTCGTACAACTTGGTCGCCAAGACCAACTGACTCTGCATCGGCCACCGCATCGACGACTCAACCGGATCGAGCGGACGAAGCATCTTGATAATCCGAGGGAGAGCCTTCCCATCAAAATCCGGCTTGACCAGCAGTCCTGAGGCAACCGCGATATCATCGTTGATCGCTTGCAGCGCCATCACCTTGACAGGAAGGGTCTTCGCCTGGCTCAGTGTGGTCCGCCAGGCTTCCATGTCGCCCTCTAGTCGCTCGACTCCTCCCTCCGTGCCGGCCCCTTGGCTAAACCCTTCCGCCACATGCAGTCGATGCGCAAAGAGGATCGTCGCACAGGGTGGTGTCACCGCCTGCCCATGCCCCCAATCCTCAAACGGCATCTTGAGCCATTGCCGATAACGACCGAGGGACATATTCGCTTGGCTCGTCCAGCCTTTCAGGCTGTCCGCTTGGGCCTTGAACTGCCCAGCTGGATCCGCCGACCTGTACCAATCCTGCGCCACGTTCGCAGACGCGTTCTTCTGATTGGCTCCGGCCATGCCCTCATTTTCACCATAGCAGACCGCAGCCACCCCTCCATCCTTGGCATCCGGTTTTCGTTCGTACCCCGCCTGAACCGGATCCGCCGTCGCATCCGCCTCGAATCCGAGCAGGAGCAGGTATCCATTTTTGCCGGAATCCATCATGGCGCGTTGAGGTGGCGTCGTCAGACTTTGAAATGCCGGGCTCGGTTTTTCTTCCATCACCAGCCAGATCAAACCCACTGCCCCAATGGCCATCGCCACAATCGCCACAGACAACACCGCCAGCCCCGCAATCGACGTCACGAGTGCACGGGTCGTCGAGAAGCAGGAACCGATGAGCACCGACAGGCCAATGCGAACGCGTGCCAGCTTCGCGCTCAACCGTGGACGTGGTTTGGGAACAGCCGTTCGCTCAGTCGTCTGGGTTCGCGTATGACGTCCCGATGACTGGAAGAGCACATCGACGGCCGACGCAGCCGTAGACGTTGCAAAAACCGTCGCCCCTTCTTCATGCGGCGCAGAAGGAGGTGGCGGCATCAGATGGACCGGCTCGGTTACAACCGGATCGATGAACCGAATAGCCTCACCGGTTCGGATCCACTCCTCTTTATCCTGAACGGTTGAGGGAGTCGGCATCGCTGTCTCGATAACCGTCGAAGCCGGATGAGGTATCGAATCAACGGGAGCTGCCGGTGAATCGTCACATGGCGGTATGACGGCCGGGGTCTCGGAGGCCGGCTCGATCGAATATTTTCGCTTCTTGGCCGAAGGGCGATGAGTTTGAACCGCCACTTCGCCGGTCTTCCACTGCGACGGCGGCCCGTCTTCAGCCGGAGGCATCTGTGCTGATGAGGGATTCGCAGCAAGCTCCGCGGAACTCGGCGCTTTTGATGGCTCTCGTAAAGATGCGGCCTCCGGAGCGACCTCTTGGTCGCGAGAAACAAGCTCAGAAGATTTCGTTTCAGCAGAAATTGCAGGAATTGTTTTGGTCACCACCGACAGTTGGTCAACCAACGTCTGTAGTACCGGTAACAACTCGTGCGGCAACACTGGCGGAACCGATTCCGGAGAGAGAGAGGGTGCAAGAGCCGGCTCTGCACTCGAAACCGGCGCGGCCGGCTTGACCGACTCCTGGACCACAGGCGACGCTTCTGCCTGTGAGGCGATTCGAAACTCCTCGGAATGAACCGGTGAATGGTCATCGGCCGGTGACGAACTCACAACCGATTGTGAGTCAGCCGGCTGTTCATCTGGTAATGTCGGAGGTTGTGCCTGGAGAACCTCACCAACTGCTGTCGACTCCGCTCCGGCGCGATTGGAATCCTTGAAACGGAACGAAGCCTCCGCCGACTCAACATGGGCAGCCTCAAGAGATCGAGGCTCTTCGATCAAAGCATACGCCGATACTGCGGGCACTTCGACCGAAGCAGTCACTGGCGGAGCATCGTGAGCGGCTGCTTCCTCAAGAATCTCGATGGGCACAACCGGCATCGCCGGAGGCTCCACCAGCGACTCAACGGCTGAACTCAGAGCGATATCAGCAGGAGGGATCGTAACAGACGTCCCCTGGACCTGATCCCCGGACATCGGGGATACCGCCGGCTCTGCCTGGCCGGCAAACCCCGGCATTGATTCTGGAATCTCCCCAGGCGAAGGAACACCTGCCGTCAGTTCCTCCTGGTGGAAAGGAGCAACCACTGATGCATCCTGAGAGACTCCTTCTTCAGAAATCTCAACAGCCGCAACAGGAAACTCCCCCAGAGAATCGGCAGGTGGGATCGTAACAGGCATGTCCTGGATCTGGTCCCAGGGCATCGGGGTCACCAGCGGCTCCGCCTGGCTAGCAGATACTAGTTTCCATTCGGGAACCGCCGAGTCGGCCACAGTCTTCAGTTCTTCCTGGAAGACAGGAGGGACCACTGTTGCCTCGTGAATGGCTACTTGATCAGGAATCTCGATAGGCACACTCTGCTCAGCAGGAAGGCCCGCCAGCGGCTCAATGGCTGAACTCAAGGCGCTCTCAGCAGATGAGATTGTACTAGACGCATCCTGGATCTGGTCCCAGGGCATCGGAAATGACACCGCCTCTACAGGGCTGGCAGACACCGGCATCGACTCTGCCGTCTCACCCGACGTGACATCTGTCGTAAGTTCCTCCGGGAGAACAGGAGCAACCACCGCCTCCTGATGTAAAACCGGTTCTGCAGGTACAGGCGGTTCTATCGGCGAGGTATGATGCAGAGAATCATGCGGCGCGGGAGACGACGAACCGAACTTCCAGGCGCTGTTGAAAATAGAGGCCCAAGAAAACTCGCCGATCTTTGGACTCTGGCCGGACACAAATGGATTCTCCAGCTGGGTCTGCCCGTCGGCCGTTGGAACGGAAGTCGCGTCGCGCGACTCCATGACCACTCCCGAGGTTGGTGGGATGACTGTCTCAGACGTAACGTGAGAGACGGTCTCAGCGGGAGATACCTCCTGGAGTTGAGTCGAAAAAGATCCTGAGGTCTCTGCTTTAAAGTTAATGGACTCCTGACTGGCTCCATCAATACTGACAGAGGATTCCTGCACCTGTTCCCATGGCATGGGCGGAGGCACAGACTCGATCACCGCATCAGGCTGCCGTTCTTCGACGACAGAACTGGTCAGGGACGGCTCCGATGACATCGAAGGGGAACCTCCCGGCTCAATGGCCGGGATATCAGGGGCAGACCAGGCAACATCTGGGGAAAATTCTTGTGTAGTCCCTGACGATAGCGTTGTCTCAACGCCTGCTCGTAATGATGGTTCAGCCCGCGCCTGCCCTTTTGACTCTTGAGAATGCACGGGCTCGAACGAAGAAGTTTCAGGCGAAACGGCCGAGATGGCCTCCACACGGTTGAGACTTACTGACAGGTGTTCGAAGTCAGGTTGAGGAATCGCAATCGTCGTTTCCTCGACTTGCTCCCAGGGCAACGGGGCGGGAAGAGAATCCGATGCGGAGCTCGGCAACGTGATGGACGCATCCGATTGAGGGAGATGCCCCGCTTCAACCACGCTGGTCGTCTCATTCGAAATGGTGCTCTCAAAGTCTTGCGGTATTGGCAAAGAGGCCACGCCCCACTCCGAACCCGACGACGCACTAGTCGTAGCCGACGTCTCCTCATGCATTAGCGGAAGACTGGTGGGCTCTGCGTCGTGAAGAGCAATCGGGGATGAACTCTCACTGCTTGAAATCGGGAGAGAGGGACTTGAACTCGATTCCACCGGAGCCCGATCAAGAAGAGCGTCCTGTGGAATGGGTGTCTCATCCACAAGCGGAACAGCCTCCGATGCTGCGGGTAATTCAGCTGTCGGTTCAAGCGATCCCGCTGTTGATGACGCGAACTGATCTGAAATCTCAGGTTGTAAACTCTGGGCAGGCAATACCGAAGTACCCACTGGTACGTCATCCCAGGGCATGACGCCGGAGACCGGATCAGACATTGCAGTCGATAGATTCGATACTGTGGATTCCGATGACTCAACCGTCACAGGCGGTGCTAGGGCTTCATCCTGATTCGGGCTCGGCCCAATCGCCGCGCGGGCGATTAACTCTCCTGTCTGCGCATCGAAGAGTGAGGCGAGCCGGAATGCAGGAGGACTAGCCGGGGCTAGCTCCCGAATCTTGGCATACAGTTCAGTAGGTAAGGCAGGACGGTCAGGGTCAGGATCTTCGATGAGAATGTCGATAGCCTTAGCAAACTCTTCGGACGCGGCGAGTGCGTCTCCCTTTTCCTGATATACCGACCCCAATTTTTCAATGAAGGGTACACACCGGGGACCGGCTGCGAGATACTCGCGGAGTAACGATTCAGCAAGCCAGTAGTCTTGCCGTTCAAGCGCCTCGTTCGCCAGCGATTCGAAGGCCTGCCTCGCCGGGAGGAGACTCCCCAATCGAAGATGAAGCGTGGCAAACAACCGGCGCGCTTCCATATTCGAAGGATCGAGCGCCAGCAATTCTTTTAGCGCGGCTGACGACCGCCCATACTTCCCCGCATTCATTTGGGTAATGGCGTCTTCGAGAAGAGCGGACTTCTTGCTGTACCCGATCACACCCCGCTTGTGACCACGGGACGGAACCTTCTTGTCGGCTTTGAGTGGAGTTTTCTTATCAGCACGCACGATAGTAACTCTAGCAGATCACAACAGGGTTATAAGCCGCACCGATGGCTGATTTGAACCAATCGTAGATACTCGGTGATCGTTCCGCATATGGAGGTCAAACCGCCCACGAGACTGCAAGCTAAGTGCCCTCTCTACGCCCTACGGTCCTATGTGCAACCCGTTGAATTACTGACAACTTGCCAAACACCTCCTTCGACGGCTCTCGACCGAGTCGCCATTTTTGAACGGAACAGCGGAATTCTGCTAAGACCGGTCACTGTGACTAGTCCACACCTGCTCGGTCATCGAATCATGCGCGAGTGCCCTCCTCACGTCATCTCCGCTGAAGCGTCAATAGAACAGAAGCAGCGCAAACCTTCAGAAATGGAGCAAAAGCTCCGATAAGAGAGGCACGGAGTGGGCGTGCCTCTCTCCTCTCTCTTGCTTCCTTGCCCCTGGAAGGACAGGAGTGTTTTGACGATGCAGGGACGCGGAGAATCTTCTGATGAAACGAGTGATACTGACCGAATTGTTGCCGGGAATGGTCCTCGCGAAGCCGGTCACCAACTCAGCCGGATTGCCTGTGGTTGCTGAAGGGGCTGTCCTGGATGACGTAATGATCGCACGGTTCAAGAAGCTGGACCTCCCATCCGTCTTTGTTGAGGGCGAGGCTGGCTCGGCCGGAGGCAAAACGCTGGCGGAGCTGGAAGTCGAGCTGGAGCATCGATTTCGACACGTATGCCAAGATCCGCTTCAACAGACCATCCTCACTGCCCTGCGAGAACATCTTCACAGTACCCATGGAACCGCCGATCTCGAGAAGGGGGCGCCTGCGTCATGAGTCCATCAGCGGCGACCGACTTTCGAAACCGCATTGAACAACTTGGTGACTTGCCGACCTTGCCGCACGTGGTGCAAAAGCTCGCCTCCATGATCGGACGGCCGAACGTGTCCGCAGAGGAGATCGGCTCCTTGATCGAGAAAGATCAGGTCCTCGCGGCAAAAGTGTTGCGACTGGCCAATTCACCTTTTTACGGATTCCCGTCTCGCATCGCGTCGGTTCCCCACGCCGTCGTCGTCTTGGGACTCAACGTTGTCAAAGGGTTGACCCTCTGTGCGACTGCGCACGACATCATGAAAGATGCCGGACTTGGTCAGCTCTGGCGGCATTCATTGGGTGTCGCCATTACCGCGCAACTCCTGGGGAAACGGTTGGAGATGAAGAATGTCGAAGAAGTCTTTGTCGCTGGATTGCTTCATGACATCGGTAAAGTCATTCTGTATGTGAAATGGCCGGATGTGGGGAAAAAGATCAGGGCCGCCAATCCATCCGGCGATCGCCCGATGATGCACGTCGAACAAGATCTGTACGAAGTGTCTCACGCCGAGGTCGGCGGCTGGCTGGCCAACGCATGGCACCTGCCGGCCACCCTCCGTGAACCGATTCTATTCCACCACCAACCGGGAGCGGCGCAGGATGCCCAGCTGCAAACAGCCGTCGTGCACGTCGCGGATGTGCTTGTCAAAGGTATGGCCTGCGGAAACCCCGGCGACGAATGGGTTCCGCCTCTCTCCCGACAGGCCTGGGATTTGGTTGGACTCGATACGGAATCGCTGGCAGGTTGCGTCTCCAGAGCCTCAGAAGAATTCCTTGCGATCGATGACTACCTATGACGAAACCCACTGCAGCCCAGCGTGTCCTGATTCTTCACAATGATCCTGGCGAAATTGCCATCCTTTCCGGCCTCCTCACGAAAGCCGGCTTTCAGGTGGTTGGCGGAGATCTGACCACCATCGCGTTGCACGAGCTCGTCCACAATCCCCCCCACGTCATCGTGGCAGCTGAAGGGACGAGCGGCCGGTCGGTAGAATCTCTCACCAGGCATCTTAAGAACGATCCCTTTCTCGGACGACTGCCGTTGATCGTGCTGATTCGTGACATCCGCCTCAATGATGTCGACTGGGGCAGTGTCGACGTTGATGACTATATCTGCCTCCCGTATCGCCCGGACGAAATCGTCCACCGTGTGCGCCTCTGTTTGAGCCGGCTGACCCGGTCACTGGACGCCAACCCGCTCACCCGGCTTCCCGGCAACAGCAGTATCCTATTCGAAACCACCGCCCGCATTGAGAGCGGCAAGCCCTTCGCATTGGCTTACCTTGATGTCGACAATTTCAAGTCGTTTAATGACCGGTATGGATACGGCCGGGGGGACGAGGTACTGGTTGTGGCCTGTCGTATTCTCACGACGGTCGTCTGTGAGCTTGCCGGGGTAGAGGGGTTCGTGGGCCATGTGGGCGGCGATGATTTTGTCTTTATGAGCCACCCCGATCACATCGATGCGATTTGCGAAACCGTGATTAAACGGTTCGATCTGGTGATTCCTGATTTTTACGATCGCGACGACCGGCTGCAAGGCTACATCGATTCCGTCGACCGAAAAGGGAATCACGAACAATTTCCCATGATGAGCTTATCGATTGCGGTCGTGACGAACAGCCACCGCCCCATCGATCATCCCGGCGATGTCAGCAAGATTGCATCTGAACTGAAAAAGCTCGCGAAAGCCCACAAGGGAAGTGTGTTTGTAAAGGACCAGCGAGGAACCGAAACCGCCGCGAAGGAGAAGGTCGCCTAATTCAAATCTGGCAGGACGGCATCTGACTTTCCAAGAACAACGGCGGGTTCGTGGCAATGGTGAGTGGGTGCCGTTACACCTTTACTGGCAGGGCTCGAAATCGTCACAATCCTCTGTGGTAAAGCGCGAACCTACTTCATAGACATATCCGGACGGATAGGTCGTCCCGGCTTCTTGATCCGCTGTGCGCTTACATAATACTTTTCCGCAACGCAGACAGTGCTGAACGCCTTCCCAGGATGGATCTCCGGCAAGATGCTGAACCGGCTGACCGACTTCGGCAAAGTCTTGAGGAAGGAGGACCTTACGAACTTCCGCGACCAGCCGGTGGGCATGATCTGCCGACTCAAGCTCGGAATCTTCCAATACCAGGACTAAAAGTCCAAGCGCTCGAACAGGATCGCCATTGGCTTCCTCAAGAAGCCGGTGGGCAAACGCTTGAACTTTTGTTTGAAGCCGCTGAGAGTCCATGATTTATGCCTTCGTATTTCCCACGTTCTTCTCTCTATCGGGTGATTCCAGACAATCCATGAGCTCAATCCATCTAAGCACGTCATCTGGTCACGAATTTTCTTGCGAGCAGAAGATCGCAGGTTCCATGCCACCGGTTCGTGGAGGTTGCCCCTGATTGCTCGAATGCCCCTCTCACTCATTCGCTTTCCCTCACTGAACGGCTTAGGCACTCTCTACTGAAACGAGAACGCAATACCTAATCCGCTCAAAACCCGGTGCATTTCATATCTAGGGTCGTTTGGGAATGCACGATAGAGCCATAATAATCAAAGAGATGTATTGACTGGCCATCGCATATGGACAATGATGGCTCGGCTTCGTATGAGTAGTGTGCATTTCACCCTCACATGGCACACATGCATGTCTGACCGTTCCAACAAATTGAGCCACTCAGCCGATTGGTTCAGTCACTCATTTGATCCCTCTGTTGTTCTTATTCGGACACTAGGTTCGCAATTCTTGGCTCTTCGGCACGACTATGATCAGGTGATCCCGTCAGTCCACGTGAGTCCATATGTGGACTCCGACGCCAGGAATGCCGAACGGCTCAGCATCTTATTTGATTGACCATTTACCCGAGGGAGGATGTCCATGGACACGTCACACACTGATCTCCTGCAGGATTTTTCTCTTGTCACAAAGAGCTTTGAGCAACTGGGGCAACGGCTCTCGGAAGTGGCCGAGCAAGTCAGGACCACCGGCGTACTCCCGTCTGAGAGTTTGATCGAAGAAATCACCGCCTCCCGCCGGAACTTCACAGACCTCAGGGCTCGGGCGATTGAACTGGTCGGCTTGATGTCGGAAACCCCGAATACCGCCGCAGAAGAGATCGGGTCGATGAAGGAACTCGAGGCGCTGCTGCAAATGGCCGCAGAAGCCCAACGCAAACGCGCGCAACAGGAAAAGGCGCGCATGCGAGCATTGACCGTGCTCGATCGACTGCTATCCCTCGTGCACCGCGACCACCCGGACTTCGCGCCGCTCAGCGAGTGCCAAGCAAAATCCCGCGCCTTGCGTGAAGCTATTCACGACCACGCCGGCCCTGAGCTCCACCCGGACGTCACAGCACTGGCCCAAGGGCGCCACCCTTTTGCCGAACTCCTCACACTCATCGAAGGGTACAATGACCTCGATGATGATCTCTGGCTCTTGCTCAAACATGCCGTGGCTGAAAATTTCGGGAAATCATTGGCGATGAGCGCAGCACGAGGAAAGCTCTGCCCCTCGCCCACAAGGATGAACCCTGAACACCAGCCGGATGAGATTCGCAACGGAATGAAAGCCCCTATGGTGCCGGCCGCCTTCACCGACGGGGAAAGCGGACCCCACTGAAGTTTGCGCGCCGCACATCACGAGCCTGACCAGACATTCCCTCTCAGGCCTGGAGATCATTGCACCATACAGCCATCAACCTTACCGAGGGTCTCGCCTCTCAAAACACCCGCTCCGGTTGTCTCACCCGCCTTCGTGTGATAGCTTGCATGTCAAAGGGATCCTCCCTTCCATCGACTCACTATCTTATTGAGGCTGTGTGTTGACTGACCGATTGCCCCATGCGCGCCGGCGCATTCCCTCAAAATATGCCTGGCTTGTAGTGGCAGTGGTGCTCTCTGCTTGGCCGCTTCCCCCGGTAAGCCATGCGGAAACCGCCGCGTCGGCTTCCAATAAAATCACCCTCGACTTCAACGAAGTCGAGATTCCTGTATTTGTTCGCTTCATCAGTGAACTGACCGGCAAGAATTTCGTGCTTGATGAGGCGATCAAGAAGCTGGGCGGAAAGATTTCCGTGTTCTCGCCTACCAAGGTCACGCCGGATCAAGCCTACAGCATGTTTGTGGCAGCACTGGAAGTCAGCCGGATTGCCGTGGTTCCCAAGGGCGCGGTCTATCAAATCGTGCCGATGGGAGAACTCCCTCCTGAGCGTGGTGTGTATGTCTACAAACTCAAACATGCGAATGCGACCGATCTGGCGGCGGTCCTGACCAACCTCGTCGCTCGTTCCCAAACGGTCGCGCAAACAGCTCCCGGTGCCAGGCCGCCCCTGCGTCCCCTGACAGAATTCGAAGCCCCTGTCCAAGTATTTGCCGACAAAGCCACCAATTCCATCGTGATCAGCGCCACAAAATCGGCCTATGGCCGGATCCAATCGGTCATTCGCGATTTGGACACCCGCAGGAAACAAGTCTTTGTTGAGGCCGTGATCCTGGAAGTGCAGGTCGATCGCCTCCGGCAGATCGGGACCGACCCCTTGCAGGTCATCGGCGCCGGCAAATCAGGTGCGATGCAGGGCATCGGAGGCTTCAACCGCGCCCCTGAAGATCTGGCCGCCATCGCTCAAACTATCAGCGGTGTGGCCACGGGAGGAGCCTCCACCGCTGTCCTCAATACGGTCAACGTCCGGGCCTTCCTCCAGCTGCTCATGAGCCTCACGGATACGAACATTCTCTCAACACCCCAGGTCCTGGCCGCCGATAACCAGAAAGCTAAGATTGTGGTCGGTGAAAATCGTCCGTTCCCGACCGGTCAAGCCCAGGGCATCACCGGCGGTACACTCGTGACGATTGAACGAAAGGACGTCGGCGTTACCCTCGAACTCACGCCACAAGTCCTGGAGAATGATTTGATCCGATTGGAAATCAAGCAGGAAATCACAGCCATCGAAAATAATGTGGCCCAAACCATTGGCTCTGGAACATCGAGTGTCCCGGTAGGCCCCACCACGACAAAACGTTCAATGGAGACCACGACTATCGCACATGATCAACAGACTCTCGTGATCGGAGGCTTGGTGCGTGACAACATCACGTTGACCGAGAGCAAGATCCCATTCCTCGGCGATATTCCGCTGCTCGGTTGGCTTTTCCGGTCTCAGACCAGGCAGACAGAGAAACTCAACTTACTCGTGTTCCTGACTCCGACCTTGGTCAAAGACGAAGCCGATATGGCTGAACTCAGCGCCCGCAAAGCGAAGGAGATCAACAGCATTCAGCGCGACAACCGGATCGAAGAGCCCACCAGGTTGAAGCAGGACGTCCTAGAACATCTTGAGCGGCCCGCGCAAACCCCAGCCGTACCAGCTGAACCAAAGACTCCATAGCCCCTCCTCCGAGGGATAGTCGCGAGATCGACTGACCGGCTACGCTGTCCTCATTCATCGAGGACACCTATGGCTCACAGACACCAGACACGGTCTACCGATCGCTTTCCCGTCACCTACCCCGTCGTATTTGGCGGTGCTCCTTTTGTAGGCGAAGGCACGTTGGCGGACCTGTCCGCCTCCGGTTGCGCGATCGCGTGCGATCGCCCCGTCCTCTCCGGCAGCTATGTGCGGCTCAATGTCTTGCTGCCTGATCAGTCACCCTCCCTTGCGATTGAACTCGGCAAAATCCGCTGGGTCAAGGGCTACGTGTTCGGCGTTGAATTCATCCGCCTTCCCATACGTGCCCATCAGCAACTCGACCAGGTCATCTGGACTCGCTTCCTCCGCTCCCTTGGCCGCTCCGCACTCTCCTGAGGCCCTCTCATCATCTCCCTGGATGGCGATGGCACTAAGCCTGACGACACTCTCAATGCCGCCTGGAAAGCCCGCGCTGTCCTGATCGCGATTGACTACGACTGGCACTCGGTCTAGCCTGCTGCAAGATTTGATTGATCCGGCCAACTCTAGTTCCATCCCGTTTCTGCCGAAGGAGTCGTATGGCCTCATCTCGTCAGACCCCGCCTGATTCTCCACCACCGCTCCTCGCTGAGCAGCAACGCCTTGATGAAGACACCCAGCGCCAGCGCCATTGGAAACGCTGGGGCCCATATTTGAGTGAACGGGCCTGGGGCACCGTACGCGAAGACTACAGTCCGCACGGCACCGCGTGGGAGGCCTTCCCGCACGATCAGGCCAGATCGCGGGCGTACCGCTGGAATGAGGACGGGCTCGCCGGCATCTGCGATCGCCACCAGATGATCTGTTTCGCCGTCGCCCTCTGGAACGGACACGATCCCATTTTGAAGGAGCGCCTCTTCGGCCTCACCGGCAATGAAGGCAACCACGGCGAAGATGTCAAAGAGTACTACTTCTATCTCGACTCGACGCCGACACATTCCTACATGAAATATCTCTACAAGTATCCGCAGGCAGCCTTTCCCTATGCTCGGCTCGTGGAAGAGAATCGACGGAGAAAACGCCAGGACCCTGAATTTGAGTTGGTCGACAGCGGGGTCTTTGACGACAACCGCTACTTCGATGTGTTCGTGGAATATGCCAAGGCGACCTCAGAAGATCTCTGCATCAGGATCCAGGTCGTCAATCGAGGCCCTGAGGCGGCGGAGCTCACCGTGCTGCCGACGATGTGGTTTCGCAACACCTGGTCATGGGGATCGGATATCCGGCGCCCGAGACTGAGACAGGGCGAGCCATCCACCCATATGAGCGTGATCGAGACAAATCACGACCACTATGGCAAACGACGATGGCTCTGTGAGGGGCAGCCGACGCTCCTCTTCACGGAGAACGAAACGAATACCAGACGTCTCTATGGCGACCAGGATGGCGCCAAGTACGTGAAAGACGGCTTCCATGACTATGTGGTGGCAGGAGAGAAAGATGCGGTCAATCCGGACCACATCGGCACAAAGGCCGCCGCCCACTATGTGTGTCTACTGGAACCCGGCGCGACCAAAACGATCCGCTTGCGATTCACGAACGACGAACAGACGCCGGAGTTTACCGCGCAAGACTTCGATGCGGTGTTTGCCGCACGCCTTCGGGAAGCCAATGAGTTCTACGATAGCCTCGCGCCGGCCACGCTCTCAGAAGATGCACGCCAAGTACAGCGCCAGGCCTTCGCCGGGCTGCTCTGGAGTAAACAGTTCTATCATTACGAGGTCAATCGCTGGCT
>JACOEJ010000038.1:0-4582 GCA_024998645.1 Nitrospira sp.
GCTGATCGCCGGGTTCGGGATGCCGTCGGGGCCGCGGGGTATCGGTTGGCGGCTTCCAGCTATGCCGCCGTCAACGATGTTGGAAGGGATCGCCTCATGCTGGGAAGGACGGAAGTGCTGGGAGGTGATTCCCTGAGGGTGTTTCGTCAAAAATTGCACGGCGATTGGGATTGGCGTTGCTGGCTCACCAGGGATCCTGCCGGCTATGAGCCATGACGTCGCGGTTGTCGTCCCGATTCTCAATGAAGCCGATTCATTACCGCAGCTTCTTGCCGCGCTCAAGGCGCAGACGCACCGTCCGAAGGAATTGATTTTTTCCGATGCCGGGTCGACGGACGGAAGCGCGGCCCTCATTGAGCAATGGTGGCGGAAAGAACGATGGGAGGGCGGGGCTTGTCAGGTGCTCGCGGTTCCCGGTGCCATGCCAGGTGCGGGGCGGAATGCGGGAGTTCGTGTCGCGAGCAGCGAATGGATCGCATTTATCGACGCAGGGATTGAGCCGGAACCGGCATGGCTCGAGCGACTCTGCGAGTACGCGCGGAAGCATCATTCCCCGGCGGTCTTCGGGATGTGTCGATTCTCGGCTGATGCGACTTTTGAACGGGCGGTCTGCGCGTTGTCTCACGGTCAAGGGTCGAGCCATGCGGTGATTCCGGCATCGCTGTTTCACCGGCGGGTATTCGATGAGATCGGGTTGTTCCCCGAACATCTGCGGGCGGCTGAGGATCTTCTCTGGAGGAAGCGGCTGGTAACGCGGTATGGAGAACCGGATATCTGCACGGGTGCGCTGGTGCATTATACGCACTTCCCGTCGAGCTGGTGGCGGGCCGTCAGAAAATGGGAACTGGCCGAGCATCAGAGCGTGCTGGCGGGAGTCCGGTCGCGGCAACAGATGCTCTCATTGATCGGGTTGTCCCTGGTGTACGGTGCGCTGTTTTCAGGAACCGCAGTCGGGGGCGGGATCTTTGGCCTGTATGTGATCGTACGGGGCGTGCTGGATCCTGTCCGTCGCAGTCAGAAGCGTGTTTGGTGGGGGCGGCGACCGGCGGCATTAGTAGTCGCACTCGGCCTGGCGCCTGCCCTTGATTTGGCAAAATTCGTCGGTGTCGTTCATGGACTCGTCTCCAGGCTGTTCGCCAGGGTGGGCGGGGTCGGGTCCACCCCGGAGAAGTTTCGCATTGGCGGCTGAAGGGCGCAGAACAATCTCGCGTACGAAGAGAGCGGTGGATGGGGGCATCGGTCTCGATCTTCCGGACATCCGGTCTGCATGGAATATGTAAGCTGCGATTATTGCGGTTGTGCTGAGTCCGGGGTCGTGGCCCGTCAGACGGATCTGTTGCACCGGACGACCGACGAAGTGTTTTCTATCGTCCGGTGCGCAGGGTGCGGCTTGCATTACACCAACCCGAGGCCCGGTCCGGATGAGATCGGACGATATTACGCGACCGACTATGCGTTTCATGCCTCTCCTCCCGCCTGGCGCCGGTGGGCGGATCGAGCGCTGGATATCTGGGCGAACTCTCCGCTGGCGGGTCTCGCAAGGGTCCTGTCTCCGGTTGCCCGGCGGCTTGCCGCGCGTGTCAGGCCGATGGTCGGCGATCCGGTGCTGGAGTACTATCGCAGCGGCAGAGAGGGGACCTTCCTGGACATTGGCTGCGGCTCAGGGTGGCATGCTCATTACTGGGGCGGACAAAGCGCTGTGCTCGCGCTCCGGAAACGGGCGGCAGTGGCCGGCGTCGAAGTATCCGATGCAGCAAGAGCCTCGCTATCGGAGTCCGGGGTACGGTGCTGGGCCACTCTTGCGGCGGTTCCTGATTCGGAAATCTTCGGGCTGATCAGAATGAACTGGTCGCTGGAGCACGTGCATGCTCCGAATGCCTACTTTTCGTTTATGGCCTCCCATCTGAAGCCGGGCGGCCGGGCGATCATCGCGGTGCCGAACTATGACGGTTTGATCTACAGGCTGGCTCCTGATTGTGTTGAGCTTCCCGTTCATCTGTATCATTTCAGGCCAAAGGATATTCTGGCGTACGGCGCGCGTCACGGCCTCCGCGGAATCAGCGTAACGACATTCTCCTACCCTGAAATGTTTCGCGCCGCCGCCGCTGCCGGGTTGTGGCCGTCCGCGTTTTCCTCCTGCTCAGGAATTGTCGCCGCCAAGGAGATGCTTCGCACGCTGGCTCCGTTTGATCAGGCCGGTTGGGGTAACGATATGGTGGTGGTTCTTGAAAAGTCTTTGCCGCCCGGAGCAGTGAGTGGCAGCGCCTAGGTTGTTTCCGACTCATTCAGCCGGGAAAGAACCGGCGCGTTACTATAGTCTGGCGCGATATGCGCTGCTGGATGCCCTGCGGTTGTCGGGTGTCGGCCAGGGTCGCCGGGTGCTCCTGCCCTCCTTTATCTGTCGGGATCTGCTCGCGCCGATCGCTATGCTGGGGGCAACGCCCTGCTGGTATGAGGTCACGGCCGGACTGACCGCGGCGGGATCGCCGGATACGTGGCCTGAAGCGGATGCGGTGTTGGCGGTCAACTACTTCGGCTTCCCACAGGATCTATCCCCTTTCGTTGACTACGCAACCAGGACCGGCGCGGGGATCGTTGAGGATAACGCCCACGGGTATTTGAGTCGGGATACGAAAGGCCGCTGGCTCGGCACCCGGACTCCACTGGGGTTGTTCAGTTTGCGCAAAACGTTACGCATTCCCGATGGAGCGGCTCTGTTGGTCAACGACGATACGCTGCTGATAGGTCTGCCGGAGCAACTGCCATTTGCCGGGAGCGGAGTCAATCCGGCACAAGCATTGAAGGCGAGCCTGCGTCGTATTCCATTGATCGGCTCAGGGTTGTTGCGTATCGCCACGGTTCTCGCAAGAGCGGTCAGAAAACAAAAGACCGGGAGCGAAATTCCCTTCTCAGACCCCTTGTCAGAAACACAGATTCTTTCCTCTCCGAACCCTTGGGCCGGCCTGGGCAAGGCCCTGACGCATTGCGACGGCGCCGCAGAAATCGCCCGGCGCCGCGAAGCCTATAGCCGGTGCGCTCTTGAGGGGGAGCGTTGCGGCGTTGCCCCGGTCTTCTCCACGCTACCTGACTACTGCGCGCCGTATGGGTACCCCTTTCGAAGCAGTCTCTCCGGCCGTGCGGCCATGCAGCGTCTGGCCGACCGGATGGGATTCGACCTCGTCACATGGCCGGATTTGCCCGAAGCCGTCCGGACGAAGGCGCCTGAGTATTATCACAATGTCTATTTGATCAATTTTCTATGGTGAACTGGAATCTATACGGGGGGCAGGCCGACGGTTGGGACAAGCAACTGGAGGCTCTCGGGGGCGGCTTCTACCAGAGCTACGGCTGGGGGGAGGTGCGTCGTGTCGCCGGTTGGCAGCCGGTTCGGCTTCTGGCCACGTCGAGCGGACAGGTGGTGGCGGCGGCAAGCGTCCTGAGTCAGCGTCGTGCCGGGATTCCGGTCTGCTGGATCCCGGGAGGACCGGTCGGTCCGGCGGTTCATTTTGACGCCGGCTTTCGCAGTGCGCTGGGCCGGTCACTGGGGAGCCGCATCTTCTATTGCCGGATGAGTCTGCTGCGGGAGTCTCAGCCGGAGGAGAAGGAGAGCCTTGCAAGGGCCGGTTGGAAGCGCCCGGCTGTGAGTATGAGTACCGGACTCACGATGCTCTGCTCGCTGAAGGGGGAGGAGTCCGAGCGCCTGAAACGAACGAGCAGCAACTGGCGGCACAATCTGAAACGGTCGGGCCATTACGGCCTGCGTATTGAACGATGGGAACAGCCGGATCCGGCTGAACTCTCGGCGCTCTATCGTGAGATGGAAGCGTTGAAATCGCTTCCTGTCCAGCATTCCGAGGCTGAACTTGAAGCCATGCTGATCAATCTTGGCGAGCGGCTCGTGATGTTTCGCTGTCTTGATGCCGAGGGGAAATTACTCGCCGTCCGCGCGGCTGGATTGCTCGGTGATACTGCGTGGGATCTGCTGGCCGCGGCAGGTGCGAACGCCAGGAAGGTATATGCGTCGCACGCCACCCTCTGGGCGTTGCTTGACCATTGCAGCCGGGGAGGCCTGCTGCACTATGACCTGAGTGGGGTGGACCCGATTCTCAATAAAGGGGTGTATGACTTCAAGCAGGGGACTGGCGCTCGTCTCGTCGAGTGTCTGGGTGAATGGGAATGGGCGTCTCTTCCGGGAATGTGTCTGGCGTTCAATTGGGTCTTGAAGCGAAGAGGCGGCGCCTAGCCTGGATACGGTGGAGCGGAATACTCAGCTTGGGCGCATACAGTGAGAGCGATCTGTTTTGTCGCGACGACTCCTTTTGCCGTCAATGCGTTTTTGCTCACGCATATGAAGGCATTGGCGGATTGTTGTCCGGTCACACTGTGCGTGAATCGCTCCCTCTACCCGCTTTCCGACGACATTGATCCGCGTATTCGGGTGGTAGATTTCCCGATCGCCAGAGAAATCTCCCTGTTCAAGGACCTGCGGGCATTTCTTTTTCTTGTGTCGTGGTTTCGTGCCGAACGGTTTACGGCAGTACACAGCATCACTCCCAAGGCCGGGTTGCTGGCGATGCTGGCC
>JACOEJ010000038.1:4682-28787 GCA_024998645.1 Nitrospira sp.
GTTTACGGCAGTACACAGCATCACTCCCAAGGCCGGGTTGCTGGCGATGCTGGCCGCTCGCCTCGCCGCTATCCGGTTACGGCATCACACATTCACGGGCCAGGTCTGGGCCACCAAGAGCGGGATCGCCCGTTCCCTGCTGAAAGCGTTCGATCGATTGATTGTGTATGCCGCCTCGCAAGTATTTGCGGATAGTTCCTCGCAATGTCGCTTTCTCGAGGACGAGAGAGTCGTCAAGCCGGGCGGGATCTCCGTACTGGGACCCGGTTCGATTGCGGGCGTCGACGTGGGGCGTTTCCGGCCGGACGTGGAGATGCGTCGGCAGGTTCGTGCCGAGATGGACAGTTCGGATGACCTGTGCGTGTTTCTGTTCGTGGGCCGACTCACTAGAGACAAAGGCGTATTTGATCTGGTCGAGGCGTTTACTACAGTGGCAGCAACGAATCCACGGGTGGAACTCTGGCTTGTCGGACCGGATGAAGAGGGTCTGTCGGAACAGCTTGAGTGCCGGAGCCGGCGCGGTATCGGCCGTATGCGGTGGCTCGGACAGACGTCTCAGCCCGAGCGCTATATGTCGGGTGCCGATGTGCTGGTGTTGCCGAGTTATCGGGAAGGATTCGGTTCCGTCGTCATTGAGGCGGCCGCCTGCGCAATTCCGACGGTTGCATACCGGATTGACGGCGTCATCGATGCGGTGGTCGAGGAGCGCACCGGGTTGCTGGTAGAGAGACGCAACGTTGACGCGTTTGCCGCGGCGATGTTGGCCCTGTCTCTGGATCCTGCCCGGAGAAATCAATTGGGCCGGCAGGCGTTGGATCGCGCCGCGAAAGAATTTTCCAGCCCGGCAGTGACGGCGAAGTGGACGGCTTTTTACGATCGGGTGTTGTGAAACATCGGGATTGCCGGGAACATTCGATTCATGAAGCGATTGTTTGACGTGTGCCTGGCGCTGGTCGTCAGCTTGTTGTTGTTGATTCCGGCGGTCGTCATCGGACTTGTTGTTCTCGTCACCTCACCCGGCCCGGTGCTGTACTGGAGCGACCGGGTCGGCCGTCGGAATCGATTGTTCAAAATGCCCAAGTTCCGGAGCATGCGAGTGGATGCGCCGGCTGTTGCGACGCATCTGCTCGCCGATCCGTCCGCCTATGTGACGCCGATCGGTTCGTTTTTGCGTAAGGCGAGTCTGGACGAACTGCCGCAGCTCTGGAGTATTCTCAAGGGAGACATGAGTTTTGTCGGGCCTCGTCCCGCCTTGTTCAATCAGGAGGATCTGATTGCCTTGCGCACGCAGCAGGGTGTGCATGAGTTGGTGCCGGGATTGACCGGTTGGGCTCAGGTCAATGGCCGTGACGAGTTGCCCATTCCCGCGAAAGTCGAGCTGGATGCGGAATATCTGCACCGACAGTCGTTCTGGTTCGACCTCCGGATTCTATGGCTGACGTTCGTGCAGGTGCTTCGCCGGGACGGTGTGTCACATTGATTTACCGTAAAGGATTTAAGCCGGGTCTTTGCCGGGTGTGCCGCTGTGATGAGTAAAGAACAGGGTCGCGAGGACGCCCGGTTGCTTGACGGAATTCTCGTCATCAATCCCAGGAGTTTTACCGAGCGTCGGCAGAGTATCGAACGGCAACTGCAGCCGCTTGGCCTGCCCTATGAATTCATCCATTCGTACGATGCCGGCGATCTGGATGCAACCGTGACGAGCCGGTACTTTGGGCAGGCCCTTCTCAGTCCCGGTCAACAGTCCTGTGCCTTGAAGCATCTTCAGGCACTGCGCCTCATTGTCGAACGCAACTGGCAGCGTGCCCTGGTCTTGGAAGATGATGCGTTACTAGTCCCTCAATTCGTTCAAGGACTGCAGCGGGCGCTCGATGAGTCCGCCCGATTCGATCCTCCCTATGTGTTATTCATCGGCAGCGGAGGGAATCAATACACCTCACGGCGCCTGCGCGTCCCCGGACAGCACCTGTACAAGTCCGACAAAGGACGGTTGGGAGAAGCCTATGTGTTGGGGAGCCAAGCGGCCTGTCTGAGAATCGAGTGGATTGAGCAGCGCGGGATTTCGTTGCCGATCGACAATCTCTTTGAACGGATTGATCGGGAACGTGGCATCGCGATGTATTGGCTCGAACCTCCTATCGTGGAGCAGGGCAGCAAGAACGGACGATTTCGATCGGTTCTGGAGCCGGCCCCTCCCAATGTGGTCCGGCGCTTCACGTCTCTGTTGCAGAAGGTCCGCCGGAAATATTTCTACTGAGCTCCATTTTTACGGCATGACACAGCTCACATCCCAACGATTGATCGATCTTGCGCGGATCGCGGCGATTATTGCCTGCGTGGGGCTCCTGTATTCTCCCTCGGTCGCCACCATCGGCCTGGTCGTGACCTATGTGGCGTTCCTGGCGAGCGGGCAGGCCGTTTCACGATTGAAGTCCGCGCTCACGCGGCCGCTGGTGTATTGGGGGGTGGCGTTTCTGGGGATCGTCTTGTTCGGGGTAGTCTATGCCTCGGTGCCCTGGTCCGATCGATGGATGGATTTTTTTAAATGGCGCACCATCCTGTGGCTATGCGTCACGTCGATGCTGTTTGACCGGACCTGCTGGAAGGAACGGTTTCTGGTGGTATTTCTGGCCGGGACCGCGGTGGCTGTTGCGGGATCATTTGCTTCAGCCGCCGGCTGGGTCACTCTCTGGCGCGCCCCTCATGAATTGTTGAGGAATACCGGCACCCAGGGGATGGCCTTTGCCTGTGCGGCGCTGGTCTGCGCGTGGCTCACCCTGGAGAAGCGGTCACCTCTCGGGTTGGCTGCCTGGATCTGGCCTGTGCTCGGGCTGTTGTATGTCGTGAACGTGATCTTTATTACGGATGCGCGAAGCGGGTATGCCTTGCTTGGGGTGGGGTTGTTCATCCTGCTGTGCTGGAAAGCGTCATGGCGGCATCGGGTGTTGATTATGGTAGGGTTGCTCGTTGCGGGGGGACTGGCGTTTGCCGTGTCTCCACGGATGCAGGGGAAAGTGATGGCCGGCGTGACGCAGTGGACGAGCGAGGCGGAATCGGCGCAACTCACCAACTTCGGCAGCCGCCGGGTGTTTTATCAGAACAGCCTGGAGGTCCTCCGGGAGCATTGGCTCCTCGGCGTCGGAACCGGAGGGTTTGTTCAGGCCTACGGCGATCATGTGGCGAGGAAGTACGAGGCGTCTGATTGGCGCGTGCTGCCTACGACGGATCCGCATAATCAGTATCTGGCGGTCTGGATTCAACAAGGGGTTGCGGGGCTGGCGCTCTTTCTTGCATGGATTGCGGCGATTGTTCGCGAACGTGAATCGCCGTGGGTGTATCATCGCCTGGCGGTGGCCATTCTCGCCGGATGGTGCGTGACGAGTCTTTTCAGCTCACATTTCAGAACGTTTGCCGAGGGGCATCTCCTGGCAACGTTTCTCGGGGTGCTCCTGGCTGTAGAGGCGCACCCAGAAGAAGCGCCGCCGGTTTCTGTGAGCCCGACACAGACATAGGACTCAGGTATGCAGAAAATATCCGTCTACATCATCGCCTTTAACGAAGCCGGCAAAATCGCCGATACGATCAACAGTGTCTTATGGGCGGACGAGATTGTGCTGGCGGACTCGGCCAGCACCGACGGCACGGACCGGATTGCGGCAGAGATGGGCGCGCGCATTGTGCAGATTCCATTTGAGGGATTCGGCCATCTGCGTAACCGTGCCATCGCCGCCTGCACGCATGAGTGGATTCTGAGTATCGACACCGATGAACAGTGCACGCCGGACGTGCGGAATGAAATTTTGACGCTGCTGGCCGGGAATCCCTCGCATGATGCCTATCTCGTTCCGCGGCGGAACTATTTTATGGGGCAGTGGGTGACGCATTCCGGCTGGTACCCGAACTTCCGGCAGCCGCAGCTGTTTCGGAAAGGGGCGATGAGATATGTCGAGTCGCCCGTCCATGAGGGGTATGAATTGCTCACGCCAAAACCGGCGGGGCGTTTACAGCATGCCATCTGGCAGGTTCCGTTCAGGAATTTTGAGGAAGTCGTCAAGAAAGCAAACCGGTATTCCACGCTCGGGGTGCTCAAGATCGCAGACAAGCGTGTGTCGATGGGCCAGGCCCTGGCGCACGGTGTGTGGTCCTTCATCAAGCATTACATCTTCAAGAAGGGATTCCTGGACGGCTGGCCGGGGTTTGTCATCGCCCTGGGAAATTTCGAAGGTACGTTCTATCGATACGCAAAGCGCTACGAATCCCAAGAAGCCTGGCCTCTTCCCAAACAGCCCCCGTTACGACGGCCCGGCGGATCGATGTCGTCATGAAGACGGCCGTGATCATCACGACCTACAACCGTCCCGATGCATTGGCCGCCGTGCTTGCCGGGTATGCGGTACAGACGGATCAGGATTTCGAGCTTCTGGTTGCGGACGACGGATCCACGAGCGAGACCCGGGCGGTCATTCAAGATTATCAGCGTCACAGCCGGTGTACGGTCAGGCATGTATGGCAGGAGGATCGGGGGTTTCGAGCGGCAGCGATCCGCAACCGGGCTGTGGCCACGACGGAAGCAGACTACATTATCTTTACGGATGGCGATTGTATCCCGTCCCGGCAGTTTGTGCAGGCGCACAAGCGCTTGGCCGAGCGGGGATATTTTTTGGGAGCGAATCGTGTGCTGTTGTCAGCTGCGGCGACACAACGAGTGCTGCGCGAGCGGATTGCTCTTTCTCGGTGGTCATGGGCGCAATGGGTCCAGGCTTGGGCCAGGCGTGATGTCAATCGTCTCCTCCCGCTCCTGACTCTCCCTGATGGCCATTTTCGCAAGTGGGCGCCGGGTCGCTGGGAGGGGATCAAGACCTGCAATCTCTCTCTGTGGCGGAGTGATCTCCTGGGTGTGAACGGTCTGGATGAATCCTATGAAGGTTGGGGACTGGAGGATTCTGATTTGGTCATTCGCCTTCTACGAAGAGGGCTGAAGCATAAGACAGCTCGCTATGCCGCGCCGGTGTTTCATTTGTGGCACAGGGAGCAGGCACGAAGCGGATTGGGGGAGAACCGGGCGCGATTAGAGCGCGTGCTGCGATCTCAGGGCACGCAATCAGTGGTGGGGCTCAACCGGTATTTGATGGGGGTAGGATGAGTCGTACTAGGGTGACAGATGCCGGTGGTGTGGCAGGCGCGAGGTTGATCAAGAGCTGTCCGGTTGGATGCGCCGGGGATTTGGTTGAGACCGCGATTGTTCTTCCTGAAGGGGCGTTGTGCCGGTGTCTCGTGTGCGGACAATTGGTGAGTCAGATTACGGTAGAGGCGTTTGACAGTTCGATGAAAGAGTTCGATACGCCGAGAGGGACACTCCCGACGTTACGCACGCAACGCAGACATGATGCGCGGGCTGCCAAGTTGTTTGGAATGGTGAAAACACTCATTCGCTCCGAGTCGGGAACGGGTGTCAGGCTTCTCGATATCGGGTGTTCCAGCGGGGCGTTGCTTCGAAGCGCGATGACACATGGGTTCGATGCCGAAGGAGTCGAGCCTGCGGCGCAAGCAGCGGAGTCTGCCAAGAGCATAGGATTGAAAGTCTTTCACGGGTATCTCGAGGAGGCACGCTTTCCGGCATCTAGTTTCGATGTGGTGACCTTGATGGAAGTCATCGAACATCTTCCGGATCCAAGCCCGCTGTTGAGAGAGGTGTGGCGGATACTCAAGCCGAATGGTGTGCTCGTCGTGGGAACGGGCAATGGCGCGAGTTGGACGGTCCGGTTGGTTGGCGCCCGCTGGGGATATTTTCAGGTGGCGGGGCACGGCGGTCACATCAGCTTCTTTAACCCGACTTCTCTCGGGATTTTGGCGCAGCGGTGCGGGTTTCGAGTGGAGTGTGGCGAAACCAGACGGGTCTCACTGGCGGAGCCTCACGAGGCGGGTCGGGTCACGTATCGCATACTCAAGGTTGCAGCAGAAGTGTTGGCGATGCCGGCTCGACTGTTTGGCAAAGGGCATGACATGCTAACCTTTCTTCGAAAGCTTCCTGCGTAGGTGATGTCGATGGCGGAGTCATTGCCCAGACTCAAAATTGCCGTACTGATCAAGCGTTTTTTACGCACGGGTGGCGCGGAAAAATATGCGATGGAGGTCGTGCGGCGCTTGGCCATGGAGCATGAGGTGCATGTGTTCGCGCATGAGTGGGTGTTTAACGGCCCTGAACCCATGACGTTTCACAAAATCCCCAGGGTCTGTCGCAAACCGGCCTGGGTGAATCAGCTGTTTTTTTCTTACTTCTGTCGCCATGCGGTGGGCGATGGGTTTGATGTGGTGCATTCCTTCGAAAAAGTGCCGACGTTTGATGTGATGACGGTGCAATCTCCTTGTTTTAAATCTCCTTATCTCAAAAGAGCAGGTCGCTGGCAGCAGAGACTGGATTGGGTGCGCGCGGCGCTCAGCCCTCGAAAGTTCGCCTGGCGGTGGCTGGAGGCTCGACAGTTTGCCGATGATGGCATGCGGATGATTGTGGCTGTCTCCGAGAAGGTGAAGAAGAATGTTCAAGACTGCTACGGGCTTCCCGATGAATATTTCCGGCTGGCCTATACCGGTGTCGATGTGCCGAAGGTCGAGCGGGAGTCTTCACCTCAGGAGTTGAAGGACATTCGCGCGCAACTGGGAGTTTCTCCCGATGACGTGGCGGTGCTATTTGTGGGGACTGAATTCAAACGGAAAGGTTTGGATGCTTTGCTGGACGGCTTGGCTCTGGCGCCGCGAGCGAGGTTCATGCTGCTGATTGCAGGCGGTGGCGGCGGGAAGTTCGATTATTACAAGAGTCTCGCAGACAAGATGAAGCTGGGGGCAGAGGTGCGGTTTTTGGGGTTAGTCCAGGATATTGAGCGGATTTATCCGATCGCTGATATATATATCCTGCCCACATTGGCAGACCCATGTCCCCTGGCTCCGCTGGAAGCGATGGCGGCCGGGGTTGCCACGATCATGAGCGCATCTGAATATAATGGCAGCGCTGAACTGGTTCGAAACGGGGAAGCCGTGTTGCTGTCTGACCCGCATGACCCGCAGGAAATTGCCGACGCGCTGATGAAACTCACGGATAGCCGGGTTCGAAACGAGCTGGCTGAAAAGGGGCGTCGGTTGGTGCGTCAGTTCACGTGGGATAAGACTGCCGCGGAAACCCTGGCGGCCTATCGGGCCGTGATGCAACGTAAAGGCGTGCAAGGGCAGCCAAGCTTAGAGAGGTCACGAGTATCGTGCGAGATCTAGCCGGTCAGCTGTTTCACGTGGTGACGAAAAAGTATGGCCAACTGGTCATGCGGTTTCGATCGTTGCTTGTCGTCGCAACTCATCTGGGGTTAATTGTGGCGGCGCATCTGACCGCCTTCGTCCTGCGTTTCGAAGGCGATATTCATGCGCCATTTGACCGGATGATGTGGCGCTATCTGCCGGCCGTTTTGGTGATTTACTGGGGTGGGTTGTGGGTATTCGGGATTCAACGTGGCCTCTGGCGGTATGTCGGGCTTCATGACTTGGGCCGTATTTTTTGGGCTTCTCTTGCCAGTTCAGTCGTGTTTTTCGTGGGGGTTCATCTTGTCCTTGGATTGGTCGAATATCCGCGCTCGATCATCATCCTCACGGGGCTTCTGAGCGGGTTCTATATTGGCGGTATCCGGATGGCGGTTCGCTGGTTTCGGGAATGGCTTCAGATCGTAGGCCCCACGGCTCGGCGAATCCTGATTGTGGGCGCGGGCCATGCCGGAGAGCTGTTGGCAAGAGACATGTTGTCAGACCCCAGCTTCAACAGCCGTCCGGTGGGATTCATCGACGATGATCCAGTGAAGCGAAAAATGAAGATTCACGGGGTGCCCGTGGTCGGAACGATCGCTGACATCAAGCGTGCCGCGGATCGGCTGGAAGTTCACGAGATTATTGTGGCTCTGCCGTCTGCCGGGACCGGTACCAAACAGAAGATTCTCGCTGCGTCTGAAGGCTGCACGGCGCCGATCAAGATTTTGCCGAATGTGAAACAATTGTTGGGGGATCCGGTATCTCTTCAGCAGGTCCGGCCCATGAGTCTGGAGGATTTGCTGCAAAGGGAACCGATTCAGACCGATCGACAGGAATTGCATCCGCTGATCGAAGGGAAGACGGTACTGGTCACGGGGGCGGGAGGATCGATCGGATCGGAGTTGTGCCGCCAGATCGCATCGTATCGGCCGGAGTCCTTGGTGTTGTTTGAGCGCTATGAAAACTCCCTTCATGCGCTGTTGTTGGAGTTGCGCGCAACGTTTCCCGCTGTCGGTGTTCTTCCAATCATCGGCGATGTCACGGTCCCTGAACGGGTGGCCGAAGTGTTTCGTCAGACGAGTCCTGAGCTCGTTTTTCATGCGGCAGCCCATAAGCATGTGCCGTTGATGGAACTGAATCCGAAGGAGGCGGTGCGGAACAATGTGCTGGGTACCCGTATCGTCGCTGAAGCGGCATTGGCGGCGGGAGTCGATCGGTTCGTGTTGATTTCAACGGACAAAGCCGTCAATCCCACTAGTGTGATGGGCGTGACCAAGCGCATTGCGGAGCAAGTCATTCAGGGATTTAATCACCGGGGTCGGACCAAGTATACCGTGGTGCGCTTCGGGAATGTTTTGGGGAGTAACGGCAGTGTCGTACCCTTGTTTACGGAGCAGATTCGCAAAGGCGGCCCGATCACGGTGACAGATCCGGAGATCAAACGATTCTTTATGACGATTCCTGAAGCTGTTCAGCTGGTTTTGCAGGCGAGTGTGATCGGGCAAGGCGGGGATGTGTTTGTGCTTGATATGGGTGAACAGATCAAGATTGTGGATTTGGCTCGGAACATGATCGTGCTTTCCGGCTTGGTGCCGGGGAAGGACATTGATATTCAGTTCACCGGTTTGCGCCCGGGGGAGAAGCTCTATGAAGAGCTGTTTGACGAAAGTGAACAGACCGAATCAACGGCGCATGAGAAGATCAATCGTGCGGTGAGCCCGCTCGCGCAGGCCGACCTCGACCCCTGGCTGGATCAGCTTGGGACGAATCTTCTGCAGTGGAATGAAGACGACCTCCTGCTGCAACTCCGGCGGCGGATTCCGAGTTTCACGCCGACCGTTTCTCAACGGGTGTCCTGACCGGGTGCCTTTCCTGCCTCCATCGTTGAATGCAAATCTGGTAGGAAAAACAGCCTCTCCCCTCTATAGTTCTAACGGGTATCAACCGATATAAACGAGGCAGCGGCGGCGAAGATGGCTTAGATGGGGAGGGACTGATTGTGAAAGGTGTTGTGCTGGCCGGCGGGCTGGGAACCAGGCTCATGCCCCTCACGAAAGTTACGAATAAGCATCTTCTGCCGATTTACGACCGGCCAATGATCTATTACCCGATCCAGGCGTTGGTCAATGCAGGGATTCGAGACATCATGCTGGTGACCGGTGGAAACAATGCCGGTGATTTTCTCAGGCTTCTGGGAAATGGCAAAGAATTCGGGCTGAGACACCTGAACTATACCTATCAGGAAGGGGAAGGCGGAATTGCCGACGCCCTCCGGTTGGCTGAACATTTTGCAGATGGTGAACCGATTTGTGTGATCCTGGGCGACAATATTATTGAACGCAATATCGCCCATGCTGCCGAGGCCTTTCGACAGCAGAAGATCGGGGCGAAGATTCTCCTGAAAGAAGTGAAAGACCCGCAGCGATTCGGTGTGCCGGTGTTGGAAGGCGAGCGTGTGTTGAGGATCGAGGAAAAGCCGGCACATCCAAGATCGGCTTATGCGGTGACAGGGTTGTATTTCTATGATGCGCAGGTATTCGACATTATCAAAACGTTGAAACCGTCTGGGCGAGGTGAATTGGAAATTACCGACGTCAACAATGCCTACATCACAGCAGGCACGCTGACGTGGGATCTGCTTGATGGCTGGTGGACCGATGCAGGCACGATCGAGTCTCTTCATCTTGCGAACGAATTGGTCAGTCAGACCGGGGCGAATAAACACGAGGGCTGAATGAATATTCTGCTCACCGGCGGCGCCGGATTTATCGGATCCCACCTCGTTCGCCGATTGCTGGTCCGGCCTGAGCATCAGGTCATCAATTTCGATGCTCTTCGGTATTCCGGCAATCTGGCCAACCTCGAATCTGTGCAACAGCATCCCCGCTACCGGTTTGTCCAGGGGGATATCTGCGATCAGCCGCTGGTGGAATCGGTGATCCGGACCCATCAGATCGACGGGGTCATCAATTGTGCTGCGGAAACGCACGTCGATCGATCTATCCTCGATCCGGGCAGCTTTGCACGGACCGATGTGGTCGGGACAGGCGTGTTATTGGAAGCGGCCCGCCAGGCAGGGGTCCGCCGATTTCTCCAAGTCAGTACCGATGAAGTCTATGGCAGTGTCGAAACCGGGACATCGAGCGAAACCGATCGACTGGCGCCTCGCAGCCCCTATTCCGCAAGCAAGGCGGGCGGGGAGTTGCTGGCGCTCAGCTATTGGACGACGTACCAGTTCCCCGTGGTCGTGACCAGGGGGAGCAATACCTATGGTTCTCACCAGTATCCGGAGAAATTCATTCCTCTTTTTGTGACCAATGCGATCGATGCACAACTCCTCCCGCTCTATGGCGATGGCCGTCAGTGCCGCGACTGGCTTGCTGTCGAGGACCACTGTGCGGGGATCGAGCACGCATTCCTCCATGGCGAGCCCGGGACGGCCTACAACATCGGCGGGGGGAATGAGCGCGAGAATCTTACGGTTGCCGAGATGATTCTCGACTCTCTGGGGCAACCGAAGAGTTTATTGCGGTATGTCAGTGATCGCCCCGGCCATGATCGCCGGTATGCGGTCGATTGCAGCCGCTTGCGGGAACTTGGCTGGAAGCCGGGCGTGTCGTTTGCTGATGGGCTCCGCGAAACGGTCCGGTGGTATCAAGAGCACGAATCCTGGTGGCGGCCGATTAAATCGGGTGAGTTCAAGCGCTATTACGAAGAGCAGTATCGTCGTCGATTGGAAGAAGGGACGGCATGCGGATCCTGATTACCGGTGCCAACGGACAATTGGGGTGCGAATTACGTCGGGTATTCGCCTCAGAGACGCTTATCCTGAAGGATCTTCCTGATTTCGACCTCACCGGATCACGGGTAGAAGAGGATGTCGCAGGGACAAGGCCGGATCTCATCATTCACGCCGGAGCCTATACCGATGTCGATGGGGCCGAGCGCGAGCCCGATCGGGCGATGGCGATCAATGCGTTCGGAACCGCGCAGGTGGCACGGGCGGCAGTGCGAGTCGGTGCCCGGTTGCTGTACATCTCGACGGACTATGTCTTTCCCGGCACTCAGCGACATCCCTACAGCGAAGACGATGTGCCGGCTCCCATCAATGCCTACGGGCTGTCGAAATGGCGAGGCGAGCAGGCGGTGGCGGAGTCCGGGGCGGATGCCCTGATCGTTCGTACGGCCTGGTTATACGGCTCGATGGGAAAAAACTTCGTCAAGTCGATCATGCGTGCCGCCCTGGCGCAACCCTCCCTCCGGGTGGTCGACGATCAACGAGGATCCCCTACCTCTGTCGAAGATCTGGCCGCAGTCATTAAGGCCACGGCTGCAGGATCGTTACGAGGCATTCTGCATGTGACCAACCGGGGAGATTGTACCTGGTATGAATTTGCCCGGGCGATTGTGGAGGAAATGAACATAGAAATTTCGGTCCTTCCCATCTCGACGGCGGAAGCAGGGCGACTTGCTTCGCGCCCCCCCTATTCGGTGCTCGGACTGCAGCGGTTAGCGCGGCTGGATCTTGTGCCTCGTGACTGGCGTGAGGCCCTGAACCAGTTCGTCAAGGCCGAGCGGGCATTGGTGACGGTCAATCCGTAGCGTCGTTGGCTACCCTCTCTTTCCCTGTTCAAATCATTTTTCCTTTGTAACGAGCAGGTGAATCGGTAAGATGGTGTACAAGGCTTCTGCCATCCGTAGCTTTTGCTAGGTGAGGGGACTTCAGGTCTGTGAACGAGAGCACTAAGAAGGAGAAGGGCTTCGAGCGAAGCAGGCTAAGCGAAGTTCGCCTGTTTGCTACGGATGTCGATGGGGTGCTGACTGATGCGGGTATGTACTATTCTGAATCGGGCGATGAATGGAAAAAGTTCAACACGCGCGATGGGATGGGCATCAAGCTGCTGCAAAAGGCCGGCTATGTGACCGCGATTGTCACGCAGGAACGAACGAAGATTGTAGCACGGCGCGCTGAAAAGCTCGCGATTCCAGAGCTGCACCAGGGGGTAATGGATAAGCTCACAGTGATTCGTGAGATGGCCGGTCGCCATGGTTTGTCATTGAGCCAGGTTGCCTATATCGGTGACGATGTGAATGATCTTGAGGCACTGCGCGCGGTCGGGTTCTCGGCAGCTCCGGCCGATGGGATGCCCATCGTGTGCGATGCCGTGCATTATGTGTGTCGGAAAAAAGGTGGGGAAGGGGCCGTGCGCGAAATTGCGGAGATGCTGCTCAGTGCTCGTGTGGATGTAGCTTGAATACGGTGTGTTGAGAATAAGGGGATCGCTTATGAAGGCGCGAAAGCAGAATCTGTATCCGGTGATCATGGCCGGCGGAAGCGGGACCAGGTTCTGGCCGTTGAGCCGGCAATTGTTTCCCAAGCAATTGCTGAAAATCGGTGGAGATCAGACGCTGATTCAACAGACCATGCAACGGGTGCTGGGGTGTGCTCCGTCATCTCAGGTGCTCATTTCGACGAACGCGGCCCAGGCGGAGTTGATTCGTGGACAGCTGGGTGACTGGAAGCATGACCTGAAAGACGGATTCGTTCTGGAACCTGAAGGGCGAAACACCGCACCGGCGATCGCATTGGCGGCGCTCGAAGTCGTGCGGCGCGATCCGAACGGACTAATGCTGGTGGTGCCGGCCGATCATGTGGTGTCCGGGCAAAGGGAGTTTTCAGCAGCGGTGGCGCTGGCGTCACAACTAGCGGATGAGGGCTATCTCGTCACATTTGGGATCAAGCCGATCAGGCCGGAAACGGGCTATGGCTACATCAAGCCGAATGGACGAAAGCTGTTGGGCACGCGGGGAACGCTCAAAGGGTATCGCGTGGATAAATTCGTGGAGAAGCCGAACGCGGCCAAGGCGGCACAGTATCTCAAGGCAGGGCAGTACTATTGGAACAGCGGGATGTTCGTGTGGCGCGCCGCGACGATCCTCGAGGAAATTCGGACGCACCAGCCTGCGCTCGGGAAAGTCGTGGATCGCATCGCCCAACTGCAGGCCTCAGGCGCTCCCAAGCAGACGGTCGACGAAGTCTACCGATGGGCGACATCGGTCTCCATCGATAACGGTGTCATGGAACTCTCGTCCAAGGCGGCAGTCGTTCCAGTGAAATTCCGGTGGTCTGACGTCGGGAGTTGGGGAAGTTTGGATGAAGTGGCCGAGAAGGACAAGGCTGGAAATGTGTTGGTCGGGCGGGTCATCGACCTCGAAAGCTCACGCTCGATCGTGTATGCCGATCGCCGGGTCGTGGCCACGATCGGCCTTGAGGACATGGTTGTAGTGGATACGCCCGATGCCACGCTGGTCTGTCCGAAGTCTCGTGCACAGGATGTCAAAAAGGTGGTGGAGATTCTCAAGCAGCAGAAAGCACCGGAACATCTCGAGCATCTGACGGTCCATCGCCCCTGGGGATCCTATACGATTCTCGAAGAGGGAGCCGGTTTCAAGGTGAAGCGAGTGACGGTGAATCCAGGCGGGCGCCTCTCGCTGCAGTTGCACCATAAGCGGAGCGAGCATTGGGTCGTGATTGCGGGAACCGCACGGGTCACGAGAGGTGAAGAGGTGTTCGACCTCCAGGTCGGACAGAGCACCGCCATTCCGGTCGAGACCAAACATCGGTTGGAGAATCCCGGGAAAGAGACGGTCCATATTATCGAAGTCCAGAATGGTCCGTATCTTGGGGAAGATGACATCGTGCGATTCAAAGATGATTACGGACGAACCGCTAACGGGTAGGAGATAGAGGAGCGGCTATGGGATTGTTTCGCGAATACGACTTGCGCGGCATCGTTGGGAAAGAACTGACTGTGGACATTGCCGAGCTGGTGGGGCGTGCGTATTGTACCCATGTGCGAGGCCGCGGTGCGAAGACGGTTACCGTGGGACGTGATGGCCGGCTCAGCTCTCCGGAGTTGTATCACGCACTGGTCAAGGGGTTGCTTGCCGGCGGTCTCAATGTGATCGATATCGGGATCTGTCCCTCTCCGCTGGTCTATTTCTCGTTGCACACCTTGCCGGTCGACGGCGGCATCATGATTACCGGGAGCCATAACGCCGCTGAGTACAACGGGTTCAAGATTTGTGTCGGGAAAGAAGCGATTCACGGCGACGAGATTCAGGCGCTGCGGCTGGTGATGGAGCAGGGGCAGTTTGTCTCCGGTCAGGGAACGCTGACCGAGCATCCCATCATTCCCGACTATCTGGCCTATATCAAGAAGAGCTTCTCCGGAGTGGATGCAAAACGATTGCACGTGGTCATCGATTGCGGCAGCGGTGTTGCGGCGCTTATTGCGAAGGATGCCTTGGAATTATTGGGTTGCAAGGTGACGGGCCTGTATTGCGAGCTGGATGGCCGATTCCCGCATCATCACCCGGATCCCACGGTGCTGGAGAATCTTGCGGACCTTATGCAAGCGGTCAAGGAGCACAAGGCGGATGTGGGTATCGGCTACGATGGCGATGCGGATCGGATCGGGGCCGTGGATGAGCATGGGCAGGTGTTGTGGGGCGATCGATTGCTGGTGATCTATTCTCGCGATATCCTCGCTGCCAAGCCGGGCAGCACCATCATCTCCGAAGTGAAAGCGTCTCAGAGCCTCTACGACGATATTGCCAAGCATGGCGGCCGTCCGGTGATGTGGAAGACGGGCCATTCGCTGATCAAGGCGAAGATGAAGGAAGAGAAGGCTGTGTTGGCGGGTGAGATGTCCGGGCACATGTTCTTTGCCGATCGCTATTTTGGCTATGACGATGCGGTCTACGCGTCATGCCGTCTCGTGGAGATTCTCGCCAAGGGCGTGAAGCCGCTCTCTGCGTTGGTCGCCGATCTTCCGGATACAACGGTGACGCCGGAAATTCGTGTGGATCTTCCCGATGCGATTAAATTCGATGTCGTCAAGCGGGTTCGCGATCGGTTCGAAACGTATGCCAAGACTAAGCAGGGGCTTGGCCCGGAACAACGCCGGGTGCGTGAGCTGGTGACGATCGATGGAGTGCGCGCGGTCTTCGAAGATGGCTGGGGGTTGATTCGGGCGTCGAATACACAGCCGGCATTGGTGCTCAGATTCGAAGCCACAACGCCTGCGAAACTTGATGCGATTCGTGCGATTGTGGAAGGCGAGTTGGCCGATGTACGGCGGGAACTCGAACGATAGTGCCGGGGTTAGGATCTTTGCCTCGACGGATGCTCCTTCCCAATACAACGTGCGTTCTAGCCTGGTTACTCTGCTTGCTTTCAGCTGGAGTCCCCGGCCCGGTCTATGCCGATGAGAGCGCTCTTTCTCCAGCTCGCCCGTTCAGCGTGGGTGAGCGGCTGACCTACGATATTACCTTTCTTAATATCAGCGCAGGAACGGCCGTGATGGAGGTCGGTTCAGGCGATGCCGCCGGTGATCATCCCTCGGGAAAATTCATTACGACGGCTGTGTCGAGCCCGAAGGTCACCAGATTTTTCCCCGTCGACAATCGTGTCGAATCCCTGACGGATCTGACGACGCTGTTGCCGGAACACATGACCTTCCGGAGGCGAGAGGGGAAAAAGAAGGAAGATATCGAGTACGTTTTTCATCGGAAAGACAACACCGTCTCGGCCACCCGCGGCGGGGTCACTGAGCTCATACCGATTCCTGCTGATACCCAGGATCTGATTTCCTGCCTCTATTATGTGCGAAGCCTGTTGCCGCTGAAGCAGGGCGCATCCCAGGCCTTGACGGTCTACCACGACAAGAAGATCCGCCAGGTTGAAGTGCGGGTTGAGAAGATTGAGATGCTGGATGGGCCTTGGGGAAATCTTGAAACAGCGCAAGTACTTGTGATCATGCCGTTTCAAGGGATCTTTCTGAATCAGGGGAATATCCGCGTGTGGTTTACGACCGACGAGCGACGGATTCCGTTGCGCATGAAGGCCAAAGTGGTGATCGGATCGATTGTGGCCGACTTGGTGAACGGAATTCCGGAGGTCACTCACTCGAAGTAAGAGAGCGAACTTTCGTTGCCGGGATCAGGCAAACCCGCTATACTGCCTGCACTATGGGCCAATTTCCCCTTACATTAAGCCGCTTTATCATTCGCAGTCAGGCCGAGCACCCGGGGGCGACCGGTGAATTTTCCAGCCTGCTGAGTCAGATCGGACTCGTCGGGAAAGTCATCGCTCATGATCTGCGACGCGCCGGCCTGATCAACATCCTTGGTACGACCGGAGAAACCAACGTACAAGGCGAAACCGTCAAGAAGTTGGACGAGATTGCCAATGATACCTTTCTCCGCGCGTTCCAGGGCGACGGTCTGGTCTGTGCGTTAGGTTCTGAGGAAATGGAGCAGATGGTTTCTCTGCCTGAGAATTGGCCTCAGGGGAAGTATATGCTGCTCTTCGACCCCCTCGATGGCTCGTCCAATACAGACTGCAATATGCCCCTGGGCGCGATTTTCTCTGTATTGAAGTATACGCGGACCGATCGCCCACCGATGGAGAGTGATCTGCTGAAAAAAGGGATTGAGCAGGTCGCTGCCGGGTATCTGCTATTCGGGTCCAGCACGATGCTGGTGTATACCGCCGGACATGGCGTGCATGGGTTTACCCTGGATCCCGGCATCGGAGAATACTTGCTCTCGCATGAACGCATTCGGATTCCCGAGCGAGGGAAAGTCTATGCGACGAATGAGGGCAACCGGCACAAGTGGACTCCCGGTATACAGAAGTATATCGAGTTTCTTAAGACCCCGGATAAAGCTGCCGGTCGGCCGTACAGCGGTCGATATTCGGGGTGCCTGGTCGCAGACGTACATCGCATCCTGCTTGGCGGAGGTGTATACCTTTATCCTGGCGAAGTGGATAAGCCGGAAGGAAAGCTGCGGCTCCTCTATGAGGCCAATCCATTGGGTATGGTGGTGGAACAGGCCGGGGGGCGAGCCTCTACCGGTACGATGCGAATTCTTGATATCGAGCCGAAAAAACTTCACCAGCGGGTCCCCTTGATTATCGGCAGTCAGGGCGATGTCGAGACCGTCGAAGCCTATACTCAGGGCCGGGCGTAACGCGCATTCTTCACGTCATTTTCTCCGGGAGGATTGTCATGGCAGATCGGGTACGGGAAATTCTCAGTTGGTATGAAAGTGATAATGCAGGCACGAAGGCGAATCTGGCGCGCATGCTGCGTCATGGCAAACTGGCCGGTACCGGCAAGCTTGTGATCCTGCCGGTCGATCAGGGATTCGAGCATGGGCCGGCCCGTAGCTTTGCCCCAAACCCGGCTGGTTATAATCCCCACTATCATTTTCAGCTCGGTATCGACGCAGGATGTAATGCCTATGCCGCGCCGTTGGGATTTCTGGAAGCGGGCGCCAGTCACTTTGCGGGCCAGATTCCATTGATCCTCAAGTTGAACAACCACGATGTGTTGCACGATGAGAAAGATCCGCTGCCGTCCGTGACGAGCAGTGTCAGGGATGCCTTGCGGTTAGGCTGTGCGGCTGTGGGGTTTACGATTTATCCGGGATCGGCCCACTGCAATACCATGTATGAACAATTGCGAGCCATTACGGAAGAAGCCAAGGCCTCCGGTCTGGCGGTCGTCGTCTGGTCCTATCCGCGCGGGTCTTCGCTCAGCAAAGAGGGTGAAACGGCGATGGATGTCGGGGCCTATGCGGCGCAGATCGCCGCGCAACTTGGTGCGCACATCATCAAGGTCAAGTTGCCGACCGCTCACCTCGAACAGGCGGCTGCCAAGAAGGTCTACGAATCGACCCAAATCCCGATCAAAACTCTGGCAGAGCGTGTGAAACATGTGGTGCAGAGTTCGTTCGACGGCCGCCGCATCGTGATTTTCTCCGGAGGCGCCAAGAGCGAAGACAAGAATGTGTTCGATGAAGCCCGGGCCATTCGGGACGGCGGCGGGTTCGGCAGCATCATCGGGCGGAACTCTTTCCAGCGTCCGAAGGCGGAGGCGGTGAAATTTCTCCACACGATCATGGGGATTTATTCCGGAGAGGTTCAATAACTGCTCTGTCGACGATTCATTGGACGCAGGTAGAAGTATGATGGAAACACCCAATCAGAGGCCCGGATCAAGCCGCAGCTGGATGGTCGCTGCGGTGCTGCTTACGGCGGGGATAATCATCGGATTTGTGGTGGCATCTGATCTAGGCTGGTTGTCAAACGGGCATGCTGTTCCGGATAGCGAGGTGCCCCCGCTGGCTAGGCCGGTTGCCACTGCTCCACAGCCTGTCTTGCCAGGAATGGGAAACCTGACGTTTGTTGAGATTGCCAAAGCGGTCAAGCCGGCAGTCGTCAACATCTATGCGACCAAGACAGGTAAGGGAGAAGGCGGGCCTCATGCGACGCCGTTTGAGGATCCGTTTTTCCGCAAGTTTTTCGGCGATGAATTTTTCCGCCGGTTTGAACAGCAACAGCCGAAAGAAAAAAAAGAGCGTGGTTTAGGGTCAGGGGTCATTGTCGATTCGAGCGGGTTGATCATCACGAACAACCATGTGGTCGGCAAGGCCGATGAAATTCGCGTGACCCTTTCGGACAAGCGCGAGTTCAAAGCCAAGTTGATCGGGACGGATCCCAAGACCGATATCGCGGTCGTCAAGATTGATGCGACCAATCTCCCGACAGTCGCCTGGGCCGATTCCGATCAATTAGAAGTCGGCGAGTTCGTGCTGGCGGTGGGCAATCCGTTCGGCCTCACTCAGACCGTCACGCTGGGAATCGTCAGCGCGTTAGGGCGAGCGGCGGGGATCGCGGAGTACGAAGACTTTATTCAAACCGATGCGGCGATCAATCCCGGGAATTCCGGCGGGGCGCTCGTGAACGTGCGCGGTGAGTTAGCGGGAATCAATACCGCCATATTCAGCCAGAGCGGCGGCAACATGGGGATCGGATTTTCGGTGCCGAGTAACATGGCCCGCTCCATCATGGATCAGCTGGTCAAGACGGGTAAGGTCGTCCGTGGCTGGCTGGGTGTGTCGATTCAGGAGTTGACGCCTGAACTAGCAAAGCAGTTCGGCGTGGCCGATACCAAAGGCGTGCTGGTCAGCGATGTGATGGACGACAGTCCTGCCAAGAAAGCCGGGGTGGAGCGCGCCGATGTGATCGTGGAGTATGATGGGAAGCCGATGGATTCTCCCACGCATCTGCGGAACGCGGTGGCGCAGACGCCGGTGGGGAAGAAAGTATCCGTCAAGTTGATCCGTGAGAAGAAGCCGAAAACGATCGACCTGGCCATCGTCGAGCAGCCGAAATCCATGACGCAATCGGGAGAGGAGGAGTCGGCTGAAACGGCGGCGCCAACCGGGATTCTGTCAGATCTGGATGTGCGGGAGCTGACCGACGAAGTGGCCGGCCGGTACGGAATGAAGTCCAGCGAGCGCGGAGTCGTGGTGGTGCGGGTGAAGCCCGGCAGTACTGCCGAGGAAACCGGTGTCCGGGAAGGCGACATGATTATCGAGATCAATCGGCAGCCGGTGACATCCCTGAAGACGTACGAGCGCATTGCGGCCAAGTTGCCAAAAAACGAGGCCGTGCTCATGCTGTTGAAGCGGCAGGGGCGGACGATTTATCTTACACTCCGTCCATGACATGGTGAGAGGGTGCCCGGAGGGGCGCCACGAGGGAGAGGGGGTTCCGGTATGATATCGCGAGCCATATTTATCCTTCTCAGTGCGCTGGCAGGCATGGTCTTGTTTTTGCGTGCCGAAAGTGCCAGCGGTGCGTTCTGGTTGTACGGGTTCGGGATCGGGGCGGTGACCGGTGGGCTCATCGTCGTCGGTGAATACGCGTTACGAACATTGTCATTCGGTATCATTGTCGGTGCGACGGCAGGTCTGGCGGTCGGGCTTTTAATGACCGGGCTGGTCGAGTGGGTTGGCGGTGAAATATTCGATGTGCAGACGTTTCTGTTTCACATCGGCGGACTGGTATTTCTCCTCGGGTTTCCCTATCTGGGTTTGGTGATGGGGGCGCGATTCGGAAAGGAACAGTTCCCAGCGTCTCCGTCACGGTCGGCCGATCTCTCCGGCAGTTCGAATAGTCTCAAAGTGCTCGATACGAGCGTCATCATCGATGGTCGTGTCGCAGACCTGTGTGAAACGGGCTTTCTGGAAGGCACGTTTTTCGTTCCTCAGTTCATCCTGCACGAATTACAGCATATCGCAGACTCGTCGGACTCCCTGAAGCGCGCCCGTGGCCGCCGTGGACTTGATATTCTCAATAAGATTCAGAAAATGGCGGATATCGATGTGCAGGTTGTGGAAGAGGACTTTCCGAATGTGAAAGAGGTTGATGCGAAGCTGGTCGTCTTTGCCAAGAAGAAGGGCGCGCGCATCATGACGAATGATTTGAATCTAAACAAAGTCGCTGAGTTGCAGGGCGTCCGCGTCCTCAATATCAACGAGCTTTGTAACGCCCTGCGGCCTGTCGTGTTGCCGGGTGAGACCATCCGCGTCTTTGTGTTGAAAGAAGGCAAGGAAGCCGGCCAGGGCGTGGCGTATCTCGACGACGGTACTATGATTGTCGTGGACAATGCCCGGCGGTGCATCGGCCGCAATGTCGATGTCGTGGTGACCAGCGTGTTGCAGACGACCGCCGGACGTATGATTTTCACTCGCTTGAAAGAAGATGCCGAGCGAGAGGAGCTGCAAGTCGCTCGTGGATAGATGTGTGGTCGCGGTCGTTCCCGCAGCCGGCAAAGGGTTGCGGATGGGCGGCTCAGTTCCGAAGCAGTTCCTCGCGTTAGGGGGGGAGCCGCTCGTCGTTCACTCTCTGCGTGTGCTCCAATCCTCTCCCTGTATCGATCAGATCATCCTGGCTGTCCCGCAAGCCGATCTTGACTACTGTCTGAACGATCTGGCCGTGCGGTACGGGTTTTCGAAAATCACAAAAGTGGTTGCAGGTGGACGGGAGCGGCAGGACTCCGTTCGGCATGCCCTCGAACATGTTCCGGATGAAACGGACATCGTCGTCGTGCACGATGCGGTTCGGCCGTTTCTGACAGAGAAAATGGTCGAGGAGGTGGTGGCAGCGGCACGACAGCATGGCGGGGCGATCATCGCGCTTCCCATGCGCGACACGGTGAAGCAGGTCGGGTCTGAGCATCGGATCGAACGCACCGTCGATCGTCAGCCGTTATGGCTTGCGCAAACGCCGCAGGCATTCCGATGTGACTGGCTGCAGGCGGCTCACCGCAAGGCCCATGCGGAAGCAGTCCATGCGACGGACGATGCCTTTCTCTTTGAATGGGTCGGCCATCCCGTCGTCGTTGTGGAAGGCAGCGGAGAAAACATCAAGGTAACGCGACCGGAAGATATGGTGATCGGGGAAGCGATTCTGGGTTCCCGTACTGCCGCGCGTTCGGGAGGATCGTAATGGCAACGAAGATTCGCGTGGGTTGCGGGTATGACGTGCATCCCCTCGGGGCCGGACGAAAACTGATTCTTGGCGGGATCGAGGTGCCGCACTCGAAAGGACTGCTGGGCCATTCGGACTCCGATGTCCTGGTCCATGCGGTCTGCGATGCCTTGCTGGGAGCGATGGGCGAAGGGGATCTTGGCCGGCATTATCCCAGCTCCGATCAGAAGTACAAAGGGATCTCCAGCCTCAAACTCCTCGAAGATGTGATGGGGAAATTGACAAAGAAGGGCTATCGGGTCGTGAATGTCGATACCATCATTGTGGCCCAGGCTCCGCGCTTGAGTACCTTCCTCGCTGCCATGCAGAAACAGATGGCGCAGGTGATGGGGATCGATGCCGAGCAAGTGAACGTGAAGGTGAAGAGCGGCGAAGGCCTCGATGCGGTGGGACGGGAAGAAGGCATGCATGCCCATGCTGTCTGTTTGATTGAGGCTGTGTGACTGCCGTAGGATAGCGCACGATGCTGAAAGCCATTCGACAGGATCTCCAGGCCGTGTTCGATCGGGATCCGGCAGCCACGAGCCGGCTGGAGGTCATTCTGACCTACGCCGGTTTCCATGCGCTGCTCATCTATCGAATCGCCCATTGGTTGAAATCGTATGGCGTGCCGTTTGTGCCACGAGCCTTGTCCCAGCTGGCCCGCTGGCTGACCGGCATTGAAATTCATCCTTCTGCCAAGATCGGCACAGGGTTTTTTATCGATCATGGAATGGGCGTCGTGATCGGCGAAACAGCTGAAGTCGGTGACTACGTCACGCTTTTTCAGGGCGTCACCCTCGGCGGAACCGGCAAAGAGCGTGGCAAGCGACATCCGACGCTGGGCAATCACGTGGTCGTCGGCGCCGGGGCCAAGATTCTCGGCGGCATCAAAATCGGTGACAACGTCAAGATTGGCGCGAATTCCGTCGTCATCAAAAACGTCCCGCCCAATTCCACCGTTATCGGCGTCCCGGCCCGCGTCATCAAGACGCAGGGCGAAAGGCTGCCCGATGTGACGATGGATCAAACCAACCTCCCCGATCCCATCAGCGACCGGTTCGCCGCGCTTGAACAGGAGTTGATCGAACTCCGCAAGAAGCTCGAAGCCCGCGACTCCCAGCTGCCGTTCTAATCCCTCCTTTCTGGCCTCTTCCAATCCCGCTCTTTCACTTTTGCAGGACTATTCGTTTCCGCGCATGTTTCAGGCGCAGATGATTGCCAGTGGACTGTCTATTTGGAGAATGTTCGGTAAAAGATGGGAAATGGAATCCGGCGCGGCGGGAGCCGCGCCGGGGTATCGCTGCTAGTTCGATAGACAGGTGCTCATGAACTTCTTCCGGTCATCGCCCTTCAAGCTCTTCTCGCCCGCTTCTTTATTGCACGTCTTCATCTTCTCCTGCTGAGCCGTTTTCGCGCTCTTGGCCGGCTTCGCGGAGAGGCACTCCTTCATAAACGCCTTCCGTTCGTCGCCCTTCCCTTCCCCAAACCCCTTCTCGTTTGCCTGCTTGTTGCACGCCGTCATCTTATTCTGCTGACCGGCGGCTTCGCTGGCCACTGGCGCCAGGGTGATTACGGCCATAAAGAGTGCGAGGACTACCAGGCTGGCAATCTTCATCGTCAATCTCCTTGTGTAAGTGGGTAAACGGGTCGACGAGGGACTATACCAAAATGCTCAGATGTTGTCTGTAGGAAGCTGCCCCGAACTCTCAGTAGTCGACTCGGATGAGGCAGAGTCCCTGCGGGGGTGCGGTTTTACCGGCTGCGCACCGGTCATGCGCGGCGAGGATGGCCGGGAAGCTGGTGGGGTCGCGCTTGCCCTGACCGACTTCGACCAACGTGCCGACGAGACTGCGGACCATTTGTTTCAGAAACCGGTCGGCATAGGCTTCGATGCGGAGTTCGTGGCCCTCCCGGATCACGACGAGGCGTTGAAGGTGGCAGATCGGATCTTCGTTTTCGGTCGGTTGCGTTTCGAAGGAGGAAAAGTCGTGTGGGCCGATGAGGTGTATGGCTGCCTGGTTCATTGCCGCATCATCCAACGGTTTGTAGACGTGCCAGACCAATTGCCGATCCAACGCAGGACGCGGAGAGCGGTTAAGGATCCGATATTGGTAGAGTTTACCTTTCGCTTTGTAGCGAGCATGGAACTCAGGGGGAGGAAAGTCGACGGCGCGGACTGAGATATCGGGAGGGAGATGGGCGTTCAACGCCATCGTCCATTCATAGGCCGTCATGTCCCGATCGATGCGAAAGCTGACGACCTGCCCCAGCGCGTGCACACCGGCGTCGGTGCGTCCCGCAGCGACGACGGAGATCGTCTGTTGCGTCACGTTCTTGATCGCGGTTTCGACTGCCTCTTGAACCGTGGGTTGATTGAGTTGACGCTGCCAACCGGCGTAGTGCGTCCCCTCATATTCGAGTGTGAGTTT